>NZ_JBIWNS010000004.1:0-483438 GCF_044767325.1 Herbaspirillum sp. NPDC101397
ATCCGTGCAATACTTTTTGAAAAATTATTTAAACTTTTTAATCCACCTCCCCGCAAACCCGCTCCAGCTCTGGATTTGCAACCGTAAATAATTTTGAAAACAAAAGCATGAAGCCCATCCCTCACGGGATGGGCTTCATTTTCAAGCAGATACAGGCAGCAAATTATTGATTCTTGAAACTCGGCGCCCGCTTTTCCAGGAACGCCGCCATGCCTTCCGTCTGATCTTCCATGGCGAAGCAGCTGTAGAACAATGCGCGCTCATATCTGATGCCTTCGGTCAGCGTCGTTTCGTAGGCGCGGTTCACCGAATCCTTGACCATCGCCGCCACCGGCTGCGACATCTCGGTGATGACGATGGCTGCGGCCAATGCCTCGTCCATCAGTTTGTCGGCGGGGACCACGCGCGACACCAGACCGGCGCGCTCGGCTTCCTGCGCATCCATCATGCGCCCGGTCAGGCACAGGTCCATGGCCTTGGCCTTGGATACCGCCCGCGGCAGGCGCTGGGTGCCGCCGGCGCCGGGCACGATGCCGAGCTTGATTTCAGGTTGGCCGAACTTGGCATTGTCGGCGGCGATGATGAAGTCGCACATCATCGCCAGCTCACAGCCGCCCCCCAGCGCGTAACCGGCTACTGCGGCGATCACCGGCTTGCGCACGCGGCGGATGGTTTCCCAGTTGCGCGTGATGAATTCTCCCTTGAGCACGTCCATGTAGTTGTAGCGCGCCATCACCGAGATGTCGGCGCCGGCCGCAAACGCCTTTTCGCTGCCGGTGACGATGATGCAGCCGATGTTGTCATCGGCGTCAAAAGCCAGCAAGGCGTCGCCGAGGTCGATCATCAGCGCGTCGTTCAACGCGTTCAGGGCCTTCGGCCGGTTCAGGCGGATCACCGCAACCTTGCCAATGGTCTCGGTCAGAATGTTTTCGTAGCTCATCTGGTCTCCTCTATATAGGGGTAGCGCGATAGTTGAATGTACCTGCCGCGTCGATTGTAACGCCAATGAATTTGCGCCATGTCAAAGCCCCCCAGGAATTTGTCCCGGCCGCAAAGGTCAGAGCCTATACTGGGGTATCCCTTCACAACAACAGAGGAGGATCATATGTTCAAGACCATTCTTGTCCCGACGGACGGATCGGAGCGCTCCGACAAGGCAATCGCCAACGCCATCGACTACGCCCAGCATTGCAAATCCAAGATCATCGGCATTTCCGTGGCCGAGCCCTACCCGTTCTCGCCGCTGGCGGAAAGCTCCATGGCGATCGACCCCGGCATCTACGAAGAAAACGTCCGGACCCTCGCAGAACAGCATGTGAAAAAGATCGCCGACGCCGCCCGGGCTGCCGGCGTGGAATGCGAAACCACGACCATACTGTCGTTCGCGCCGGACGAAGAAATCGTCAACGCCGCCAAGAAGTACGCCTGCGACGTCATCTTCATGGCCTCCCATGGGCGCAGCGGACTCAGCAGACTATTTCTCGGCAGCAAGACGCAGAAGGTGCTGGCGCACTCCACCATTCCCGTCCTGGTATTGCGCTGACCACCGCCCTAACCGCCACAGACAACAAAAAACCCGGCTTGCTCTATATAGGCAAGCCGGGTTTTCTTTTGCAATGCCCTGATGCAGGCGACGAAACTCAGGAATTCGGCAACAGCACCCACATCATGCCGCGCTGTTTCATGCCGCCGGCCTTTTCGCCGGCTTCATTGCCGAAACCCCAGAAGTAGTCGGCCCGCACCGCACCGCGAATGGCGCCGCCGGTATCCTGCGCCAGCACCAGCCGCTGCAGGACCGCGTCGCTATTGGGCTGCGTCGTCGCCAGAAACACCGGCGCACCGAGAGGAATATGCTGCGGATCAACCGCGATAGAACGCTGACCGGTCAATGGCAAACCCATAGCGCCTTTCGGCCCCTTGGACGGATCCGTGATTTTCTCTTCCTTGAAGAAGATATAGCTTGGATTGACGTTCAACAGCTCGTTCTGGCGCGATGGATTGGCGATCACCCAGGCCTTGATGCCCTGCGCGGATGCCTGCGACAGGGTCATTTCCCCCTTGTCGACCAGATAACGGCCGATCGACTTGTAGGGATAGCCGTTCTGATCGGCATAGGCGAGGCGCACGGTTTCCTGCGTATCGGTGAGCTGAACCCGGCCCGATCCCTGCACCTGCAGGAAGAAAGCCTCCACCGGATCATCCACCCAGACCAACTCCTTGCCCGCCAGCGCGCCCGATTGCAACAACTCGGCGCGCGAGGAATACGGCACCACCTTGTTGCCGACTACGCGCCCGCGCAGGCGCATGTTCTTGAGCTCCGGGTACAGGCTGGCCAGGTCGATCGTCAGCAAATCGTCGGGGGCTCTATATAGAGGGGTCTGATACGGCCCGCCGCGCTTGCGCGAACCGCGCAGCAAGGGCTCGTAGTAGCCGGTCACCAGCCCGGTGTCGCTGCCGTCCGGATTGAATACCTTGTACGGCGTGAAGCCGGATTCGAAGAACGCGCGAATCGCACCCTCGTCATCGGCATTGACCTGGCGCGCCGTGGTGCAGGCGTTTTTCCATTCATTGCGGCGGATCAGCGTCTGGCATGAGGTCAGGAAAGCCGGCCAGGCGTCGCGCAAGCTATCCCGGTCCCAGCCCGGCATGGCGGCGAAGCTGCTTTTTTGCATTCCCTGGGCCTGGCCCTCGGGCTGAGCCGGCGTGGTCGGCTTGGACGGCGTCACGGGCGGCGTCGGCCTGGCCGGCGGCAACGGCGTGGTCGTACAAGCGGCAAGGGAGACGGCGACGATGACGGCTAATGCGGGTAAACTGCGGCGGATGCTCGTTTGAATAAGTGACATTGAGGAAACATGAAATGTGGTGGTTAATACTCGAAGCCGGCGCAGCCTTCTTTATTTTTGTCTTCATTGTCTGGTGGACCATGTTTTCCGGACGCAAGCCGGACCAATCCGTTCAGACAAAAAAATCCGCCGATAAAAAAGACGACAGCCAGGCTTGAGCCCTGGTGCAAGACGCTTAATGCAGCGTACGCGGCAGCGACAGGATGAACTCCGGGATCTTCACGTCGAATTGCTCGCCGTCTTCGGCGACGCAAAAATACTCTCCATGCATCGAACCCTGCGGCGTCTGCAATGACGTGCCGCTGGTGTATTCGAACTGTTCCCCCGGTTGCAGGAACGGCTGATGGCCGACGACGCCCAGACCACGCACCTCTTCGGTGTGGTTGTTGGCGTCGGTGATGACCCAGTGGCGCGAAATCAGCTGGGCCGGCACCTGTCCCGAGTTGACGATGGTGATCGCATAGGCGAATACATAATGCGAACGCGCCGGATCGGACTGTTCCTCCAGATATTGCGTCTTGACCGTCACCGTTAACTCATACGTCGCCATGCGGATTTCCTCGATTTTGTAAAAAGCCTGGCCCATTCCACACGAAATCAACCTCAAGTGCAAGGCTTGCAACAAAACCGTACGCGGCGAACGGGTAAAATAGCGCATCTTCAATCGCTCTACAGCCCTCCATAAGCCATATCGCCATGCCTAACTACCGTATCGCCCCCAGCATCCTGTCCGCCGACTTCGCCCGCCTGGGCGAGGAAGTCCGCAATGTCGTCGCTGCCGGCGCCGACATCATCCACTTCGACGTGATGGACAACCATTATGTTCCCAACCTGACCATCGGACCTTTGGTTTGCGAAGCCATCCGCCCGCATGTGCAGGTGCCGATCGACGTCCATCTGATGGTCAAGCCGGTCGATCGCATCATTCCCGACTTCGCCAAGGCCGGCGCCAACATCATCACTTTCCATCCGGAAGGCTCCGAGCACATCGACCGTTCGCTGCAGCTGATCCGCGACAACGGCTGCAAAGCCGGCCTGGTGTTCAATCCCGGCACGCCGCTGCACTTTCTCGATCACGTCATGGATAAGATCGACATCGTCCTGATCATGTCCGTCAACCCGGGCTTCGGCGGCCAGTCCTTCATTCCTGAAGCGCTCAAGAAGATCGCCGCTGTGCGCCGCCGCATCGACGAATCCGGCCGCGACATCATGCTGGAAGTCGACGGCGGCATCAAAATCGACAATATCGCCGCCGCCGCCAAGGCCGGCGCCGACACCTTCGTGGCCGGCTCCGCCATCTTCGGCAAGCCGGACTATAAGGCCGTCATCGACGCCATGCGCGGCGAACTGGCCAAGTAAAGCAATCCCGGAAAGATCCCATGCTCGACAACATCAAAGCGGCCATCATCGACCTCGACGGCACCATGCTCGACACCGCGCCGGATTTCCACGTCGCGGTCAACCGCATGCGCGCCGACCTGGGCCTGGGGCCGCTGGCGATGCAAACCATCGTCAATTTTGTCGGCAAGGGATCGGAAAACCTGATGCGCCGCGTGCTGGCCGTCGATTACGACGAAGATGGCGTGGAACAGCGCTTCGAGGAAGCCCTGGCGTCCTATCAGGAGCATTACCTCGCGATCAACGGCGATTACGCCACGCTCTATCCGAACGTGATCGAAGGCCTGCAGGCGCTCAAGGCCAAGGGCCTGCGCCTGGCCTGCGTGACCAACAAGCCGATCGCCTTTGCCCTGCCGCTGATGGACAAGAAGGGCCTGTATCCGTATTTCGACGTGATTTACGGCGGCGATTCCCTGCCGAAAAAGAAGCCGGATCCCCTGCCCTTGCTGCAGGTCTGCGCAGATTTTTCCCTGCAACCGTCGCAGGTGGTCGCCATCGGCGATTCGTCCAACGACGCGCAAGCCGCGCGGGCTGCGGGTTGCCGGGTTCTGAACGTGCCCTACGGCTACAATCACGGCGAACCTATACACAACGTCGATTCCGATGGTATAGTTCCAACGCTGCTGGATGCAGCGCACCAAATTTCGTAGTGAAAAAGCTTTCTTACTGAACACATACGACAAATGTTTCTCAACAAAAAACTCAACGCCAACAAATCAGCCGCCCCTGAGGCCTGGCTGTGGCGACGCTGGCAATCCTGGGCTAACTAAGCCTCGTCAGCTGCTGGCCGCTCCCGTTTTTCTTCCCCGCGTACCAGCAAGTTTTTTGCAACACCACCCTGTTTAAACACATCGCTATCGTCGGCACGCGCTTGCCGGGACGCTTCAAGTCGTCCTGCACCCTGCAACCCGTCTACAATAGCGGTCCTGGAGAGAAACGATGACCGAACTCGAATTCAAATCGCTGGCCTCGCAAGGCTACAACCGCATTCCGCTGATCGCCGAAGCCTTCGCCGATCTGGAAACCCCGCTGACCTTGTACCTCAAACTGGCGCAAACCCAGAATGCCGGCAAGAACACCTTCCTGCTGGAATCGGTGGTCGGCGGTGAGCGTTTCGGCCGCTATTCCTTCATTGGTCTACCTGCCACCACCAAGCTGCGCAGCTTCGGCAACAAGATCGAAGTCCTGAAACACGACAAGGTCATCGAATCGCTCGAGGGCAACGCGCTCGAGTTCATCGCGGAATTCCAGTCCCGCTACAAAGTCGCGATCCGCCCCGGCATGCCGCGCTTCTGCGGCGGCCTGGCCGGCTACTTCGGCTATGACGCCGTGCGCTACATCGAGAAGCGCCTGGCCGACAGCGCGCCGAAAGACGATCTCGGCCTGCCCGACATCCAATTGCTCGTGACCGAAGAACTGGCCGTCATCGACAATCTCTCCGGCAAACTCTATCTGATCGTCTACACCGATCCGTCGCAGCCGGAAGCCTTCAGCAAAGGCCGCCAGCGTCTCAAAGACTTGCGCGCCATGCTGCGCCGCGGCGCCGATGCACCGGTTACCAGCGGCTCGGTGCGTACCGAAACGATTCGCGAATTCCCCAAGGATGAATACCTGAAGGCTGTCGCCAAGGCCAAGGAATACGTCATGGCCGGCGACTTGATGCAAGTGCAGATCGGCCAGCGCCTGAAGAAATCCTACGTCGACTCGCCGTTGATGCTGTATCGCGCATTGCGTTCGCTGAACCCGTCGCCGTACATGTACTTCTACAACTTCGGCGACATGCAGATCGTCGGCGCCTCGCCGGAAATCCTGGTGCGCAACGAAACCATCGGCCAGACCTCAGACGGCCAAGCGCAAAAGAAAATCACCATCCGTCCGCTGGCAGGCACCCGCCCGCGCGGATCGACCCCGGAACGCGACGCCCAGCTGGCGACCGAACTGCTGGCCGATCCCAAGGAAATCGCCGAACACGTCATGCTGATCGACCTGGCGCGCAACGACATCGGCCGCATCGCCACCACCGGCAGCGTCAAGGTCACCGACCAGATGGTCATCGAAAAATATTCCCACGTGCAGCACATCGTCTCCAACGTCGAAGGCCTGCTCAAACCCGGCCTGTCGAATCTGGACGTATTGAAAGCCACCTTCCCCGCCGGCACGCTGTCGGGTGCGCCGAAAGTGCGCGCCATGGAAATCATCGACGAACTCGAGCCGACCAAGCGCGGCATCTACGGCGGCGCCTGCGGCTACCTGTCGTTCGGCGGCGAAATGGATGTCGCGATCGCGATCCGCACCGGCGTCATCAAGGACGGCACGCTGTACGTGCAGGCCGCGGCCGGCATCGTCGCCGACTCGGTGCCGGAAATGGAATGGGAAGAAACCGAAAACAAGGCGCGCGCCGTTCTGCGCGCTGCCGAACAAGTGCAAGACGGACTGGATGGAGAAATCTAAATGCTGCTGATGATCGACAACTACGATTCCTTCACCTACAACATCGTCCAGTATTTCGGCGAGCTCGGTGAAGAAGTGCTGACCATTCGCAACGATGAGATCACGCTGGCCGAAATCGAAAAACTGAATCCCGAACGCATCTGCCTGTCGCCCGGCCCATGCAGTCCGAAAGAAGCCGGCATCTGCATCGACCTGCTCAAGCATTTCTCGGGCAAGCTGCCGATTCTCGGCGTCTGCCTCGGCCACCAGGCCATCGGCGAAGCCTTCGGCGGCAAGGTAGTACGCGCCAAGCAAGTCATGCACGGCAAGACATCGAAGATCGCCCACACCGGCGTCGGCGTGTTCAAGGACATCCCCAGCCCCTACACCGTGATCCGCTATCACTCGCTGGCCATCGAGCGCGCTTCGCTGCCCGACTGCCTCGAAGTCACCGCCTGGACCGACGATGGTGAAATCATGGGCGTGCGCCACAAGGAATTTGATTTGCAGGGCGTGCAATTCCACCCGGAATCGATCCTTTCCGAACACGGCCACGCCTTGCTCAAGAACTTCCTGACCGGCACGGCCCGCTCTTGAACGCCGCCGTCCCGTTGACATCATCCGAGAACATCATGTCCATCACGCCACAAGAAGCCTTACTGCGCTGCATCGAGCACCGCGAAATTTTCCACGACGAAATGCTGACGCTGTTCCGCCAGATCATGAGCGGCGAGATGTCGCCCGTCATGATCGCCGCGCTCACCATGGGCCTGCGCGTCAAGAAGGAAAGCATCGGCGAAATCGCCGCCGCCGCGCAAGTCATGCGCGAGTTCGCCACCAAAGTGCCGATGGCCGACACCACCAATCTGCTCGACATCGTCGGCACCGGCGGCGACGGCGCGCACACCTTCAACATTTCCACGGCGTCGATGTTCGTCGCCGCCGCCGCCGGTGCACGCGTCGCCAAGCACGGCGGACGCAGCGTGTCCTCGTCGTCGGGCAGCGCCGATGTGCTCGAAGCACTGGGCGCCGACATCAACCTGCAGCCGGAACAGGTCGCGCAATCGATCGCCCAGACCGGCATCGGCTTCATGTTCGCGCCCAATCACCACGCCGCCATGAAGCACGCGGCGCCGGTGCGCAAGGAACTGGGCGTGCGCACCATTTTCAACATCCTCGGCCCGCTGACCAACCCGGCCGGTGCGCCGAACATCCTGATGGGCGTATTCCATCCGGATCTGGTCGGCATCCAGGTGCGCGTGCTGCAACGTCTCGGCGCGCAACATGCGATCGTGGTCTGGGGCCGCGACAATCTCGATGAAGTCACGCTGGGCGGCGCCACCATGATCGGCGAGCTGGTCAACGGTGAAATCCGCGAATACGAAATCCATCCGGAAGACTTCGGCATGAGCATGTTCGCCAGCCGCAACCTGCAAGTCGCCAACGCCAACGAATCGAAGGAAAAAATCTTCGAAGCGCTCAAGGGCGTGCCGGGTCCGGTACACGACATCGTCGCCATCAACGCAGGCACGGCGCTGTATGCGGCCGGCATCGCGACGTCGATCGAAGAAGGCCTGAACAAGGCGCGCGCGACCATTGCCTCCGGCGCGGCGTTGGCCAAGGTCGACCAGTTCGTCAATGCGACCAAGCAACTGGGCGGCAAGAATTAATTTTCGACGTTGATATTTGGAAGAAATCTTTTCACTGACGGAAAGGCGCACACATGATTCCCCTGAACGATTTGCTGATCTTCGCGCTGGCCGCTTTGGTGCTGGTGCTGACTCCCGGCCCCAACATGATGTATTGCGTATCGCGCTCGATCTGCCAGGGGCGTACGGCCGGGATGATTTCGCTGCTGGGCGTGGCGGCCGGTTTCGTGGTCCACATGCTGGCCGCGACCTTCGGCCTGACGGCCTTGTTCCTGGCGGTGCCGCTGGCTTATGACCTGATCAAGTATCTGGGCGCGGCCTATCTGCTGTGGATGGCGTGGAATGCAATCAAGCCGGGCGGCGCGTCGCCGTTCCAGACCCAGGACCTGCCGCATGACAGCAATGCGACCCTGTTCCGCATGGGCTTCCTGACCAACCTGCTCAATCCCAAGGCGGCGATGTTCTACATGTCTTTCCTGCCGCAGTTCATCCACGCCGAACACGGCCACGTCATGCTGCAAAGCCTGACACTGGGCGTGACGCAGATCGCCGTCAGCTTCACCGTCAACGGCCTCCTGATCCTGACGGCAAGCGCGATTGCCGGCTTCTTCTCCAGCAATCCGGGCTGGATGCGGGTGCAGCGTTATGTCATGGGACTGACGCTGGGCGCATTGGCGTTCCGGCTGGCGCTGGATCAGCGCAAGTAACATCAATATGCAATCAAGGAATTTTCATGTCTGACATCCTCAACAAGATCCTCGACGTCAAAGCCGAAGAAGTCAAAGCGGCCAAGAAGCACCGCGACCTGGCCAGCCTGCGTCGCGACGTCGAATCCGACACCGAAGCGCGCGCACAATTGCGCGGCTTCGAAGCAAGCCTGCGCGGCAAGATCGCTGCCGGCCATGCCGGCATCATCGCCGAAGTAAAAAAAGCCTCGCCGTCGAAAGGCGTGATCCGTCCCGATTTCAAGCCCGCCGAGATCGCCGTCAGCTACGCCGCGCACGGCGCAGCCTGCCTGTCGGTGCTGACCGACGTGCAATTCTTCCAGGGCGCGCCGGACTACCTCAAGCAGGCGCGCGCCGCCTGCACGCTGCCGGTGCTGCGCAAGGATTTCATGATGGACCTGTACCAGGTCTATGAAGCGCGCTCGTGGGGCGCCGACGCCATCCTGCTGATCGTGGCGGCACTCGACCACGGCCTGATGGCCGAACTCGAAGCCTGTGCCCATGAGCTCGGCATGAGCGTGCTGGTGGAAGTGCATGACGGCGTCGAACTCGACGCCGCGCTGAAACTGAAGACCCCGCTGCTGGGCATCAACAACCGCAACCTGCGCACCTTCGAGACCACGCTGGACACGACGCTCAATCTGCTGCCGCGCATTCCGTCCGACAAACTGGTCATCACCGAATCGGCCATCGCCACCCCGGACGACGTCAAGCGCATGCGCGACGCCAAGGTCAATGCCTTCCTGGTCGGCGAAGCCTTCATGCGCGCGCCGGAACCTGGTGTCGAGCTGGCGCGCTTGTTTGCCTGAGCTGCTTAGAATTTGCCCGATTGTCGCGCCATTAAAAAAGCGGAGCCCGAAAACTCCGCTTTTTTTACGTCTGCCGCTTTGCCATGTGATCAGGCAGAGAAGCCGCCGTCGATCGTCAGGCTGGCGCCAGTGATGTAACCAGCCTCAGGGCCTGCCAGATACGCCACGAAGCTGGCGATTTCTTCGGCCTTGCCATAACGCGGCAACGCCATCAGGCCTTTCAGCGCGTCAGCGAAATCGCTGTCCGCCGGATTCATGTCGGTGTCGACCGGACCTGGCTGCACATTGTTGACGGTGATGCCGCGTGGACCGAGGTCGCGCGCCAGGCCCTTGGTCAGGCCGACGATGGCCGACTTGCTCATGGCGTACACGGCGCCGCCGGCGAACGGCATGCGGTCGGCGTTGGTGCTGCCGATAGTGATGACGCGACCGCCTTCACGCATGAAGCGCACTGCTTCCTGGGTAGCGACGAATACGCTGCGCACGTTCACGTCCAGGGTACGGTCCAGGTCTTCCAGCTTGAATTCTTCCACCGGGCCCATCGCCAACACGCCGGCGTTGTTGACCAGGATGTCGAGGCGCCCGAAGGTTTCGGCGGCGATGCGGATCGCTTGTTGCAATGCTGTGCTGTCCGAGCTGTCAGCCTGAATGGCCAGTGCGCGGCCGCCCTTGGCTTCGAGTTCGCTGACCAGCGCTTGTGCCTTGTCCGGCGAGCTGACATAGGTGAAGGCAACGATGGCGCCTTCCTGCACCAGGCGCTTGACGATGGCGGCGCCGATGCCGCGGGAACCGCCTTGCACGAAGGCAACTTTGTTGGACAGGTTCAGATTGGTGTTGGTATTTGCAGTCATGATATTGCTCCTTGTTTGGGTAAGAAAGAATGAACGTATGGCCTGCGGTTTCGGTGGGTTGATCTCGAATTCCGTTTGGCTTGGAATGAAGTATGGGGTAGCGATTATGTTTAAACTAGATAGCAATCACTATCTTCTTTTTAAACATTATGTTTAAAATAGACCCATGGAATCCCTGACCAGCATTGAGTGTTTTGTCATTTCTGCCGAAGCCGGCAGTTTCTCCGCAGCCGCACGACGGCTAGGCCTGAGTTCCGCCGCCGTGGGAAAGAATGTCGCCCGCCTTGAATCGAATCTTGGCGTACGGCTGTTCCAGCGCAGCACGCGCAGCCTGAGCCTGACCGAGGCCGGAGAGCGGTTTCTGCGGGAAGTCAGCGGCGGCCTGTCCAGCATCCAGAGCGCGGTCGCCAACCTGGCCAGCGCAGACGGCCAGCCGGCCGGCGTACTGAAGGTCAGCATGGGAACGGGATTCGGGCGCGAATACATCGTGCCGCTGCTGGCCGGATTTCTGGCGCGCTATCCGGCCATCTCGCCGGACTGGCATTTCGACAATCGCCCCGTGGACCTGATTACGGAAGGCTTCGACGCCGCCATCGGCGGCAGCATCGAACTGCCACCCGGCATCGTTGCGCGCGAGCTGGCGCCGGCGCATCGGGTGCTGCTGGCTTCTCCCGCGTATCTGGCACAACGCCCGCCCATCCGCACGCCCGACGATCTGGAACAGCACGACGGCATCCTGATCCGTTCACCGCAAACCGGCCGCGTCCGCGCCTGGACCTTGCGCAATCGCGACGGCGCGCAGTCGGTGATCAATCTGAAGGTGAAAATGACAATGAGCGATCCGAATGCAGCGTGTGAAGCTGCGCAGATGGGATTGGGCATCACGCTGACGGCAATGCCCCATGCGGTGGTGTACATGAAGAGCGGAGCGCTGGTGCGGGTGCTGCCGGACTGGCATGTCGACGGCGGCATGTTGGCGCTCTACTTCGCCGCAGCGCGATTGCTGCCGGCCAAGACGCGCGTGTTCGTCGACTATGTGGTGGAGCACTTCCGCAGCGAGCAACTGGCGCAGCGGTTTTCAGCACTCTGAAGGATCAGCGGCTTTTCGCTGCGCCGCGTACGCCGCCGCCGAGATTATCGCCGGCGTCTTTCGCCAGGCTGCGATAGCCGAGCGCCGAACACAGCGTCAACACACCCGCCATGGCGAACGCCCAATGGAAATCGGTGACGGAGAAATGCGCCTCGCCGCCTGCCGCGGTCACCACGTCGGCACCGCCGTTGAAATACGACGCCACGCGCAAAGCCAAGGCGCCGAACGCGATGCCCATGCCGATCGTCATCTGCTGCGCCACGCTCCACAAGGTGGAAGCGGCGCTCTTCTGCGCTTCGCTGACATCCGCATAGGCCAGGGTCGCCAGCGTAGTGAACTGCATCGAGCGCGACAGACCGTAGATGAAGATCGTCATCAGCACCACCGGCAGCGGCGTCGTTGCGGTGAGCAGACCGCAGGCCAGCACGAATGCACCGGCAATCACGGCATTGTTCAGCGCTACGCGACGAAAGCCGAAACGCTGCAGCACGCGCGTGGTGAACATCTTCATCCCCAGGTTGCCGAGTGCACTGGCCAGCAGCAGCAAGCCGGAATGGAATGCCGACAAGCCGAAGCCGATCTGGAACAACAGCGGCAACAGATACGGCACCGCCTCGATGCCGATGCGAGTAAACGAGCCGGCGACGACGGTCACGTTAAATGTCGGCACCTTGAGCGTTGAATAGTCCAGCAGAGGATGTTCGCGGCGCATGCCATGCCGATACGAAAACACGCCAAGCACGATCCCGCCGGCGATGAACAGCACTGCCACCAGCAAATTGGTTTCGGTGTGGCTGGCCAGTTCGGTGCCATACAGGAGTGAAGTCAAGGCCGTGCCGCTGAGGAAGAAGCCGGCCATGTCGAGCGGCTTGCGCTGGTTGCCGCGCTCGTTGGGAACGATGCTGAGCACCGCGATCAATGCCGCGATGCCGAACGGCACGTTGATCAGGAAGATCCAGTGCCAGGAAAAATAAGTGGTGATGAAACCGCCCAAAGACGGCCCCACGACAGGCGCCACGATCGCCGGCCAGGTGATCGTCGAGATCGCCTTCATCAGCTTGTCCTTGCTGGTGTTGCGCACCACGATCAGGCGCCCGACCGGCACCATCAGCGCCCCGCCCATGCCTTGCAAAATGCGGGCGGCGGTAAATTCGAAGACGTTGCCGGAAATCCCGCACAGCACCGACGCCAGCGTGAAGATCACGATCGCCGAAGCAAACACCGTTCGCGATCCGATGCGATCGGCGATCCAGCCGCTGATCGGGATGAACACCGCCAGCGTCAGCATGTAGGCCGTCATGCCCAGACTCAGCTCGTTCGGCCCCACCTTGAACGCCTGCGCCATCTGCGGCAAGGCCGTCGCAATGATGGTGGTGTCGAGGTATTCCATGAAGAACGTCGCCGCCACGATGAACGGCAACCAATGTGCGCGCGATGGAGTCTGTGCGGCTGTCATTTCCGTTGCGTCCCTGTTTTTGTTCTTGTCGTGCCTTAGTACCGCAAGAAGTGCAGCAGCACCTGCACCACGATGATCCCGCCGATCAGACCGCCGCCGAAATACACGATCACCCCCAGCAGCAGATTGGTGCGGCGCTGTTCAGCGACCAGCTTCCTGAGCAAGTCGGCGTTCTGGTCATGCTTGCCGCCTTCAGTCGCCATCGTCAGCGCCTGATGCGCCAGGCGCGGCAACTGCGGCAATAGACGGCTGTAGCGCGGCACTTCGACTTTGAGCTGCTGGATGAAACCGCGCCAGCCGATCTGCTCGTTCATCCACCGTTCCAGATACGGTTTCGCGGTTTTCCACAAATCGAGTTCGGGATCAAGCTGGCGGCCGAGGCCTTCGACGTTGAGCAGTGTCTTTTGCAACAGCACCAGTTGCGGCTGTACTTCGACATTGAAACGGCGCGAGGTCTGGAACAGGCGCAACAGCACCTGGCCGAACGAGATGTCTTTCAGCGGCCGGTCGAAAATCGGTTCGCAGCAGGCCCGCACCGCCGCTTCGAGTTCGTCGACGCGCGTGTCTTTCGGCGCCCAGCCGGATTCGATATGCGCTTCAGCAACGCGCTTGTAATCGCGCTGGAAGAACGCCAGGAAATTCTGCGACAGGTAATCCTTGTCGAAGTCGGTCAGCGTGCCGACGATGCCGAAATCGAGTGCGATGTAACGGCCGAAGGTGGCCGGGGCGGTCGACACCAGGATATTCCCCGGATGCATGTCGGCATGGAAGAAGCCGTCGCGGAACACCTGCGTGAAAAAGATCTCGACGCCGTCGCGCGACAGCTTGCTCAGATCCACGCCTTCCGCCTGCAGGCGCTCGGTCTGGCCGATCGGGATGCCGTGCATGCGCTCCATCACGATCACGGACGAGGAGCAATAATCCCAGTACATCTCGGGCACCATCAGCAGATCGGAGTTGGCGAAGTTGCGGCGCAGCTGACTGGCGTTGGCGGCCTCGCGCATCAGGTCGAGTTCGTCATGCAGGTATTTGTCGAACTCGCCGACGACTTCCTTGGCCTTGAGCCGGCGACCGTCGGCCCACAGGCGCTCGACCCAGTCGGCGGCGATGTGCATCAGGCCGATATCGTGGTCGATGGTGCTGCGCATGCCCGGTCGCAAGACCTTGACGGCGACTTCGGTGCCGTCTTTCAGTGTGGCGAAGTGGACCTGCGCGATGGAAGCGGATGCGATCGGGGTGCGGTCGAAGCTGGCGAACAAGACATCCGGATGCGCACCCAGCGACTTCTCGATCTGCGCAATCGCCAGGTCGGAATCGAACGGCGGCACGCGGTCCTGCAGGCGTGTCAGCTCATCGGCGATATCCAGAGGCAGCAGGTCGCGCCGCGTCGACAGCACCTGGCCGAACTTGACGAAGATCGGACCGAGGTCTTCCAGCGCACGGCGCAGGCGTTCGCCGCGCGGGGTCGAAATGTCGCGCCAGAAAAAAATGCCGTTGAGCAGGCGCGTGATGCGAGGCGTGTCGAAACCGGAGATGGCGATTTCATCGAGGCCGTAGCGTATTGCCACGCGCACGATCTTGAACAGACGCAAGGAACGCAAAAACATCAGCGACGCTCCAGCTTCTCTATCCGCTTGGACAGGCGTTCGAGATCGTCGCGCAGCTTGACGACCTCGCTGGAAAATTCACTCATGACGTGCGGGCGGATCAGCATCGGTTGTTCTTCCAGGAAGTATTCGGCGACATTTTCGGCGAGTTGTTTTTGCGTGGTCTGCGCCGCAGCGGCAATCGACTTGGCGCCGGACACGATGCGCGTGGCGGCGATATCGCCGACCACCTTGCCGAGGTCTTCTTCCGCCTCCCAGCGCAGCGACTGGCTCAGCTGGGAAATCGCATTGGCGAAATCGGCGTCGCCCTCGATCCTGACGTAGGACACGGCGCGCTCGCGGTTGGCCAGGATCAGTGGCAAATCGGACAACTTCAGGTGGATGGTCACGGCGGGCACGGCGTTGTCGTCGGCATTCTTGAGGAAGCCGTCGCCGGTGACCGTGAGCATCAGTTGCACCACGCCGGCGTCGATGCACGCGGTCTTGTCGCGGTGTGCAATGAGCTTGGCCTGCGCCCACGGCTCTTGCGCGAGCAAATGGTTGATGACGGCGGTAGCTGGACGCAAGAGAGAAGAGAGCATGGGAGTTCGCGGCATCAAAAAAGAAAACCGCCCGAGGGATGTCGGGCGGTTTCAAGTTTAACAGTTCTTGGCGCTGCTCAGTAAGTCGCAGGCCTGGCAACAGAATGCTTACACTTGCTGAATACCTGCCAGCACCCAGCCGCCCGCGCCGTTGAGCGGCTTGGACAGATTCCAGATTTCGGCAAACGGTTCCGCCGAGGCTTCCGGGACTTCCTTGATCAGGCCGGTGAACTTGATGGTCGCCAGGTAATCGTGCTCCAGCGTTTCAATGCCAAGCAACTCGCCGTCGATCTGCACGACGTCGGTGTTGTTGGCTACGCTACCGCGCTCCTGCAGTTGCAGGCGCAGTTCGCCAAACATTTCCGGCGTGGTGAATTCTCGGATGTCATTGATGTCGCCCTTGTCCCACGCCGCTTGCAGGCGGATGAAATAAGTCTTGCCGTTGCGCACGAAGCCGGCCACGTCGAAGTCTGCCGGGATGCCCCACGGGATGATCGGCGCATTGGCAGGGTTGCCGGCGGCCGTGGACGAACCGAATTCATTGGCGCCTTGCAGCGAGGCCGGCGCTTGCACGCCGACCGGCTCGATGCGCGAACCGATTTCAGGCGTGTACACCGACGGTTCAGTCGCGCTGGCGTAAGCCGGCTGCGGAGTGAAACCATTGTTGCCGGTGCTGCCCGAGGTGGCGCCATTCTTGCGCGTGAACATGCGGAACAGGAACATTGCCACGAAAGCCAGCAGCGCCACCATCAGGATGGTGCTGAGCATGCTTGCCATGGCACCGCCCATGCCGAAGTGCGACAGCAGCGCGCCCAGGCCGAGGCCGAGCAAGGCGCCGCCGAGGATGCCCTTCCACGGGCTGGCCGGTTTCGGTGGCACCGATTGCGGTGCTGCAGCCGGCGCGGCCGGTTTGGCGGGTGCGACATTGGATGGCGATTGCGCAGGACGCGTCGGCGCCTGGCGCGCGTAGTTCGACGATTGCTTGCCGAACGAGCCGCCGCCGCCGAGACGCTTGGCTTCAGCGCCCGACATCGCGACGGTCATGGCCGTCACTGCCAGCATGAGGATGACGAAGAATTTTTTCACACGAGCTCCTGCTTAAATTGTCTCCAGCCCAAGGCTTAGAGTTTGATACCCGTATGCAAGGCGGCAACGCCCGCAGTCAGGTTGTAATACTGCACACGCTCAAGACCGACGTCTTCCATCATCTTCTTCAGCGTTTCCTGATCCGGATGCATGCGGATCGATTCAGCCAGATAACGATAGCTTTCGGCGTCGTTGGCGACTTTCTGTCCCAGCCACGGCAGCACCGAGAAGGAATAGACGTCGTACGGTTTCTTCAGCGGCTCCCAGACTTTGGAGAACTCCAGCAC
This sequence comes from Herbaspirillum sp. NPDC101397, assembly GCF_044767325.1. Taxonomy (NCBI): domain Bacteria; kingdom Pseudomonadati; phylum Pseudomonadota; class Betaproteobacteria; order Burkholderiales; family Oxalobacteraceae; genus Herbaspirillum; species Herbaspirillum sp. NPDC101397. The sequence goes on from NZ_JBIWNS010000004.1 coordinate 16,813, forward strand.
CAGCAGCTTGCCGCCCGGTTTCAGCACACGGCGCATTTCCGACAGGGCAACATCCTTGTGGGTCATGTTGCGCAAGCCGAAGGCCACCGACACGCGATCAAAGTAGTTGTCCGGGAACGGCAGTTTCTCCGCGTCGCACAACAAGGTGGGGGTCGGGATGCCCTTATTCAATAGGCGGTCGCGGCCGACGCGCAGCATCGATTCATTGATGTCGGTGAGCCAGACTTCGCCGCTCGGACCGGCCTGTTTGGCGAAAGCCTTGGACAGGTCGCCGGTGCCGCCGGCGATGTCGAGCACCTTGAAGCCGGGACGAATACCGGCCTGGGCGATGGTGAACGCCTTCCAGATCCGGTGCAGGCCTGCCGACATGAAGTCGTTCATGACGTCGTACTTGGCGGCGACGGAATGGAAGACTTCGGCGACTTTATGGACCTTGTCTTCTTCCGAAACAGTCTGATAACCGAAGTGGGTGGTGTTGGTCATGTGGCAACCTGAAATAAGGAATTCAAATAAGGCGACATTATAAGCGGTGGTCCGCGGCGCTCAATCAGCTCAACGAGCTTGACGGGAGATCCCCGTTGCACTCAATGATGATGACCGCAGGCGCTGCCGCCGGCCGCACTCATGTCCTGGTCGCGACCGCTTTCGCGCGTGAAACCTGCGGCTTCCAGTTTCTGCAGATAGGTTTCCCACATTGCGTCCTGGTCGCGTCCCAGTTGATACAGGTACTCCCAGGTGAAAATGCCGCTGGAATGTTCGTCCGAGAATATCGGTTTGATGCCGTAATTGCCGACAGGTTCGACGCCGACGATGCCGACTTCACGTTTGCCGGTCTGCAAGGTTTCCTGGCCGGGGCCGTGGCCGCGTACTTCGGCCGAAGGCGAATACACGCGCAGCAGTTCGAACGGAATGGAGAACTGGGCGCCGTCGTCGAAGGCGACTTCCATCACGCGCGACTGTGTGCGGACCTTGAAGGATACGGGCGTGGGACCGGAGCTCATTGCGTGCGCTTCCTATTCTGTGTGGTGTCTTGCGAGGTGAGGATGCCGGCGGTTGCCCGCAGTCAGGCGGCTGCCGCCAGTTCGCGTGCAATCGCTGCGCGCAGCTTTGGCAGCAGAGCGGTACGTTCGGCGAGGGCTGCAGCAGAGCTGTCGCGGCGCACCTCGGCCCAGACCGGGCTGGGGAAATGCGCATCGTCGAGGTAGCGTGGAATCACGTGCCAATGCACGTGCGGCGTCATGTTGCCGAGACTGGCGACGTTGATTTTTTCAGGTTGCATGACTTCGCGCACGGCGGACTCGACGGCCCACACTGCATTCATCACGGCAGAGCGAGCCGCCGGAGCGAGGTCGGTCATTTCCTTGACGTGACCGTTCCAGATCACGCGGCAGAAACCGGGATAAGCCGGTTCGTCGACCAGCACGACGCGCAAGCTGCCGTTGTTGAACAGCAGCTCGCCGCCGTCGCCGTCGCACAAATCGCATGCGTTGCTGATATCGCCGACATTGCTCATGCTTACACCAGCACGCGTTCGATGCCGCCGTTGTTGGCGCGGGCCACGTAGTCAGGCAACCAGTTTTCGCCGAGCAGGTGCTTGGCCATTTCGACCACGATGTAGTCGGCGGTGGTGCCCGAGTCTTCGTTGTAGCGCGACAAGCCCTGGAAGCACGACGGGCACGACGTCAGGATCTTGACGTCGCCGTCGAAGCCATCCGCGCGCACCTTGTCGGCACCCTTGCGCATTTCTTCTTCCTTGCGGAAGCGCACCTGGGTCGAGACATCCGGACGGCTCACGCCGAAGGTTCCCGACTCGCCGCAGCAGCGATCATTCTTCTCGATCTTTTGCGCGTCGATGGTGGTGATCAGCGAATTGACGGTCTTCAGCGGATCCTGCAATTTCATCGGGCTGTGGCAAGGGTCGTGGTACATGTAACGGGTACCGGTGACGCCTTCCAGGCGCACGCCCTTCTCCAGCAGATATTCGTGGATGTCGATGATGCGGCAGCCCGGGAAGATCTTCTCGAATTCATAACCTTGCAACTGGTCATAGCAGGTGCCGCAGGACACCACGACGGTCTTGATGTCGAGGTAGTTCAGCGTATTGGCCATGCGATGGAACAGCACGCGGTTGTCGGTGATGATCTTTTCGGCCTTGTCGAAATCGCCGCTGCCGCGTTGCGGATAACCGCAGCACAAGTAACCCGGCGGCAATACCGTCTGCACGCCGACGTTCCACAGCATCGCCTGCGTGGCGAGACCGACTTGGGAGAACAATCGCTCCGAACCGCAACCCGGGAAGTAGAACACCGCTTCGGTTTCCGCCGTGGTGGTCTTGGGATCGCGAATGATCGGCACGATCTTGTCGTCCTCGATGTCGAGCAGCGCGCGCGCGGTCTTCTTGGGCAGGTTGCCCGGCATCTTCTTGTTGATGAAGTGGATCACCTGCTCCTTGATCGGCGCCTTGCCGACCGTGGCCGCAGGTTTCTGCGTCTGCTTGCGGGCGAACTTCTTGAAGATGTCGTTGCCCAGGCGCTGCGCCTTGAAGCCCCAGTCGGTCATCACCTTGCGCGTGGCATTGATGGTGGCCGGATCGGTGGCATTGAGGAAGAACATCGCCGCGGTAGTACCGGGGTTGAACGACTTCTTGCCCATCTTGCGCAGCAGATTGCGCATGTTCATCGAGACGTCGCCGAAGTCGATATCGACCGGGCATGGCGTCACGCACTTGTGGCAGACGGTGCAATGGTCGGCGACGTCTTCGAACTCTTCCCAATGCTTGATCGACACGCCGCGGCGAGTCTGCTCTTCGTACAGGAAGGCTTCCACCAGCAACGAAGTCGCCAGAATTTTATTGCGCGGCGAGTACAGCAGGTTGGCGCGCGGCACGTGCGTCGCACACACCGGTTTGCACTTGCCGCAACGCAGGCAATCCTTGACGCTGTTGGCGATGGCGCCGATGTCGCTTTGCTGCATGATCAGCGATTCGTGGCCCATCAGGCCGAACGACGGCGTATAGGCATTGGACAGGTCGGCTTCAAAGCCGGGCAGGTTCAGCAGCTTGCCCTTGTTGAAACGACCTTCCGGATCGACGCGCAATTTGTAGTCGCGGAATTCGCTGATTTCATCTTCGGTCAGGAATTCAAGCTTGGTGATGCCGATGCCGTGCTCGCCGGAAATCACGCCGTCCAGCGAACGCGCCAGCGCCATGATGCGCGCCACGGCTTCGTGGGCATCCTGCAGCATCTGGTAATGATCCGAGTTGACCGGCAAGTTGGTGTGCACGTTGCCGTCGCCGGCGTGCATGTGCAGCGCCACGAACACGCGTCCACGCAGCACGCGCTTGTGGATCGCGTTGCATTCTTCGAGGATCAGCTTGAACGCGCCGCCGCTGAAAATCTGCCGCAGCTGCGCGCGCACTTCCTGCTTCCACGACACACGCACGGTACGGTCCTGCACGACGTGGAACACGTTGGCGTCAGGCTGCTCAAGCAGGCGCTGCTCGAATACCGGCAACAGCTTGTCGAGACCGAGCGCCGCCATTTCATCCTTGGCCTCGCTCAACGGCTTGTCGAGATTGGCCAGCAGATAGGTCCAGCGCGCCTGGGTCTTGGCGATCAGGTCTTCCGCCTGGTGCACGCGGTCTTCCAGCATTTCTGCAGCGGGAATGTCTTCGCCTTCGGCGTCGTCGCTCTTGCCCAGCGGCAGGTTGCCCTTGACGAAGAAAGCATTGAGCTCGTCCAGGAATTGCAGCTTGTTCTTGATCGACAGTTCGATGTTGATACGCTCGATGCCGTCGGTGTACTCACCCATGCGCGGCAACGGAATCACCACGTCTTCATTGATCTTGAAGGCGTTGGTGTGCTTGGCGATGGCGGCGGTGCGCGAACGGTCGAGCCAGAATTTCTTGCGCGCTTCCGGGCTGATCGCGACGAAACCTTCGCCGACGCGATTGTTTGCCATGCGGATCACTTCCGAGGCGGCCTGCGCCACGGCGTTTTCGTCGTCGCCAACGATGTCGCCGATCAGCACCATCTTCGGCAGCACGCCGCGTTTGGATTTGGTCGCGTAGCCGACCGCGCGCAGGTAGCGCTCGTCCAGATGCTCCAGGCCGGCCAGGATGGCGCCGCCCTTCTTGGTTTCGGCGTCGAGGTAATTCTTGATTTCAACGATCGACGGGATCGCATCGCGCGCCTGGCCGAAGAACTCGAGGCAGACGGTGCGCGTCTGCTTGGGCATCTTGTGCAGGATCCAGCGCGCCGAGGTGATCAGGCCGTCGCAACCCTCTTTCTGGATGCCGGGCAAACCCGACAGGAATTTGTCGGTGACGTCTTTGCCCAAGCCTTCCTTGCGGAATTTTCGGCCGGCGATCTCGAGGATTTCGGTCTTGAAAACTTCGGTCTTCTGGCCCTTTTCGCCGGGGTGCGACCACTCGAGCTTGAAGCTTGCCAGTTCGACGTCGTGGATCTTGCCGAGGTTGTGGTCCAGGCGCGTGACTTCGAGCCAGTCGCCTTGCGGATCAACCATGCGCCAGCTGGCCAGGTTGTCGAGCGCGGTGCCCCACAGCACGGCCTTCTTGCCGCCGGCGTTCATGGCGACGTTGCCGCCGATGCACGAAGCTTCGGCCGAGGTCGGATCGACCGCGAAGACGAAGCCGGCTTTTTCAGCAGCGTCGGAGACACGCTTGGTGACCACGCCGGCGCCCGAGTAAATCGTGGCGTACGGTTTGTCGAGACCAGGCAGGACTTCCATCTCGACGGCGCCGAGCTGCTCCAGCTTTTCGGTATTGATGACGGCCGACATCGGCGTCAGCGGAATCGCGCCGCCGGTATAACCGGTGCCGCCGCCGCGCGGGATGATGGTCAGGCCAAGTTCGATACAGGCCTTGACCAGGCCGGCCATCTCGTCTTCGGTGTCGGGCGTGAGCACGACGAACGGATACTCGACGCGCCAGTCGGTGGCGTCGGTCACGTGCGAGACGCGCGACAGGCCGTCGAACTTGATGTTGTCCTTGGCGGTATAGCGACCCAGGACCTTGGTGGCGCGCTTGCGCAGGTCGTAGGTGTGCTTGAATTCTTCGCCGAAATCAGCAATCGCCTTGCGGGCGGCCTTGATCAGCAGCTCGACATTGGCGCTGCGGCGCGCACTATCAGCAGCGGCGGCGTCCCCCGATTCAGACTGATTGACGTCGATGCGGCGCTTGTCCACTTCGGCCAGGCGATGGTGCAAGGCTTCGATCAATGCAGCGCGACGCTTGGGATTGTCCAGCATGTCGTCCTGCAGATACGGGTTGCGGCGCACCACCCAGATGTCGCCCAGCACTTCGTACAGCATGCGTGCGGATCGACCGGTCTGGCGCTTGCTGCGCAACTCGTCGAGCACGCGCCACGCGTCTTCGCCCAGCAGGCGAATCACGATTTCGCGGTCGGAGAACGAGGTGTAGTTGTACGGAATTTCGCGCAAGCGCGTGGGGCTGGCACCTTGCGGTGCATCAGTAAGCAAAGCCTGGATTTTTGCGGGGGCGTTCATTAATTTTGGAAAAAATCTGCTGCCGGATATGCATTTTATCTTATTGCCGTCGCTCGCGAGGGAATGCCCTTACTTTCGGAAGAACAATGCGAAATGGTTCTTATTTGCGAAAAATCGCTACAATTGACGGGATTTCCGCATCGCAACATAGTCGCCTCTATCGAATCAATAAATACAATCAATTTTTAATTATTGATCGTATAAATCTATTATTGACTCATCCCGACCTTTCCTTAGCCTACGGAGAATGCTATGTTGCAATTACTGATTACCGAAATTCTGGAAAATCTAGCCATCACCCTCGCCGAATACGCCGAGTGCAAGGCTTAGGACAGCCATCCGCCAATCCGATCCCGAGGATGACTGCCATGATACAAGCCCAATTGCGCGAACAATTCCCTGTCGAATCGACACCTGCAGCACCTCCTTCCCAACCTGGATTCTGGGCCGGCCTGCGCCTGCGTCAGATCGCCATGCTGGCAGTCGGGCTGGTGTTCGCCCTGGTCAAATCCTATGAAGGCCTGCAAGCGTTTTTCCTGGCCCATCCCGAAGTCTGGATGGCGCTGCTCGGCTCCTCCGCTGCGGCGGGACTGACGGCGCTGGGGGCGCTCGGCGTGCTGTTCACGCGGCGCATTTCCGAACGCACGCAAGACATGCTGCTCGGTTACGGCGGGGGCATCATGCTGGCGGCCAGCGTGTTTTCGCTGATTATCCCGGCCATGAACCAGGCGCAGACGCTGGGCTACGAGAAAACCGGCGCGGTCTTGCTGACCGCCACCGGCATCATGCTGGGCGGCCTGTTCGTGCTGGCGATTAACCATCTGATACCGCACCAGCATTTCATCGCGCCCAATCCGACGATCCAGTCCATGCGCACCAGCCGCATCTGGATGTTCGTGATGGCCGTGACGATCCACAATTTCCCTGAAGGCCTGGCGATCGGCGTGGGTTTCGGCGGCGACGAAATGGGCAAGGCGATTGCGCTGGCGACCGGCATCGGCATCCAGGATATTCCCGAGGGGCTGGTAGTAGCGTTGGCCTTGCGCTCGCTCGGTTATTCGCCGTGGAAGTCGGCCGGAGCAGGCATCCTGTCCGGACTCGTGGAACCGATCGGCGGCGTGCTCGGCGCGCTCGCCACCGGCGTGTCGGCCACGGCCTTGCCATGGGCTTTGGCCGGCGCAGGCGGCGCAATGCTGTTCGTGATCAGCCACGAAGTGATTCCGGAATCGCATCGGCAAGGCCATGAGACCCAGGCCACGCTCGGCCTGCTGGCCGGCTTCGTGACGATGATGCTGCTTGATACGCTGCTAGGCTAGCCAGTTCGCGATGCCGCGCCAGAAACCGTCCGGTACGTTGAGCAGCAGCCAGGTCATGAACAGGTAGCGCAGGAATTTGCCGATCATCATGTAAAACACCGACGGCCAGAACGGCAGCTTCAGCCAGCCGGCCAGCGTGCAGATCGGGTCGCCGACGCCAGGCAACCAGGCCAGCAGCATGGTCTTGGGGCCGAAGCGCTCCAACCAGTGGAACCAACGGCTGCTGCGTTCGCGGGCAAAGGTCTGCTTGGCGCCGTAACCCATCCAGTAGTCCACCATTCCTCCCAGCGTATTGCCCACCGTTGCCACCAGGATGACCGGCCAGAACATGTCGGCGTTGGCCTTGATGACCGCAAACACAGCCGGTTCCGAGCCGAGCGGCAGCAATGTCGCCGAGATGAAGCTGATGAAAAATACCGACGTCAGCCCGACGCTCGGCACGGCAAGGAAGTTCAGCAACCACAAAATGGCGGATTCAATCATGCAGACCAGATAAGAATGGATGGTGGGAGAAAATTGACGCGCATTCGCGCTGTTTGACTGCAGATGACAGCAAAAGCGAATTCTTCAAGCCAAAAAAGCCGGCGCTTCATATGCTGCATCCGCATGCGGATATAAGCCTGTCAGTCGCCTCCATTATAATGATCAGTTCGCCGCGCCCCTGCGTTTCCCGATCTGCCATCGGAAAACAGCGTGAGAATCGCAGTCCCGGACTGCGCCAACCGTGCCTTTAGCTGACTATGACCACCGATTATCTGCAAAAAATCCTTACCGCCCGTGTCTACGACGTTGCCATGGAAACGCCGCTGGAAATTGCGAACACGCTGTCGCAACGGATGGAAAACCGGATTTACTTCAAGCGCGAAGATATGCAGAGCGTGTTCAGCTTCAAGCTGCGCGGCGCCTACAATAAAATGGCGCACTTGCCGCCGGCGCAACTCAAGCGCGGCGTGATCTGCGCCTCGGCCGGCAACCATGCGCAAGGCGTCGCGCTGTCGGCAGCCAAGCTCGGCTGCCGCGCCGTGATCGTGATGCCGACCACCACGCCCTCCGTCAAGATCGAAGCGGTCAAGGGCCGCGGCGGTGAAGTCGTGCTGTTCGGCGACTCGTTCACCGACGCCTACAACCATGCACTGACGCTGGAAAAGAAACTCAAGCTGACCTTCGTCCATCCCTTCGACGACCCGTATGTCATCGCCGGCCAGGGCACCGTCGGCATGGAAATCCTGCGCCAGCATGCCGACCCGATCCACGCAATTTTCGTCGCAATCGGCGGCGGCGGCCTGATCTCCGGCATCGCCGCCTACGTCAAGGCGGTGCGTCCCGACATCAAGATCATCGGCGTGCAGACCACCGACTCTGACGCCATGGCGCGCAGCATCAAGGCCGGTCGCCGCATCACCCTGCCCGACGTCGGCCTGTTCTCGGACGGCACCGCGGTCAAGCTGGTCGGTGAGGAAACCTTCCGCATCACGCGCGCGCTGGTGGACGACATCATCCTGGTTGACACCGACGCGGTGTGCACCGCGATCAAGGATATCTTCCAGGACACGCGCAGCATTGTCGAGCCGGCCGGCGCACTGGCCGTGGCCGGCGCCAAGGCCTACATCGAACGCGCCAAGAACACCAAGAAGCCGATCAAGAATCAATCCCTGATCACCATCGCCTGCGGTGCCAACATGAACTTCGACCGCCTGCGTTTCGTCGCCGAAATGGCCGACGTCGGCGAGGCGCGCGAGGCGGTGTTCGCCGTGACTATTCCGGAAGAACACGGCAGCTTCAAACGCTTCTGCGAAGTGGTCGGCCCGCGCAACGTGACCGAGTTCAACTATCGCATCAGCGACGCCAAAGCGGCGCACATCTTCGTTGGCATCCAGACCAGCAGCGCCGATGAACCGGCCAAGATCGCCAAGACCTTCGAGAAGAACGGCTTCAGCACGCTCGACCTGACCCACGACGAACTGGCCAAGGTGCACATCCGCCATCTGGTCGGCGGCAAGAGCTCGCTGGCACAGGACGAACTGCTGTATCGCTTTGAATTCCCCGAGCGTCCGGGCGCGCTGATGCGCTTCCTCAGCACCATGAATCCGAACTGGAACATCAGCCTGTTCCACTACCGCAACCAGGGCGGCGACGTCGGTCGCATCCTGGTCGGCCTGCAGGTGCCGAAGAAGGAAATGAAGACGTTCCGCGCTTTCCTCGACAACCTTGGCTATCGCCATTGGGATGAAAGCAAGAACCCCCTGTACAAACTGTTCCTGGGCTGATGCCGCCAAGGACGCAACAAAGCATTCGAGAAGCACGAAGGAAGCAAGACCATGACTCACGCCGACGCAATCAACTCTCCCGACACTTCGCCGCTGGGCAAGGCGTCCGCCTATCCGGACGCCTACGATCCGTCCCTGCTGTTCCCGATTCCACGCCAGCCCAAGCGCGACGAACTCGGCCTGACGGGCACGCTGCCGTTCTTCGGCGTCGACATCTGGAACGCGTATGAAGTGTCGTGGCTGAACCAGCGCGGCAAGCCGCAGATCGCCATCGCCACGTTCATGATCCAGGCCGATTCGCCCAACATCATCGAATCGAAGTCGTTCAAGCTGTATCTGAACTCCTTTAACCAGACACGACTGGACGACCAGCAAGCTCTGGTCGCACTCTTGCAGAAAGACCTGTCGGCAGCCGCCGGCGCCGGCGTGCAGGTGACGCTGACCGAGCCGGGAGCGTTTTCGGCGCTGCAGATGGGCGAACTCGGCGGCATGCTGCTCGATCGCCTCGACATCGAAGTCGTCGATCACCATCCGAATCCGTCGTTGCTGTCGGCCAACCACGATGAAGCCACGGTTGAAGAAACGCTGCTGTCGCATCTGCTCAAATCCAATTGCCCGGTCACCGGCCAGCCGGATTGGGGCAGCGTGCAGATCCATTACGTCGGCGCGCCGATCAATCAGGAAGCGCTGCTGAAGTACCTGATCGGTTTCCGCGAGCACAACGAATTCCACGAGCAATGCGTGGAGCGTATTTTTGTGGATGTGCTGCGTCAGTGCCGTCCGCAAAAACTTGCAGTCTATGCACGCTACACGCGTCGTGGCGGCCTCGACATCAATCCGTGGCGTAGCAATTTTTCGGCCGCGCGTGCACCTTCCAACCTGCGCAACGCGCGGCAGTAAGGCTGTCAGCGGCAGCGCTTTTTCAGGCGCTGCCGGTTTTTTGTTACAAAACCATGACATTCCAAAGCTTTTGCCGTAACGCCCTGTCCTCGCGGCAGGCGGCGTTTTCGCGCATTTCCGCCGCAACATTTTGAAACGATTTATCCGCATTGCATAAAACTTCTTGTGCAATGATCCTGTCTCACTCTCGACTCCATCGCCAGGCAATGCTCAACGCTCGTCCCGGGCATTGCCACGTCGATTTTTTTACGGCGAAGAAATCTGGTCAGTTTCCTGCCGGCAGCAATCGCATTTATCAATTTGGTTTGTGCAGCGCCGATTGCAATCGCCTGTCGACACCATCAACAAACAGTGAAATAGCCAATAAAAATATGAGCCAACTACTTTCCTCCCTTCGCTCCTCCCGCACCTTGCTCGCCAGCGCCTTCGCACTTGGCTGCGCTGCGACCTCGCTACCCGCCATGGCGCAACAGAGTGACGAATTCAGCTGGTGGCAATCCATCAAGGATCACGCCTCGGAAATCGTCGACAAGGGGGACGACGCGATCTATGTTTCCGGACTGGCCCATCACGGCCGCAGCACCTATACCAAGGAAAAGCTCGACCAACTGAACGAGCACGCTTGGGGTCTCGGCTACGGCAAGACCATGCGTAACGAACGCGGCAACGACGAGTCGCTGTACGGCTTTGTACTCAAGGATTCACATCGCCACCCGCAAATCATGGCCGGTTACGCTTATGAATGGGTCTATCCGATTGGCCGCACACCGTTGGAGGTGGGCATCGGCGGCACCGCCATGCTGATGAGCCGTCAGGATTATTTCGGCGGCGTGCCATTCCCGGTACCCCTGCCGTTGGCCTCGATCGGCACCAAGAAAGCCAAGGTCATGTTCGCTTACGTTCCGCGTCTGTCGTCGAACAAGAACAGTGGCGACGTATTGCTGGTTTTTGGTCGCATCGAGATGTAATCCGGGATGGTATTTCAAGCCGGGCATTTCCCCTGCAAGGCAAGCCTGTCGCGCCGCTGCGGCGGCTTGCTGCGCTTCTTCCCGGCAATACTGTTGTTTGCATTGAAGCAACGCCGGAATTCATTGCGTAACTCCCAAAGAAGCCTATAATCCTGCACAAAAGCCTATCTAGCGCCTTCTTGTGTCATGACAAATCTTGCAAAAATCCTCTCCCCGGAGAACGTCATTCTGGATCTGGAAGTCTCCAGCAAAAAACGAGCATTCGAACAAGCCGGACTTACCTTTGAAAACAACAGCGGCATCGCCCGCTCGACTGTTTCCGAAAACCTGTTTGCCCGCGAACGACTCGGTTCCACAGGACTGGGTCACGGCGTCGCCGTTCCGCACGGCCGCATCAAGGGGCTGAAAGCACCGCTGGCGCTGTTCATGCGTCTGGCCGAGCCGATTCCTTTCGAGTCGCCCGACGGCGAACCGGTCAAGCTGCTGATCTTCCTGCTCATTCCTGACAACGTCACTCAGCAGCATCTGGAAATCCTGTCCGAAATTGCAGAGATGTTTTCGGACAACGCCTTCCGTAATGAATTGATCTCCGACCCGGACCAGGCGTCGGTCTATTCGCGCCTGGTGACCTGGCAGCCGTCGCTGGAAAAAACCAATTAAACGAAGCGCTGCGAACGATGCGATGTGTTCGCAACGGTTGCTCATACAGCTTCAACCACGCCATTGACCGCCCTATCGGAATCGGAGACCCATGCCCTCATTTACCGCGTTATCGATACAGCAACTGTATGAAGAAAATCGCGAATCGTTGCAACTGGGCTGGTTTGCCGGTTTCCCCGGCGGTGAACGCCTGATCTCCGGCGACGCCGCCTCCGCCGCCGACCAAGTCGGCCATCTGAATCTGATCCACCCCGGCCGCATCCAAGTCTTCGGCCACCAGGAAACCGAGTACTACCAACGCCTGTCGAACACCTCGCGCGCCTATCAAACCGCAGAGTTGGTGGCCGGCGAACCGCCCGCCTTCATCATCGCGCAGGGCCTGGCGACACCGCCCGACATCCTGGCGATCTGCGACGAAAAAAACATCCCATTGTTCTCGACCCCGCTGCCGGCCGCGCAAGTCATCGATTACCTGCGCGTCTACCTGTCCAAAAAACTGGCACAACAGATCACCATGCACGGCGTCTTCATGGACGTGCTCGGCGTGGGCGTGCTGATTACCGGCGAATCCGGACTGGGCAAGAGCGAACTTGGTCTGGAACTGATTTCACGCAGCCACGGCCTGGTCGCCGACGATGCCGTCGAATTCGCGCGCATCGCCCCCAACATGATCGAAGGCCGCTGCCCGCCGCTGCTGCAAAACCTGCTGGAAGTGCGCGGCCTGGGCCTGCTCGACATCAAGGCCATCTTCGGCGAAACCGCGGTGCGCCGCAAAATGCGCCTGAAGCTGATCGTGCACCTGGTCCGCCGCAGCACGCTGGAAGAAAATTACGAGCGCCTGCCGCTCGACGCGCAGTTCGAAGATGTCCTCGGCCTGCCGATCCGCAAAGTGGTCATCCCCGTGGCGGCCGGCCGCAACATCGCGGTGCTGCTGGAAGCGGCGGTGCGCAATACCATTCTCCAATTGCGCGGCATCGACACGCTCAAGGAATTCATCGACCGCCAGCGCAAGGCGATGAACGGCGAATAAGCCGGCGAGCGAATAAAAGCAAAGTCCGGTAAAGATTTTTATGCGTCGTGCAGAACGACAGCGCACGCGTTAAGCTGACAAGATACTGACCAATACTCAAACGTAGACTCAGGCTTGGGGTATCATCCTACTCATGCGTATCGTCCTCATTACCGGCATATCCGGCTCCGGCAAATCAGTGGCTCTCCATGTACTGGAAGACGCCGGCTATTTTTGCGTCGACAATCTGCCGCCGGCCCTGCTGCGCAATCTGGTGGAAACCCGCCAGAAAGAAGGCGACGAGGCCATGGCCGTGGCCACCGACGCGCGCAGCGCCGACTCCCTGGCCGGCCTTGGCCCCGACATCCAGTGGCTGAAAGACCAGGGCCATGACGTCAAGGTATTTTTCCTGACCGCCACCACCGAATCACTGATCACGCGCTTTTCCGAAACGCGCCGCAGCCATCCGTTGTCGCATCGCCTGCTGCCCAACCAGAATCCGAGCGATCGCATGACGCTGACCGAGTGCATCCACAAGGAGCGCGAGATGCTGAGCGTGGTCGAAGGCCTCGGTCACGTGATCGACACCTCCAACCTGAGCGCCAACAAGCTGCGCGCCTGGATCCGTGATCTGATCGACACCAGCCGCGCCAGCCTGACGGTGCTGTTCGAATCCTTCGCTTTCAAATTCGGTGTGCCTCTCGATGCCGATCTGGTGTTCGACGTGCGCATGCTGCCCAATCCGCATTACGATGCACGTCTGCGACCACTGACCGGACGCGATGCGCCGGTGATCGAGTTCCTCGAGGATTTGCCTGCGGTACAGGATCTGCTCGGCGACATCCGCAACTTCGTTGAAAAGTGGCTGCCGTCGTTCAAGCGCGACAACCGCAGTTATCTCACCGTCGCCATCGGCTGCACCGGCGGCCAGCATCGTTCGGTGTACATCGTCGAACAGCTGGCGAAACATTTTGCGGCACACGAAAATGTCGTCGTGCGGCATCGCCAGCTCAACTGACGCAAGACCAATAGGACCAACAACAGCGCGGACGACCTCAGCTCAGCAAGTCGTCGGCCTGCAATACCCCCAACAATAACTTCTTGACCGGCGCCGGCAACGGCGCATCGGCAAGTTGCGCGATCGGATACCAGACATGGACCGATTCGGCGACGTGCGGACGACGCTTCTCCAGCACCACCTGATACGGTGAAATGTGCAGTTTGAAATGCGTGAAGACGTGCGAAAACGGCTGCAGCTTACGGCACGCCGCAATGGCGCCGAACGGCTGCATCGCGTTCTCCACCGCAGCGCCGAAGGCATCTGCATCGGCGCTCAGCGGCAGTTCCGGCAAGGACAGCAGGCCGCCCCAGATTCCACGGTCGGGGCGCAGTTCCAGCAGGACTTCGCTGCCTTCGCTGACCACCAGCATCATGGTTTCTTTTTCCGGCACCGCCTTCTTCGGCTTGCGCACCGGCAGTTCCGCCGTGCGGCCGGTCGCCAGCGCAACGCAGCGCGGCGCCAGTGGGCAGCGGTCGCAAGCAGGCTTGCCGCGTACGCACAAGGTCGCACCGAGATCCATTAATCCTTGCGTATAGGACTCCATGTCGGTCTGCGGCAATAGCGCCACGGCGCGTCGCCATAGCAGGTCTTCGACGGCCTTGGCGCCGGGAAAACCTTCGACGCCGAACACGCGCGCAAACACCCGCTTGACGTTGCCGTCCAAAATCGCGGCACGCTTGCCATAGGAAAACGCAGCGATCGCCGCCGCCGTCGAGCGACCGATGCCGGGCAGGTCCGCCAGCAATTCAGGGTCATCAGGAAAACGGCCGCCGTATTCCGCCGCCACGCGCTGCGCGCAGCGATGCAAGTTGCGCGCACGGGTGTAGTAACCAAGTCCGCTCCAATGCGACATGACCGCTTCGGACGAGGCCGCCGCAAGGCTCTCAACGGTGGGGAAACTCACCAGGAATTTCTGGTAGTAGGGAATCACCGCCGTGACCTGCGTCTGCTGCAGCATGATTTCCGACAGCCAGATGCGATAGGCGTCGCGCGTGTTTTGCCATGGCAGCGCATGGCGGCCGTGCTGCTTTTGCCAGCCGATCACTGCCGCAGAAAAGGTCGGGTCGGCGAAATCCTGCGTCGCCTCGGCGTTGTTGAGGACGCGCTTCATCGCTGGCAGACCACGCAATAGAAGGTGGAACGCTGGCCCTGCTTGATCTGCCTGATCGGCGTGGTACAGATACGGCAAGCCTCGCCGGTGCGGCTGTAGACGAAATAACTTTGCTGGAAATAACCCGACTGTCCATTGACGGCGATGAAGTCGCGCAAGCTGCTGCCACCCTGCTCAATCGCGGCGGCCAGCGTTTCGCGGATCGCCGTCACCAGCTTTTCATAGCGCGGCAGGCTGATCTTGCCGGCCGCCGTCTTGGGATTGATGCCGGCCTTGAACAGGCTTTCCGACGCATAGATGTTGCCGACGCCCACCACGATGTCGCCGGCCAACAGCACCTGCTTGATCGGCGCACTCCGGTTGCGCGTCTGGCGATGCAGCTCGCGGGCGGAGAATTTGTCTTCCAGCGGCTCCAGCCCGAGCCCGCGCAGCAAGGTGTGCTCCTCGATGTCGCCGTCGGCGTTGTCATGCCACAGGACGGCGCCAAAGCGACGCGGGTCGGTCATGCGCATGACGCTCCTGACCGGCTTGCCGACCATCAGGTCGAAATGGTCGTGCTTTTGCGGCACGATGCCGGGCGGCAAAATGCGAAGATGCCCCGACATGCCAAGATGCACGATCAAGGTGCCGTGGTCGAAATTGATCAGCAGATATTTGCCGCGGCGTCCGGTCGACCGGATCACGCATCCGGCCACCAACTCGTTCAGGTCGGCGGGAAACGGCCAGCGCAATCCGCTGTGGCGCGTCACCACGCCCGCAACCGTCTGCCCCTCGAGATGGGGAGCGACGCCGCGCCGGGTGACTTCTACTTCTGGTAATTCGGGCATGGAACGATGACTTCTCTGGCTGAGCGGAACTGGCTGTCGGGAAAACAATAGAGTCGTAAATAAGGACGCGGGTGGGTAAACGCAAGACGGCCATGGACAGCTATGATAAGGCACATGCAGGCAGATGGTTTACACTCGCTTACACCAAGAAACATGCGGTTGGGCGTAAAATTAATATTTGCCTGCCCGCTCGCTCGTTCTTGCCGGATTATTTCCAGATCACCCCAGGATTACACTTGAAAAAACCTCTCGCCATTGTAACGCTCTCTCTCATGCTTTCGGCATGCGCAAGCCTGCAGCAACCCAGCGAGACCGATGCGGCTCCCGCTGCGAGCGGCAAGAAACAAACCCTGGTCAAAGCCTCGTCGGCGCGCAAGGGACAAGCGAAGGCCAAGGCCCAGCAGCCGGAAGACGTGGTGCCGCCGGCCGAGCTGAGCGAAGAAATCCTGTTCAAGATCCTCAGTTCCGAAATCGCCTTCCAGCGCGGCCAATGGCAAGCTGCTTACGTGACCCTGCTGGGCACGGCGCAGCAAACCCGCGATCCGCGCCTGGCCAAACGCGCCGCCGAAATCGCCCTGGCGGCGCGGCGCCCCAACGAAGCGCTGGCCGCCGTGCGCCTCTGGACTGAACTGGCGCCGCATTCGGATGAAGCGCTGCAAAATTACCTGGGCCTGATCATGTTGGGCGACAACATCGGCGAAATCCAGCCGCTCTTGACCCAACGCCTGGCCGAAGCCGCCCCGCAGGCGCGCGGCCCGATGATCCTGCAAATCCAGCGTTTGCTCAGCCGTGCGCGCGACAAGACCGCTGCATTCAACATCCTGCAAGCGGTGACTACACCGTATCCGAACCTGGTTGAAACTCATCTCGCCCTGTCTCAAGGCGCATTCGCCAACCGCGATGCAGTGCGCGCGCGCGACGAAGCCAATCAGGCGCTCAAGCTCAAGCCGGATTCCGAGCTGGCGATCCTGACGCTGGCGCAAGTCACCCAGGATCCGGCGGAAGCCATGAAGCTGGTGGCTGATTTCCTGAAAAAATATCCCGACGCGCGCGAAGTCCGCATCGCCTATGCGCGCGGCCTGGTTGAACAGAAGCAGTTCGAACAGGCACGCAGCCAGTTCCAGGTTTTGCTGAAAGACGATCAGGAAGATCTGACCACCTTGTTCGCGCTGGGCATCCTCAATGTGCAGACCAATCATCTGCCTGAGGCTGAGACTTACCTCAAACGCTATCTCCAGGTGCTGGCCACCCAGCCCGAAGATGAGCGCGACCCGACCCAGGCGCTGCTGCTGCTGTCGCAGATCGCCGAAGAACGCAACGACATCCCGGCCGCGCTCAAATGGCTGGAGCAGGTCGAACCTGGCGAAGCCTATATCAATGTGCAGATCCGTCGCGCCCAGTTGCTGGTCAAGCGCGGCGACATCAACGGCGCCCGCGCCGTATTGCAGCAGGCGCAAGCCGAAGCCGGCAACGACCGTGAACAAATGCAGCTGATCCAGGGCGAAGCCCAGGTCCTGCGTGACGGCGAGCGCTACCAGGATGCCGCCGACGTACTGTCGGCAGGACTCAAGCGCTTCCCCGAAAGCACCGACCTGCTGTACGACTACGCCATGGTCACCGACAAGACCGGTAACTACCAGGACATGGAAACTGCGCTACGCAAAATCATCGAGCTGACCCCCAACAACCAGCACGCCTATAACGCGCTCGGCTATTCGTTCGCCGATCGCAATATCCGCCTGCCGGAAGCAGTCACGCTGATCAAGAAGGCGGTACAACTGGCGCCGGAAGACGCCTTCATCGCCGACAGCCTGGGCTGGGCGGAATTCCGCCTGGGCAACCTCGACGAAGCCGAAAAGGAATTGCGCCGCGCCTACGCCCTGCGTCCCGATCCGGAAATCGGCATCCACCTCGGAGAAATCTTGTGGGCGCGCGGCAAGCAGGACGAAGCCAAGCGCCTGTGGCGCGAAGCCCAGTCGAAAGATCCGAAGAACGACGTCCTGAAGAGCACGCTGGATCGCCTCAAGGTGCAGTTGTAATGCTGATCTTGATGCAAGAATGCGATTACAGCTCATGATGCGATTATTCAAACATGCGGCCGCAAGCGGCCTGGTGCTGCTGGCCGCCGGTTGCGCCAGCCTCTCTCCGCAAGACGGCAAAGACAACGGTCCCGCACTGGAGCGCCGCTACAGCGACGCCATCGATCTCGGCGGCCGGCTATCGGTGCGCTATGAACAGGAGGGGCGCGAGCAGGCCGTACACGGCAGTTTCACCTGGAACCAGAGCGCGCGCCATGTCGTCGTGACCTTGTTGTCGCCGCTGGGACAAACTCTGGCGACGATCGACATCAAGCCCGGCATTGCCGTATTGACACAATCGGGCAAGCCGCCGATGACCGCCGCCGATGTCGACATTCTCACCGAACAGGCGCTGGGCTGGCCCTTGCCGATTTCAGGCCTGCGCGACTGGCTGCAAGGCTTCGGACGCGGCGCCGACGGCAAACTGTTCGTAGCCCAGCCAACCGCCGACACCGTGCGCCAGACGACGCGCGACGGTTGGAGCCTGAGCTACGGCGAATGGCAGGAAGGCGCGGCCAACACCGTCTCCAACCATCCCAAACGCATCGACCTGGCGCGTGAGACAAAACAAGCCGGTCCGGTTGCCATCCGCATCGTGATCGACAGTTGGAAAAACACCAGCACTCAATAATCACGAAGCCGCCGGCGTTTTGACGTCCTCCCTTCGCTTTCCAGAATCATTCCATGCCCGCAAGCCTTTTCGACTGCCCCGCCCCGGCCAAACTGAACCTGTTCCTGCACGTGACCGGCCGCCGCGCGGATGGCTATCATCTGCTGCAAACAGTGTTCCAGCTGGTCGATCGCAGCGACGCGCTGGATTTCACTGTGCGCGACGACGGCGTCATCCATCGCACCAACGACATCCCGGGCGTACCTGCCGATACCGACCTGGTGGTGCGCGCCGCACGCCTGTTGCAGGCGGCGAGCGGCAACCCCGGGCTGGGTGCCGATATCGCCGTGCGCAAGCAATTGCCCATGGGCGGCGGTCTCGGCGGCGGTTCATCGGACGCCGCGACGACGCTGATCGCGCTCAATCACCTGTGGCAAACCGGCCTGACGCGCGCGCAATTAATGGCGCTGGGCCTGCAGCTGGGCGCCGACGTGCCGTTTTTCGTGTTCGGCGGCAATGCTTTCGCCGAAGGCGTCGGCGAAGACCTTTTGCCTGTGAAAACTGTAGATTGCTGGTTCGTGGTGATCGAACCGGGCGTGTCGATTCCCACCGCGATAATTTTTTCGTCGCAGGAATTGACAAGGGATACGAAAGTGGTCAAAATAACGGACTTTCCTGAAGCGCATAATCTTCTTTACAGCGACTTCGGAAAAAACGACTTAGAAGTGGTGGCTGCCAAGCAGTTTTCTCCTGTCGCTGAAGCCATCAAGTGGCTCAAGACATTTGGAAATGCAAGGATGACCGGATCCGGCGCTTGTGTGTTCTGTGCTTTTGAACATGAACATCAGGCCGACGAAGTGCTGAAGCAGATGCCTTCACAATGGATCGGATGGAAAGCCAAAGCGATGCAGGAACATCCTCTCGCCCATTTGACGAAGTCGTAGCCAAGAATTGGTTTGACGGCGAATGACAGACGATGCAGGCAGAAGCGCAGCGGATCGTTCGGCGACAGACAGCAGATTGCGTAGGGGAATCGCCAAGTTGGTTAAGGCACTGGATTTTGATTCCAGCATTCCAAGGTTCGAATCCTTGTTCCCCTGCCATTAAATTTGGGCAATAGTGAAGCGCCCATCAAGAAATAGAAAAGCCAAAGAGATAAGCCGCCAACGCAAGACTGTACAAGTCGAGCATTGTCGGCTTTTCGACTTTTAAACGATTGCATTCAGGGATACCCACATGGCAAACGAAAACCTGATGGTTTTTACCGGCAGCGCCAATCCAGAACTGGCGCAAGGCGTCGTTGAAAAACTCGGTATCCCTCTGGGCAAGGCCAATGTGTCGAAGTTCTCCGACGGTGAAGTGATGGTCGAGATCAACGAAAACGTCCGCGGCAAAGACGTCTTCGTGCTGCAGTCCACCTGCGCACCGACCAACGACAACCTGATGGAAATCATGATCATGGTCGACGCGCTCAAGCGCGCATCGGCCGGTCGCATCACCGCCGCGATTCCTTACTACGGCTATGCGCGCCAGGACCGCCGTCCACGCTCCGCCCGTGTTGCGATTTCGGCAAAAGTCGTCGCCAACATGCTGCAGGAAGCCGGCGTTGAACGCGTCCTGATCATGGACCTGCACGCCGACCAGATTCAAGGCTTCTTCGACATTCCGGTCGACAACATCTATGCATCGCCGATTTTGCTGGGCGACCTGGTGAGCAAGAACTACGACGACCTGCTGGTCGTGTCGCCTGACGTCGGCGGCGTGGTGCGCGCCCGTGCCCTGGCCAAGCGCCTCGGCTGCGACCTGGCGATCATCGACAAGCGCCGCCCGAAGGCGAACGTGTCGGAAGTCATGAACATCATCGGCGAAGTCGAAGGCCGCAACTGCGTGATCATGGATGACATGGTCGACACCGCCGGCACGCTGACCAAGGCCGCCGAAGTGTTGAAAGAGCGCGGCGCCAAGAAAGTCGTCGCCTACTGTACGCACCCTGTGCTGTCCGGCCCGGCGCTGGATCGCATCGCCAATTCGCCGCTGGACGAGCTGGTCGTCACCGACACGATTCCGCTGTCGGACGCCGCCAAGGCCTGCGGCAAGATTCGCCAACTGACTTGCGCCAGCCTGCTGGCCGAGACGTTCAAGCGCATCAGCAAGGGCGACTCGGTGATGTCGCTGTTTGCAGAATAAGTTTTCAGTTTCAGTTTTAATCCCGTCATGAAAATGACGGGATCCTTGAATCCCCTGGTCGCGGGGGATTTTTAACGCGAGACGACAGTCCCGCAACCTTTGGAGTTTCACATGAAAGTTATCGCATTTCCACGCAAAGAGCAGGGGACCGGAGCGAGCCGCCGCCTGCGTATTGCTGGTCAAACACCAGCCATCGTCTACGGTGGCACAGCTGCACCGCTGAACATCGCTCTGGACCACAACGCGCTGTACCACGCGTTGAAGAAAGAAGCCTTCCACTCGTCGATCCTCGACCTGGAAATCGAAGGCAAGGTTGAACAAGTTCTGCTGCGCGACTTCCAAGTCCACGCATACAAGCAACTGGTTCTGCACGTTGACTTCCAACGCGTCGATGCATCGCAAAAGATCCACGTCAAGGTGCCTCTGCACTTCGTGAACGCTGAAGTCTCGCCAGCCGTCAAGCTGTCGTCGGGCATCATCAGCCACGTCATGACCGAACTGGACATCTCCTGCCTGCCTAAGGATCTGCCGGAATTCGTTTCCGTCGATCTGGCGAAGCTGGAAGTCGGCCACTCGATCCACTTGGCTGACCTGAAGCTGCCAAACGGCGTGACTGCTGTTTCGCAAGAAAACCTGACAGTTGCTACCGCTTCGGTACCGGCAGGCAAGGTCGAAGCTGAAGGCGAAACGCCTGCAGCAGGCGACGCTGAAGCGAAGTAATCTTCGATTCAGTCAAGCTCAGCAGCAATAAAAAACCCGCTTCGGCGGGTTTTTTATTGCCTGCATTTCCAGCATAGGCCCGGCGTCGGCAACAAGCCGACGCCATCACCAGGACTACCGTCCCAACCACGCCTTGCGCTTGCGTACCAAAGCAACCGGCTTGTCTTGCGCCGTCAGCGTTACTTGCGGCGCGCCGTCATTCTTCAGCTTGACCTTGAAACACATCAGCTCGTCACGCCGGAATACGTGCAAGTCGACTACGTCATTCTCGTTGTAACGCGCCAGCAAGCCGTCCATGCCTGCCGCTGGAATACGTACGCCATCCAGCGCCACCAGGCGATCGCCCGCCGACAACCCGGCGCGCTGCCCTGCTCCGCCTTCATACACACTGGCAAGCTTGGCGTCGCCGCCATCGCGCGTCACACGGACGTTCATGCCCGGTCTGACGTCGTTGCGCACGTCAGCATAGGTGATGCCGAACGGCGCCACCAGCTGCTCCAGCGGCACATCTTCGGTACCGCGGATATAACGATCAAAGAAACGCTTCAGCTTCACGCCGCTGACTTCTTCGAACAAGGCCTCCGCATCTTCCTCACCGACGCCCTTGCCGCCCTTGCGACTATAGAAATCACGGCCGAAGCGCTGCCACAGCGCCAGCATCACATCGTCCAGCGATTTGCGGCCGTTGGTTTCGGCGCGGATCGTCAGGTCGAGACCCAGCGCCACCAGCGACCCCTTGGTGTAATAGCTGACGATCGCGTTCGGCGCGTTTTCATCCTGGCGATAGTATTTGACCCAGGCGTCAAAGCTTGACTCGGCCACGCTCTGCTTGCGACGGCCGCTGCCGCGCAAGACGCCATTGGTGGTCTTCGACAGCATCTTCAGATAATCCGGCGTATCGATCAGGCCGGTGCGCACCAGGAACAGATCGTCGTAATAACTGGTAAAACCCTCGAACAGCCACAGCAGCGAGGTGTAACCCTCTTCCCGCAAATCATACGGCGCGAATATCGCCGGCTTGATGCGCTTGACGTTCCAGGTGTGGAAATATTCGTGGCTGCACAAGCCGAGATAGGTGCGATAGCCATCGGTCGATTCCGCCCTGCCCTTGACCGGCAGATCGCTGCGCGCGCAGATCAGCGCGGTCGATGCGCGATGCTCCAGACCACCGTAGCCATCGCCGACAACCATGGTCATGAAAACGTAGCGCGACATCGGCGCGCGCTTGCTTTTCGGTTCAAAGAAGGCAATCTGCGCTTCACAAATCTTCTTGAGATCGGCGGACAAGCGCGCCAGATCCAGGTTCGGCACATTGCCGGTGATGACGATGTCGTGCGGCACGCCATGTGCCGTGAACGTGGCCAGCGCGAAGTCGCCAAGCTCGACCGGATGATCGATCAGCTCGTCGTAATCGCCGGCGACATAGGTGCCGAAGCCATAACGCCTGGCCTTGAGTTCGGGCAGGGACGTCGCCACGCGCCAGCGCTTGTAGGCGTCGCCGTCCGGACGGCGGATGTCGACAATATGTTGCGACTGCTCCTGCCCTTCCACGCGCAGGAACACGCTGGTGCCGTTGAAGAACGCATGGGTCTGGTCCAGATGCGCGGTGCGCACCGACAAGTCCCAGGCGTAGACCTGATAGTTCAGCGTCAGTGGACCAGTGCACGGTGCGGCGCGCCAGGTATGTTTGTCGAGTTTCCGCAGCGCGACTTTCTTGCCGCCGGCTTCGCCGCGGATCTGGACGATGTTGCGCGCGAATTCGCGAATCATGTAGCTGCCAGGAATCCACGCCGGCAAGGAAAATACCTGGCCGTCGGCAGCCGGCGCATCGACTGTCAGGGTGACGTCGAACACGTGGGCGGCGCAGTCGTTGGAGGTGATGCTGTAGCGAATCGGGGTGGTCATGTTGTTCTTCGGTTATCGTCGGCAGGAGCGACGACAGGCCCTGTCTGAAAAGTGAAATTCAATTGTACTTGAGCAAGGCTGATCCGGGCTGACACCCGGCTGATTTCCGTCCCCCGCACTCATCCTGCGGCTGAGCTTCAAAGTAAAAAAGCCGGAGAGACTTTCGTCAATCCGGCTTTTTTACTGCGTTCGCTTTTTACAGTGTCGTATCAGCGCGGCAGCACCGAAGAACCCATCAGGAACTCATCGACGGCGCGTGCGCATTGACGGCCTTCACGGATCGCCCAGACCACCAGCGACTGGCCGCGGCGCATGTCGCCTGCGGCAAACACCTTGTCGACCGAAGTCTTGTAGCAGCCTTCGCCGTCAGTTGTCGCCTTGACGTTGCCGCGTTGGTCCTTGTCGACACCGAACGATTCCAGTACTTGCTGCACCGGCGAGACGAAGCCCATGGCCAGCAGCACCAGGTCAGCCTTCATTTCGAATTCGGAGTTCGGCACTTCCTGCATTTTGCCGTCCTTCCATTCGACGCGCGCGGCGATCAGCTTTTCAACTTTGCCGTTCTTGCCTTCCAGACGCTTGGTCGCCACTGCCCAATCGCGGTCGCAACCTTCTTCATGCGACGACGACGTGCGCAGCTTGGTTGGCCAGTACGGCCAGACCATCGGCTTGTTTTCCGTTTCCGGCGGTTGCGGCATCAGTTCGAACTGGGCCACCGAAGCAGCGCCGTGACGGTTCGAGGTACCGACGCAGTCGGAACCGGTATCGCCGCCGCCGATCACGACCACGTGCTTGTCGGTCGCCATGATCTGGCCCTTGAGCTTGTCGCCGGCGTTGACCTTGTTTTGCAGCGGCAGGAATTCCATGGCGAAATGCACGCCCTTCAATTCACGGCCCGGCACCGGCAAGTCGCGTGGCAGTTCTGCACCGCCGGCGATGACGACGGCGTCAAAGTCTTTCTTCAGGTCGTCAGGCGAAACCGTTTCCTTGGACCAGTTGGTGATGTTGGCCGGAAAATCCTTGCCCACCAAGGTGCTGGTGCGGAAGACGACGCCTTCGGCTTGCATCTGTTCGACGCGCAGGTCGATGTGCGACTTTTCCATCTTGAAGTCGGGGATGCCGTAACGCAGCAGGCCGCCGACGCGATCGTTCTTTTCGAACACGGTGACGTCATGGCCGGCGCGCGCCAGCTGTTGTGCGGCGGCCATGCCGGCGGGACCGGAGCCGACCACGGCGACTTTCTTGCCGGTCTTGACGGCGGCCGGTTGCGGCGTGACCCAGCCGTTTTCCCAGCCCTTGTCGATGATGAAATGCTCGATCGACTTGATGCCGACAGCGTCGCTGTTGATGCCGAGCGTGCAGGCGGATTCGCACGGCGCCGGGCAGATGCGGCCGGTGAACTCAGGGAAGTTGTTGGTCGAGTGCAGCGTGTCCAGCGCTTCCTTGTAGTCGCCGCGATAGACCAGGTCGTTCCAGTCGGGAATGATATTGTTGACCGGGCAGCCGTTGTTGCAGAACGGGATGCCGCAATCCATGCAGCGTGCGCCTTGCACTTTAGCTTCCGCGTCGCCCAGGTGCAGGACGAATTCCTTGTAGTGCTTCATGCGCGACTGCGGCGCTTCGCTCGCCTCTTTCAGGCGCTCATATTCCATAAAGCCGGTTACTTTACCCATTTTCCACTCACATTCTTCGCTAAGGATAGGCGGCGGGCGATTCTGTCGTTGTCGTTATCAGAATCGCCGGCCTTGCGTTATTTCAGATCTGGCCGAGGACCGAGGATTGCGGCTTACGCCGGCACCTTGTCCTTCGGGGCCGCTTTGGCTGCATTGAGTTCGCCCAGCGCACGTTTGTACTCGGTCGGGAAGACCTTGACGAACTTGCCGCGCGACGCCGCCCAGTTGTCCAGCAGGTAGCGCGCGCGCGTGCTGCCGGTGTACTTGAAGTGACGTTCGATCAGGCCACGCAGGATGACTTCATCGGTCTGGCCGTTGCCGCCGCGTTGCAGGCTGTGCCAGATGGCGCGATCGGTCGAGGCTTCCTGTTCGGTGTCGGACAGGACCTTGTCCAATGCGACCATGGCCAGGTTGCATTTGCCTGCGAAGTCGCCGGCTTCGTCGTAGACGTAAGCAATGCCGCCGGACATACCCGCTGCGAAGTTGCGGCCGGTTGCGCCCAGCACGACGACGGTGCCGCCGGTCATGTATTCGCAACCATGGTCGCCGGTGCCCTCCACCACGGCGATGGCGCCGGAATTACGCACCGCGAAACGCTCGCCGACCACGCCGTTGATGAATGCCTCGCCGGAGGTTGCGCCGTACAGTACGGTGTTGCCGGAGATCATGTTGTCGACCGCACGGCCGCGGAACTCGGTGTTGGGACGCACGATGATGCGGCCGCCCGACAAGCCCTTGCCGACGTAGTCGTTGCCTTCGCCGACCAGGTCCAGAGTCACACCGTGCGCCAGGAACGCGCCAGCCGATTGGCCTGCGGTGCCTTGCAGCTGGATGTGGATGGTGTCGTCCGGCAGGCCTTCGTTGCCGTAGCGCTTGGCCACTTCACCTGACAACATGGCGCCGACAGTGCGGTTCAGGTTGCGGATCGGCGAGATGAAGGAAACCTTCTCGCCCTTTTCCAGCGCGATCTTGGCTTGTGCGATCAGCTTGTGATCGAGTGCCTTGTCCAGACCGTGGTCCTGGTTTTCGGTATGGAAGTACGGTGTCGCGCTGACCGGTTGATAGAAGATCTTGCTGAAGTCCAGACCTTGCGCCTTCCAGTGTTGGATGGCCTTGGTGCGGTCCAGCAGATCGGAACGGCCGATCAGTTCGTTGAAGGTACGGATGCCCAGTTGCGCCATGATCTGACGCGCTTCTTCGGCGATGAAGAAGAAGAAGTTGACCACGTGTTCAGGCTTGCCGGAGAACTTGGCGCGCAAGACAGGATCCTGCGTCGCGACGCCGACCGGGCACGTGTTCAGATGGCATTTGCGCATCATGATGCAGCCTTCGACCACCAGCGGTGCGGTAGCAAAACCGAATTCGTCCGCGCCCAGCAGCGCGCCGATGACGACGTCGCGACCGGTCTTCATCTGACCGTCGGCCTGTACGCGGATGCGATTGCGCAAACCGTTCAGCACCAGGGTCTGCTGGGTTTCGGCCAAGCCGAGTTCCCATGGCGAACCGGCATGCTTGATCGAGGACAGCGGCGATGCGCCGGTGCCGCCGTCATGGCCGGCGATCACGACGTGATCCGACTTGGCCTTGGCAACACCTGCGGCAACCGTGCCGACACCGACTTCCGACACCAGCTTGACCGAGATCGAGGCGCGCGGATTGACGTTCTTCAGATCGTGGATCAGTTGCGCCAGATCTTCGATCGAATAGATGTCATGGTGCGGCGGCGGCGAAATCAGGCCAACGCCCGGCACCGACACGCGCAATGTCGCGATGTAATCGGTAACCTTGTGGCCCGGCAGCTGACCGCCTTCGCCCGGCTTCGCGCCCTGCGCCATCTTGATCTGGATCTGATCGGCGGAGATCAGATATTCAGCCGACACGCCGAAACGACCGGATGCCACCTGCTTGATGCGCGAACGGAGCGAGTCGCCGGCTTGCAGCGGGATGTCGACTTCGATGACGTCCTTGCCGATTTCCGAGGCCAATGTCGCGCCTTGCTTGATCGGGATGCCCTTCAGTTCGTTGCGATAGCGATTGACGTCTTCGCCGCCTTCGCCGGTGTTGGACTTGCCGCCGATGCGGTTCATCGCAATCGCCAGCGTGGCGTGTGCTTCGGTCGAGATCGAACCCAGCGACATCGCGCCGGTGGCGAAACGCTTGACGATTTCCTTGGCTGGCTCGACTTCATCGATCGAGATCGCCTTCGACGGATCGATCTTGAATTCGAACAGGCCGCGCAAGGTCATGTGGCGCTTGGATTGATCGTTGATGATCTGCGCGTATTCCTTGTACGAATTAAAGTTGTTCGCGCGGGTCGAGTGCTGCAGCTTGGCGATCGCATCCGGCGTCCACATGTGTTCTTCACCGCGAATACGGAAGGCGTATTCACCGCCGGCGTCCAGCGCGTTGGCCAGCACCGGATCGGTGCTGAAGGCAGCGCGATGCAGACGCAGCGCTTCTTCGGCGACTTCGAACACGCCGATGCCTTCGACGTTCGATGCAGTGCCCTTGAAGTACTTGTCCACCAGCGCCTTGTTCAGGCCGATGGCTTCGAAAATCTGCGCGCCGCAGTAGGACATGTAGGTCGAAATACCCATCTTCGACATGACCTTCAGCAAGCCCTTGCCGATCGCCTTCTGGAAGTTGTAGATCGCCTTGTCGCCCGACAGCTCGCCTGGCAAACCCTTGGCCATTTCGGTCAGGGTGTCCATTGCCAGGTAGGGGTGGATCGCTTCCGCGCCATAGCCTGCCAGCAGTGCAAAGTGATGCGTTTCACGTGCGGAACCGGTGTCTACCACCAGGCCGGTCGAGGTACGCATGCCTTTGCTGACCAGATGCAAGTGAATCGCGGAAGTAGCCAGCAGCGCAGGAATTGCGACTTGCTCGGAGTCCACCTTGCGGTCCGAAATGATCAGGATGTTGTGGCCCGACTTGACGGCGTCAACGGCCTTGGCGCACAGCGAGGCCAGGCGTGCTTCGATGCCTTCCTTGCCCCATGCGACCGGATAGCAGATGTTCAGTTCGTGCGACTTGAACTTGCCACCGGTGTGCGCGCTGATGTTGCGCAGCTTGGCGATGTCGGCATAGTCCAGAATCGGCTGCGACACTTCCAGGCGCATCGGCGGGTTGATGTTGTTGGTGTCGAGCAGGTTCGGACGCGGGCCGATGAAGGACACCAGCGACATGACCATGGCTTCGCGGATCGGATCAATCGGCGGGTTGGTCACTTGCGCAAACAGCTGCTTGAAGTAGTTGTAGAGCGTCTTGTTCTTGTTGGACATGACGGCCAGCGGCGAGTCGTTGCCCATCGAACCGATCGCTTCTTCACCGGCCGAGGCCATCGGTGCCATCAGGAACTTGACGTCTTCCTGGGTGTAGCCGAACACTTGCTGGCGATCCAGCAGCGGAATGGTCGAACCGGATTCAAACGGCTCGGCCTTTAGTTCGTCGAGCTTGACGCGCACCGACGAAATCCATTGCTTGTATGGTTTGGCGTTGGCGTAAGTGTCTTTCAATTCCTTGTCGTCGATGATGCGGCCGGCGTCGAGGTCGATCAGGAACATCTTGCCCGGTTGCAGACGCCATTTCTGGATGATCTTCGATTCAGGAATCGGCAGCACGCCGGATTCCGACGCCATCACCACCAGGTCGTCGTCGGTCACGATGTAACGCGCCGGACGCAAACCGTTGCGGTCCAGCGTGCCGCCGATATGACGGCCGTCGGTGAACGCCAGGGCGGCCGGGCCATCCCATGGTTCCATCATCGCAGCGTGGTATTCATAGAAGGCGCGACGATTGTCGTCCATCAGGGTGTGGTTTTCCCAGGCTTCCGGCACCATCATCATCATGGCTTGCGCCAGCGGATAGCCTGCCATCAGCAACAGTTCCAGGGCGTTATCGAAGCACGCGGTGTCGGACTGGCCTTCATAAATCAGCGGGAACAATTTCTTCAGGTCGTCGCCCAGCACGGCCGACTGCATCACGCCTTCGCGTGCGCGCATCCAGTTGAAGTTGCCCTTGACGGTGTTGATCTCGCCGTTGTGGGCGATCAGGCGGTACGGGTGAGCCAGCGGCCACTCAGGGAAAGTGTTGGTCGAGAAGCGTTGGTGCACCAGCGCCAGCGCGGACACGCAGCGCGGATCTTGCAGGTCCTTGTAATACACGCCGACCTGGTTGGCCAGCAGCAGGCCCTTGTAGACCACGGTGCGCGCCGACATCGACGGCACAAAGAATTCCTTGCCGTGGATCAGGTTCAATGCCTGGATGGCGTGACCGGACGACTTGCGGATCACGTACAGTTTGCGTTCCAGCGCGTCGGTGACCATGATGTCCGGACCGCGGCCGATGAAGATCTGACGGATGACCGGTTCTTTTTCACGCACGGTCGGCGACATCGGCATGTCCATGTCGACCGGCACATCGCGCCAGCCCAGCACGACCTGGCCTTCAGCCAGCACCGAACGCTCGATTTCCTGTTCACAGGCGATGCGGGAAGCGTTTTCCTTTGGCAGGAACACCATACCGACGCCGTATTCGCCAGGCGGCGGCAGTTCAACGCCCTGCTTGGACATTTCTTCGCGATAGTACTGATCGGGAATCTGGATCAGGATACCAGCGCCGTCGCCCATCAGCGGATCTGCACCGACCGCACCCCGGTGGTCCAGATTCTTCAGGATGAGCAAGCCTTGCTCAACGATGGAATGGTTTTTCTTGCCCTTGATATGGGCGATAAAACCGACACCACAGGCGTCGTGTTCATTAGCTGGGTCGTATAGGCCTTGCGCGTGCATAACGGTGCTCCACCACTTTGAGAGTAAGGGTTTAAGGATAGTGCACTGCACCCAAATCTTCAATAAGAACAAAAGGGGTCAGAGTAAAATTAAAAACCTTGGAATTTTTAATAATTTTTAATTAGGGACAGAGTAAAGAAATATCACGTCTACCTTCTCTAATTCCTTGTATTTATTGAGATTTACTCCACCAGCCTTCCCGCTGGATCGCTTTCAGAAGGGGCAATTTCCTCAATTTTCTTCATCGGGCGGCCGCGCTTTGCCGGACTGACCCGGCGGCTGACCTGCTTTTCCAGCCCGCTTTTGTACTCTTCCGCCCCCAGGGCCCAACCCTTCAGTGTGGCCTGACTGATGGCGTCGACCTCGGCCTGCTCCAGCGACTGTTCCGCCTGCAGCTTGTAGGCGATTTCGCGGTCAAACGGCGTATTACCCAGCGCCCAATACACACGATGATCGGTAATCAACGGGTCCGGCTTTGCGCCAATGTGATGCATATAGCTCGACCAAGGGTAATCCAGTGCGCTGCCGACCAGGCCGTTGCGCACCGGATTGAGCTCGATGTAGCGACTGCACAGTAGCAGGTAGCGCTCCGCATCCAGCACCGTCGCCTTGTAGCGTCCCTGCCATAGAGTGCCGCTGCGCTGATATTTCTGGTTGATGTAGGGCACGTAATACCGCCCTACCCACTGCATCATTCGTGCCAGCCCGTCGGTATCGGCCGGCGTGGCGAGCAAATGCACGTGGTCAGGCATCAGGACGTAAGCATGGATGGCGACCTTGAAGCGTTTGGACCCTTCCTTGAGCCAGTCGAGGAAAGCGGCATGGTCGGCAGCATCGCGAAATACGACCTGGCCGTCGTGGCCGCGCTGGATGATGTGATGAGGCTGATGCGGAACAACCAGGCGGGGCAGACGAGCCATAGGAAAAGGAATGAAAAATCAAAAGAAAAGGGCCGGAGCGATTCACGATTGTAAATCACTCCGACCCTATTTATTCAGCCTTTACGGATCCAACGGGTATCAGGCCGGCACTTTCTTTTTGGACAACAACAGACTGATCAGCACCGATGCCAGCAGGATAGCAGCAACCACCAGCAGTGAAATCATCACCGGAATGTGGAACCAGTACGCCAGCAGCATCTTGCCGCCCACGAACACCAGCACCAGCGCCAGACCGTACTTGAGGTAGTGGAAACGGTCCGCCACGTCAGCCAGCAGGAAGTACAGCGCCCGCAAACCCATGATCGCAAACATGTTCGACGTGAACACGATGAACGGATCGGTGGTGATCGCGAAAATCGCCGGGATGCTGTCGACCGCGAAAACCAGGTCCGTCACTTCGATCAGGATCAGCACCAGCATCAGCGGCGTGAAATAGCGCACGCCGTTGCGCATGGTGAAGAACTTCTCGCCGTCGTACTCGTTGCTGATGCGCATGTGCTTGCGCAGGAATTTCAACAGCGGGTTGTCGTTGAGGTCGCTCTCCTTGTCCGCGAAGATCAGCATCTTGATGCCCGTCACGATCAGGAACGCGCCGAACAGGTACATGATCCAGCTGAACTGCGCGATCAGCCATGCGCCCAGCAAAATCATCACGGCACGCATGATGATGGCACCCACCACGCCGTACAACAACACGCGCCGCTGCATTTCCGCCGGCACCGCAAAGTAGCCGAAGATCACCAGGAACACGAAGATGTTATCCACCGACAGCGACTTCTCGATCAGGTAGCCGGACAGGAATTCCAGGCTCTTCTGGTTCGCGAATTCACGCCCGATGCTGTGATCCAGGTACCACCAGAGCAGGCCGCTGAACAATAACGCCAGCATCACCCACGCCACCGACCAGCCCAGCGCTTCCTTGACGGTCACCTTGTGCGCATGGCGGCCGCCCAGCACCAGCATGTCGAATGCCAGCATGCCGAGCACGAATACGATAAAGCCGCCCCACATCAGCGGACTTGCAAAACTTTCTACACCGTTCACGGTATTGCCCCTTTGGTTATATGTTCGCTACTACATCAGTCGAAATCGAAGATCTCGCCCAGAAAACCTTTCTTCTTGCGCGAGCGGTAATCCGAATGATCCTTGTACTCGCGGCCGTGGCCGAAGCGGTCGTCGTAACCGCGCTGTTGCGATGCTGGCTGCTGCGGCGCATATTGCTGCTGCGGCGGTGCCGGAGCGCGCACGGCCGCTTGCGGCGCCACGGCCTGCGCGCGTTCGATCAACTTGTCGAGCTCGCCGCGATCGAGCCAGACGCCGCGGCATTGCTGGCAGTAATCGATCTCCACGCCCTGACGATCGCTCATGCTCAGATTGACGGTAGTGCAAACGGGACATTTCATGTTGGCCTCCATGGCTGTGCAATAGACAGGTGCCACTTTAGCCAAATCCAATACTCTTGAAAATTCGAATATACTTTTCATTCTCTTCGTAAAAACCGATGTATTGAAAAGACCATGGCCGCGCTCAATTACAAACATCTGCACTACTTCTGGACCGTCGCCAAGACCGGCGGCATCGCCCGCGCCGGCGAGCGCCTCCATCTCACCGCGCAGACCATCAGCGGGCAGATCACGCTGTTCGAGGAGACGCTCGGCTATAAACTGTTCAACCGCGTCGGCCGCAAGCTGGAACTCAACGACGCCGGCCGTACCGTGTTTGCGTATGCCGACCAGATTTTCACCCTCGGAGAAGAACTCGAGGAAGTGATGCGCTTTCGCCCCGGCGGCAGACCGTTGCAGTTCCGTGTCGGGGTCGCCGATGCCGTGCCCAAGACCATCGCCTACCTGTTGCTGGAAACTGCATTGAAGCTGGAAGATCCGGTGCGCATCGTCTGCCGCGAAGGCAAGCTCAATAACCTGCTCGGCGACCTCGCCATCCATCGGCTCGACATCGTCATCGCGGACAGCCCGATGCCGGGCAACATTGACGTGCGTGGCTATAGCCACTTGCTGGGCGAATGCAGCACCAGCTTTTTCGCCACGCCTGCGCTGGCCAAAGTGCACAAGAAGAATTTCCCGCAGAGTCTGGATGGCGCTCCCTTCCTGATGCCAGGTGAAGACGCTGCAGTGCGGCCCAGATTGCTGCGCTGGTTCGAGAAGGAAAAGATACGTCCGCAGATTGCCGGCGAGTTCGATGACGGCGCTTTGCTCAACGCGTTCGGCGAAGCCGGCACCGGCATCTTTGCCGCACCCTCGGCGGTCGCCGCGCAACTGAAGCAGCAACTCGGCGTGGTGCAGATCGGCCAGACCGAACAGATCACGGAACAGTTCTACGCGATTTCGGTGGAGCGGCGCCTGACGCATCCCGCCGTGTTGGCGATCCAGTCCGCCGCCCGCGAGAGCCTGATCATCCCACAAGAAAAATAACGACGCACAAAGAAAAAACCCCACGCGCCTTGCGGCTCGCGGGGTAAATCCCATTCTCGGGGGAGAGAATGGAGGGGGAAACCAGACTATAAAAAAAGCATTGCCTGAGCGCAGCGTTTTTTACAAATTGTTACGCTGACCCGACCTGGGGTTCAGCGACGCACAGCGAAGCGTCAGGACTCAGTCAGCAACAAGATTCGCAAGGCATCGTAAACCGTTGTCTGTTGATCATGTCGACAAATCAGATACGTGGTGATGCGCCCATCCTTGCCTAAAGAATAGGTCGAAAAATTCTGTTGTCCATGCATATTTAATATCGTTCGCGGAACAAACGCGATCCCGGCGCCGGCCGCGACACATGCCAGCATCGCGTGATACGACCCCAGTTCAAGCAAACGCGCAGGCCGACGCCCCTTGATCGACCCGGACGCGTACCAGTGTTCGGCGCGCTTGCGATAGGCGCAACCTTGCTCGAACACAATCAACGTCTCGACGGTGAGGTCATCAGGGCTCTTCACCCGTGCATGCCCGCGCGGCACCACGATCACCAGCTCTTCCTGATACAGCGGCGTTGCCACAAAGACATCGTCATCAATCGGCCCGGCCACCAAGGCGGCGTCCAACTTGAAAGCGCGCACCTGGTCGATCAGCATCTGCGAGGCGGCCGTGGTCAGTTCCAGCTGCACCTCGGGCCAGCGCTGGTGAAATGCCGCCAGCGGACCCGGCAAACGACTCGCCGCAGTGCTTTCCATCGCCCCCACACGCAACCGGCCGCGCGGCCCTTGCGGCAACACCGCCTGGCGCGCCTCCTGCACCAGGCCGAGGATGCGCTCGGAATAATCGAGCAAGATCTCACCGGCCGGCGTCAGCAAGAGCCGCTTGCGATCGCGGATGAACAGCGGGACGCCGACCGACTCCTCCAGCTGGCGGATGCGCGTGGTGACGTTCGATTGCACGCGATGCAGGCGCTCGGCGGCGCGCGTGATGCCTCCTTCGCTGACCACGGCGCGAAAAATTTCAAGTGCGGCAATTTCCATGCTGTTCTCCCGTGGATGGCGCGTACGCCGCCAGCCTTGTTGCAATAATTTTCATCAAACATCCCTAAAACAGATGAATCCATTCTTATTATTCATTTTTTAGGATGATAAAGACAAGCTACCATGACGCCATCAGCAATATTCGCGCAATAACAGACATGCCGCGGCAGGCAGCATCTCAAGCTTACAACCCTCGCCGACCGGCATCACCACGGGAAGACATGACTACTCAGCATATCCAGGACACGCAAGCCAACCGCAAGACCGCCTTGCGCATCGCCCTTTCCGGCCTGATCGCGCTGTCGGTCGCGATGGGCATCGGCCGCTTTGCCTTCACGCCGCTGCTGCCGATGATGCTGCACGACCAGACCATCGACCTCAATAGCGGCGGCTGGCTGGCGACGTCGAATTACCTCGGCTACTTTATCGGCGCCCTGCTGTGCGCGTTCTGGCGCGGCCTGCCGCCCACGCGCACGATCCGCGCCGGACTGCTCGCGACGGTACTGCTGACGGCGGGGATGGGTGCCTTCCATTCTCCAGGCCTGTGGCTGCTGCTGCGCCTGTTGTCGGGCATGGCCAGCGCATTGGTGTTCGTCTACAGCTCCGGCTGGTGCCTGCAGCGACTGGCGCAATTGCAATTTCCGGCTTTGGGAGGAATCATCTATTCCGGTCCCGGCCTGGGCATCATGCTGACCGGCCTGTCGAGCAGCGCCATGGTGGCCGGCGGCTGGCATGCAGCGGCGGGATGGCTGGCATTCGGCGTGATGGCGGCGTTGTTGACGCTGCTGGTGTGGAAAACCTTCCGTGGAGAAGTTGACCTGCGCGCCGGTGCCGCAGCCGCTCAGGAGTACACCGAGCCGGCCGTCGTAACGCGCGAAGTCCGCT
The DNA here is from genome assembly GCF_044767325.1 of Herbaspirillum sp. NPDC101397. Classification (NCBI taxonomy): domain Bacteria; kingdom Pseudomonadati; phylum Pseudomonadota; class Betaproteobacteria; order Burkholderiales; family Oxalobacteraceae; genus Herbaspirillum; species Herbaspirillum sp. NPDC101397. The sequence goes on from NZ_JBIWNS010000004.1 coordinate 51,712, forward strand.
GGCAGGTGCTGGCTTACGGCCTGGCCGGCTTCGGCTACATCATCACCGCGACCTTCTTGCCGGTGATTGCGCGCCAGGCATTGCCCGGCTCGTTCTGGCCCGATTTCTTCTGGCCGCTGTTCGGACTGTGCGTAGCGCTCGGTGCGCTGGGCGCAACACGCATCCCGGTGCATGCTGACCAGCGCCTGCTGCTGGCAATCAGTTATGTCATGCAAGCGATCGGCGTCATCATCAGCGCGATCCTGCCCAACGAATTCGGCTTCGCGCTGGGCAGCATCCTGCTGGGACTGCCGTTCACCGCCATCACGCTGTTCGCCATGCGCGAAGCGCGCCGCCTGCGCAGCCACCACGCGCCCGGATTGATGGGCCTGATGACCGCCTCTTACGGCATCGGACAAATCGTCGGGCCGCCGCTGGCGACCAAACTGGTCCACGTCAGCGGTTCCTTCACGCCGTCGCTATCGATCGCGGCTGCCACGCTGCTGGCCGGCGCCGGACTGTATGGCTGGCTTGCCGCACGCGGTCGCCCCGGCAAGTACGCAGCGGCATAAAGAACTAAAGAACGACATATGCAAAAAAGAAAAAAGCGCCGGTGCGATCTCTCGCACCGGCGCTTTCTTTGCGTGTGAATCAGCGAATCAACGGAACGCCGGCTCGCCGAAACTGCGCAGCTTGCGGCTGTGCAGCTGCTCGACGCCATGGTTGCGCAGCAATTCCAGTGCGCGGATGCCGATCTTCAGATGCTGCGCCACGCGCTGCTCGTAGAAACGATTCGCCATGCCGGGCAACTTGATCTCGCCGTGCAGCGGCTTGTCCGACACGCACAGCAAGGTGCCGTAAGGCACGCGGAAGCGGAAACCGTTGGCCGCCACCGTCGCGCTTTCCATGTCGAGAGCAATCGCGCGGCTCTGGCTGAAGCGCAGCAAAGGCGTGCGATGGTCGCGCAACTCCCAGTTGCGGTCGTCGACCGAGGCCACTGTGCCGGTGCGCATGATGCGTTTGAGCTCGTAACCTTCCAGTTGCGTGATGCTCGCCACAGCATCCTGCAGGGCCAGTTGCACTTCCGCCAATGCCGGGATCGGCACCCACAGCGGCAGGTCGTCATCGAGCACGTGGTCGTCGCGCACGTAGGCATGCGCCAGCACATAGTCGCCCATGCGTTGCGACGACGACAGGCCAGCGCAATGGCCGAGCATGATCCAGCCGTGCGGACGCAGCACGGCGATGTGGTCCGTGATGGTCTTGGCGTTGGAAGGTCCGACGCCGATGTTGACCAGCGTGATGCCGGAGCCGTCGGAGCGCTGCAGATGGTAGGCCGGCATTTGCGGCTGGCGTACCGGCGCGGTGCCGGAACCGGCCACGCCCTTCATGCCCTCGACGTTGGCGTTGGGCGTGGTGACGTTGCCGGGCTCGACGAAGGCGGTGTATTGCTGGCGATAGGTGCGCAGTTCCGGATCGTCCGTGGCCTGCATCAGTTCGCGGCCCATGCGCACGAACTCATCGACATAAAACGCGTAATTGGTGAACAGCACGTAACGCTGGAAATGCTGAGGCGCGGTGGCAGTGTAATGGCGCAGGCGATGCAGCGAATAGTCGATGCGCGGCCCGGTGAACAGCGCCAGCGGATGCACGCCGTCGCGCCAGCCGCCGTTGTCGACTTCGTAGGTGCCGTTGACGATGCGGTCATCCATTTCGGCCAGGTCCGGCAAATCGAACACATCCGGCAACAGGCGCAGGTGATCCGGATCGAGATCGCCTTCGACGTGGATGCCTTCGGCGAAGGCGAAGTGCACCGGGATCGGCAAGTCGCTGACGCCGACCTCGAGTGGCTCCTGATGATTCTGCAGCAGCAGCGTGAACTGGCTCAGCAGATAATTCTTGAACAGCGTCGGACGCGTCAGCGTGGTTTGATAGGTGCCGGGGCCCGCGACGAAGCCGAACGACTGGCGCGTATCGGTATGGGTCACCTTGTCCGTGGTGATGCGCACGAACGGATAGCACGCTCGCACCCGGTCCTGCAGCACTTCGCCTTTGGCAAACAGCTTGAAGGCGTCACGCAGGATGGCGGTGTTGCTCTCATAGATTTCGATCACACGATCGACCGCCGCTTGCGGATCGGTAAATTTTTCGGTCAACAACTTGGCTCCAATCAATTCCGGTTCACGGATTCACGAGTTCGCAGGTTCGCGATTCGTCGCCGCGGTTCGGTATGAATTCAACAAGGATTCATCACGGCAACGTTCAATTTCATTGTACCTATATAAACAAAAAGGCCAACTGAATTCCGGAAACTGACCGCGCCTCACAACGCCCTTGCTTTCATTTTCCCGCTGAGGGCGATTGTTGAATAAAATCAGACATTTCAGGTGTCGATTTTTGCAATTAGCAAAAATCAGATGAACGAAAAATTCAAAGTATTCACCCAAGGCGCTGGATGACTTTTCGCATTCCTTTCAGTATGCGGATGAGCCTCTACAGACGTTCGATTAGAGTGCAAAAGAGGGCTGCTCACGCCCTCAAAAAGCGCATCCTGCGCACCCCTTGCGGGCAGAAAATCGACACCTCGATTCCCTCATAAAAATACTTCTCCAAATCGTTGCGGATATCTTCTAAGAAGCCCCAATGAGTGCTATCTTGGCTGCTCTCCGCGCCTCACAAGGGCAAGCTCCGGCGTTCATCTGCTCGCGCCGGGATGCATTGGGGAAGAGACTAAAAAACATACTTTCATCAAGAGGAACGACATGCATTCCAAAAAAATATTCGGCCAGTTTCTGATCCTGGCTTGTGCCGCCCTGGTCTCCATCGCGCACGCGCAAAAACTTCCCAACGTCATGATCCTGGCAACCGGCGGCACCATCGCCGGCACCGGCGCATCGAGCACCACCACCGTCGGCTATACCGCAGCAAAAATCGGCGTTGAAGCGCTCATCGATGCCGTACCTGAGCTGAAGAAAGTCGCCAACGTCAAGGGCGAGCAAGTGTTCCAGATCGCCAGCGAAAACATGAACAACGATTATTGGCTGAAGCTGTCCAAGCGCGTGAACACGCTGCTGGCGCAAAGCGACGTTGACGGCATCGTGATCACGCACGGCACCGACACCATCGAAGAGACCGCCTACTTCCTCGACCTGACCGTGCACAGCAAGAAGCCGGTGGTGATCGTCGGCTCGATGCGTCCATCGACAGCGATCAGCGCCGACGGCCCGATCAACCTGTATAACGCCGTCTTGCTTGCAGGCAGCCAGGAAGCCATCGGCAAGGGCGTATTGGTCACACTGAACGATCAAATCAATGCTGCGCGCGAAGTCACCAAGACCAACACATCGACACTGGACACCTTCAAGACGCCTGAACTTGGCTTCCTCGGTTACATCCAGGGCAGCAAGCCGTTCTTCTATCGCCAGTCGACCCGCAAGCACACTGTTGATTCCGAATTCGACATCTCGAAGCTGGATGTGCTGCCGCAAGTCGACATCGTCTACGGCTACGCCAACATGAACCCGATCGCGCTGAACGCCTTCGTCGCCGCGGGCGCCAAGGGCATCATCCACGCCGGTGTGGGTGACGGCAGCCTGAACAACATGGTGGCGCCATCGCTGAGCGAAGCGCGCAAGAAAGGCGTTGTCATCGTTCGCGCCAGCCGCGTCGGCCAAGGCATCGTGGCGCGCAACGGCGAAGCGGATGACGACAAGCTGGACTTCGTCGTCTCCGACACGCTGAACGCACAGAAAGCCCGCATCCTGCTGATGCTGGCGCTGACCAAGACCAGCGACACCAAAGCAATCCAGAAGATCTTCTACACGTATTGATCACTATCTGGCGCAGCAAGAAAAACGGCCCGCATTGCGGGCCGTTTTTTATTGTGCGCGAAGAGTTGCGCCGGGCATCAGAATCCCAGCGATTTGCCGGCGCCCAGCAGCGTCGCCACACCGATGAGCGCAAAGATCAGCGCCGCAATGCTGTGCACGATGCGCACCGGAATCTTGCCGGCGATACGGTCGCCCAGCAACACCGCCGGCACATTGGCGATCATCATGCCCAACGTGGTGCCGGCCACCACCGGAATGAAGGCGTGGTACTGCGCCGCCAGCGCCACCGTCGCCACCTGCGTCTTGTCGCCCATCTCGGCGAGGAAGAAAGCAATCACGGTGGTGCCGAACACGCCGAAGCGCGCGAATTTGGCTTCGCTCTCGTCAAACTTGTCGGGAATCAGCGTCCAGATCGCCATGCCGATGAAGGACACGCCCAGCACCCAACGCATGGTTTCGGGCGAGACCAGCGACGTGATCCATGCACCGAGCGCGCCGGCAAAGGCGTGATTGGCAATGGTCGCCACCAGAACGCCCAGGATGATGGGAATCGGTTTGCGGAATTTTGCAGCGAGGATAAAGGCCAGCAGTTGCGTCTTGTCGCCGATTTCAGCTAAAGCGACTACGCCGGTAGAAATGAGAAATGCATCCAATTGGGGTCTCCATGGCCGGACAAAAAACGATTGACCACGCCTCTCCCCGGCCATTCCGGAGGCAACGTGGTCAAAGGTCTTGTCAAGCGACACCTTTTCATGATCTGTCGCCAGAGGCCAGTAGCCAGTGACGGCCGGAGCGGAGGAACCGGAGTGTACTGAAGTACACGAGGATTCCGAGCACCGCACGGCGCTGGATAATGGTCTCGCAGCAAGAGCATGGAAAGGTTTTAGGACCGCTTATGCCATGGTCGTGTGGACCAAGTATGTTGACATAAGCCCCTCCTCAGGGCGGAAGGCGACTACTCCCCAATGACCCGCGAATTTTACTCAATTAATTTTTACGCGTCCATAGAAAATACACAAAGAAGCAGGAACCAAGCCCCGGCATGAGACTCTTTATCAAGTAGCCTCTTGGCAAGCATGATGATCCGGGCGCCAGGCTCCCACGCGAGCACCGCCGTCATGCTAGGATTTCCGTCTTTGCAGCAGCGTCTTCGTTCATCGAATTCCATGATGCGGTCCATCGCCTTCATGTTTCGCGCTGCACCCCCGACCAACCTTTTGCTGCTTGCATGCAGCATTATTCATTCGACATCTATTGCCCATGATCAATCGACGCACCTTCCTGAGCTCTGCCACCGCGACCGCCGCTCTCGCCGCCCTCGGCATTCCTCCCGAAGCGCTCGCCGCCAATCGCATCAAGCTCGGCAACCCCGCGCCCTTCTCGTTCGACGCGCTGATTGCGCAAGCGCGCACGGCCGCACAGTCGCCCTACAAGCCGCAGAACAAACCGCCGGCCGATATCCTCGACAAGATCGACTACGAGGCGCACGGCAAGATCAAATTCAATACCGATGCCTCGCTGTTCGCCAACGGTCCGGGACAATTTCCGGTGACCTTCTTCCATCTCGGCCGCTTCTTCCAGGCGCCGGTGCACATGTACACGCTGGAAGGTGCCGGAAGCAACGCCAGGGCCCGCGAAATCCTCTACGACGAAAGCTACTTCGACATGCCGGCCGACAGCCCGGCGCGCAAGCTGCCGCGCGGCAGCGGCTTTGCCGGCTTCCGCTTCCAGGAAAGCCGCAGCGGCGACCAGGCCAAGCTCGACTGGCGCAAGAATGACTGGGTCGCCTTCCTCGGCGCCTCCTACTTTCGCGCCATCGGCGACCTGTATCAATACGGCCTGTCGGCGCGCGGCATCGCCATCGACGTCGCCCAGGCCGGCAAGCCGGAAGAATTTCCCAACTTCACGCACTTCTATTTCGAAACGCCGGCCGACAAGAGCGACACCGTCGTGGTGTACGCCGTGCTTGACGGCCCCAGCATCGTCGGCGCCTACAAGTTCATCATGCGCCGCGGCGCCGATGTGGTCATGGACGTCGACTGCGCACTGTTCCTGCGCCAGGACGTGGGACGTCTCGGCATCGCACCGGCGACCTCGATGCTGTGGTATTCCGAAGCCGTCAAAGGCACCGGCGCCGACTGGCGTCCGGAGGTGCACGACTCCGACGGCCTGGCGATCTGGAACGGCAACGGCGAACACATCTGGCGTCCGCTCAACAACCCGGCGCGCATCACGGCCTCGGCGTTCGGCGACAACAATCCGCGCGGCTTCGGCCTGTTGCAGCGCGACCGCAACTTCGACCACTACCAGGACGGCGTGCATTACGAGCGCCGTCCGAGTTTGTGGGTGGAACCGCTGGATGGCTGGGGTGAAGGCTCGGTGCAACTGATCGAAATCCCGACTGATGATGAGATCCACGACAACATCGTCGCGATGTGGGTGCCGAAAGCCAAAGCCGCCGCCGGCAGCAGCTATCGTCTGCGCTACCGCCTGCACTGGCTGAAGGATGAACCGTTCCCGTCGCCGCTGGCGCGCTGCGTCGCCACGCGCCTCGGCAACGGCGGCCAGCCGGGCCAGGCGCGTCCGCAAAACGTGCGCAAGTTCATGGTCGAATTCAAGGGCGCGCCGCTGGAGAAACTGGCCTTCGGCGAATTGCCCGAGGCGGTGCTGTCGTCCTCGCGCGGCAGCTTCTCGTATGTCTTCACGGAAGCCGTGCCGAATGGCGTGGCCGGCCACTGGCGTGCGCAGTTCGACCTCACCGTCGACGGAGACGATCCGGTCGACCTGCGCCTGTACCTGCGCCATAAGAACCAGACGCTGTCGGAAACCTGGCTCTATCAATACCAGCCGTTCAAGACGCGCGGCGTGTATTAAGCGTCTTCAGGCATCACCTCAGCCGCGCCGGAACGTTCAGCTTCGTTCCGGCGCGCGGCCTTCTTCTGTTTCTTCCCCGCACGCTGCGCAAGATTGTGCGGCCTTGTCTCACAATCGTGCGGCCTTGTCATCAATTCGACACATTTGCCGCTTACTCTCTCGAAGGCACTTTTGCGACCACGCAAAGGCATTCCATATTGAGGCAACAAATTGCGGTTACCGCGCTTACGATTATCGAAGCGGCCGGCTTGGCTGAGCTCGGCCTTTCAAGACGGCCGGGGGCTGTCGACGGTTTATCTGCTGCTGTCCTGCTTCCTGCTGATGGTGATCTGGTCTATCACCTTCACGCGCATCCGCAATGAAAAGTCGCTGGCAGTTGAAAGTTCGCTGGCCGACAGCAGGAACGTCGCTGCCATCATCTCTTCCAATCTCGAGGAAGTCCTCAGCAAGGCGCTGCTCTATTCCCGCATCGGCCAGTCGGTGCTGGACGGCGACCCGCATGCCTCCAGCTATCTCTCGCCGCTGTTCCTGGGCGACTCGGCGTATCTGCGCGTGGCCATCTTCGACGCCAACGCCAGGCTGGTGTATTCCTCGGCAAGACAAAAAGAAGAGCCCGAATTTTCCCAGCTGATCAACGCCGCTTACGTATCGTCGCTGATGTACTCGCAACGCCAGGGCGGCATGATCATCAGCCCGCCGCTGAAAAAGGATGGCTATACCTGGCGCGTGCCCTTGCTGATCCCCCTGAAGAGCAAGAACAACGAATTGCAGGGCTTCTTCACCGCGATCCTCGACCTTGGTTACTTTCTCAAGACCTACAAGGACGTCAGCGTCGGCAGCGGCAGCCGCATCGAGATCCTCAACGCCACCGGCTTCCAGCTGGCCGAATTGAGCGGCAGCACGCTTTCGGGAGGCAGCAATTTCGCCGGTGAAGACTATGCGCTGTTCCTGGTCGACAACAAGGCCGACGGCGAGATCCGCGCGGTGCGTCCGGGCGAGCAAGAACAGCAGATCGGCGTGCAGCGCAAACTCGATCGCTATCCGCTGGCCGTCATCGTCAGCCGCGATCCCGACTTCGTGCTCGGCAAGCTGGCGCCGCCGCATCGCCAATACCGCTACCAGGCGGTCATCATCTCCGTCATCGTGCTGCTGTTCTGCTACGGACTGATCAACATCGCGCACCGGCGCAAACGCCTGTACGAAAAGCTGCTGTACTCGGAGCGCGAAAAGAGCGGCCTGATCGACCAGCTGGAACAGGAAAAATCACGCGCCTATCAACTGGCTTCGCACGACTACCTGACCGGCATCCCCAACCGCATGCTGTTCCACGAAATCGCCGCCACCGAACTGTCGCGCGCGCGCCGCAGCCGCAAGTTGTACGCGCTGTTCTTCCTTGACCTCGACAAGTTCAAGGTCATCAACGACACGCTCGGCCATGCCGTCGGCGACGCCTTGCTGCAGACCGTTGCCACACGCCTGCGCGCAGTATTGCGCGAATACGACCTGGTGGCGCGGCTGGGCGGGGATGAATTCGTGGTGCTGGTGTCCGAGATCGCCGCGGAAGAACGCGTCGCCCAGATCGCCCGCGAACTGATCGCCGCCATCAGCGCGCCCTACGCCGACCTCGAGGGCCATGAGGTGCTGACCACCACCAGCATCGGCATTGCGCTGTACCCGCGCGACGGCCAGAGCGTCGACCAGCTGCTGACCAGCGCCGACGCCGCCATGTACACCGCCAAGAAGGCCGGCAGCGGCGTCTATCGTTTCTATGACGCCTCGCTCAATGCGTCGGCCGCACGCGGTCTCGAGTTGCTGGCCCGCTTCCGCCAGGCGCTCAAGAACGACGAGTTCTGCCTGCACTACCAGCCCAAGGTGGAGATGCATGATTTCGACATCGTCGGCATGGAGGCGCTGATCCGCTGGGAACATCCCGAGCACGGACTGATCTTCCCCAACGACTTCATTGCGCTGGCCGAAGATCACGATCTCATCATCCCGCTGGGACATTGGGTGATCAAGGCGGTCTGCCGCCAACTCGCCGACTGGAAGAAGCGCGGCCTCAAGGTGGTGCCGGTCGCCATCAACGTCTCGGTCAAGCAATTGCAGGATGCGCAGTTGCTGGAAACCATCCTCGATGCGCTGAAAAAATACAAGCTGCCGCCCTTCCTGCTGGAGATCGAAGTCACCGAAAGCTGCTTCATCGACGACATCGACAGCGCCAAGGATGTGCTGGAAAAACTGCGCGCGGAAGGCCTCCGCATTTCGCTCGACGATTACGGCACCGGCTACGCCGGCCTGAGCCACATCAAGACGCTGCCGGTCTATGCGCTCAAGATCGACCGTTCCTTCATCCGCGACATCCGTAACGACAACAGCGACGCCATGATCGTCGCTTCGACCGTCTCGCTGGCGCGCAACCTCGGCCTCAAGGTCATCGCCGAAGGCGTGGAAAGCAAAGAGCAGCTGATGCATCTGAAGGTGATCGGCTGCGACGAGGTCCAGGGCTTTTACCTGCAACGACCGGTATCGGCGGAACAGATCGAGCCGGTATTGCAAAAAGGGAGATTCGATCCGCTATGAATACACTGAATGCATTGCTGACGCTGGCGCAGGCCGTCCGGAAAATTCCGCATACGCTGCGCGGCGGCGTGGCGCTGCCGTTGCTCCCCTTGTTTCCGCTGTCAGTGCTGATCGTGTTGCTGATCCTGACGCTCAACAGCCTGCCGGCCGATGCCGCGCAATGCGAGCGACCGGCGCGGCTGCGCTTCTCGTTTGTGCCGCAAGGTGAATTGCAAGACGATGGCGCTGCCTTGAAGCCGCTGTTCAATGATCTGGAGAAATCGCTCGGCATTCCGGTCGAGGCGATTACGCCCGCCTCCTACGGCGCCGTCAATGAAGGCTTGCTGGCCGGCGCCGTCGACGTCGCCCGGCTGGGACCGGCGACTTATGTCTCGGCGCACAAGAGTGATCCGCAGATCACGCCATTCGCGACCTTGATGAATATGGCCGATGCATTCAGCGACGGCAATACGGCGGCATATTACTCGCTGCTGATCGTGCGCCAGCACGGCCCGGTGACGTCGATTTCGGGATTGAAGGGCAAGCGGCTGGCATTGGCGGATCCTGAAAGCACCTCGGGTGCGTTGATTCCGCTGCATGTGTTTGCACGTCAGTTGGGCACCACGCTGGACAAGTATTTTTCGCGCATCGGCTACTCCGGCAATCATGAGCAATCGGTCAGCGCCGTGCTCAGCCAGGAAGTCGACGCTGCCTTCGTCGCCAGCGCCAATCTCGGCGCGCTGATCGCCGCCGGCAAGGTCAAACGCGCGGACCTGCGCGTGCTGTGGAAATCGGCCCCGATTCCGTTCGATCCCTTCGTGTATCGCGGCCAGCTGTGCGACGACATCCGGAAGAAAATCCGTGCCGTTTTCTTCAACAAGAAGAGCAGCAACCTGCAGGCGACGCTGAACAACCTGCGCGCCCAGGAATTCGTGCCCGTGCTGGACAAGAACTACGACATCATCCGCGGCCTGCCGTGAGGTCGATCCTGGTCTCGAACAATCTGCGCAGCCAGCGTATCAGTGCGCCGATCACCGGCAATTTCTGGAACAGTTCTTCCGCTGCATCCCAGTAGTCTCGATGCAGCACGACCAGGCCTTCGCCGTTGAACTTCAGATGCGTGCCGCCGGCGATGCTGTAGTGCTTGCCCTTGAGTCTGAACTCGAACACCCAGGTGATGAAGGCCTGATCACCGTCGACAATACGGTCGTGGATGATGAAATGCGGATTGTCAGTCGTGTCGAACATGTGTTCGTACACGGCGATCATCGCAGCGATGCTGCGAATATCGTTGAACGGATCCTTGAAATGCACTTCAGGCGCATAGAACTGGCCGATATGGCGCACGCTCTGTCGTGTCAGCGTGACGTACCACTGCGCCAGCGCATCGAGCCGGTCTTTGAATTTCGTGTCAGTCATGTCAGTCATGTCATGTGCAGAAAGCGGTGGAACAAGGCGAAGCGCCAGCGATATGGCAGCATCTGGACCAGCTTCAGGATACGCGTAAAGCGGCGCGGGAAATGGATTTCAAACCGTCCTTCGGCGATGCCTTGCCATATTTCCTTCGCAGCGGCAGCGGGCGTTTGCAGGGCCGGCATGGCGAAGTCGTTTTTCTCGGTCAGGCCGGTCTTTACGAATCCGGGATTGATCAGATAGACGTTGATGCCCTTGCTGTGCAGGTCGCTATAGAGGATCTCGGCCAGATTGATCAAGGCCGCCTTGCCGGGTCCGTAGACGCTGGCATTGGGCAAGCCCATGTAGCCGGCCACGCTGGCCACCAGCGCGATGCCGCCGCTGCCGTGCGCCAGCATGTCGGGCAGCACGCTGGACAAAGCCGAATAGACGCTGACCAGGTTGGTCTTGATGGTCTGCTCGGCAAGGTCGTCGCTGACTTCCCAGCTGCGCTCGGGACGATAATCGGCGGCGCAGAACAGCATCAGGTCGACGCCGCCGAATGCAGCGCAGATCTCTGCATGCCGTGCGCGCCAGGCGGCGTGGTCGAGCACGTCGAACGGTACGATCAAGGCGTTGTTGCTGGCCCCCGCGACCAGCTGCAAGGCTTCCACCCGGCGCGCCGAGATCGCCACCTGCGCGCCCATCGCCAGCGCCTGTTTGGCCAGCGCGGCGCCGATGCCGCTGGAGGCGCCGATCAGCCAGACGCGTTTTCCGGTCCAATCGTGCACCGGCTTGTTCATTGGACTAAACATCGTCATCTCCGTCAGTCCTGCTTGCGAAAGAACAGCGTCACCTGTCCGACTTCCAGTCCGAACTTGCTCATGCTGGTGCGGTTGATCATGGTGTGCTGGTCCATCTGATACATCCAGTCGTCCATGTGCATTTCGTAGGTCTTGCCGTCGACCGGCAGCAACAACGTGTAGCGCCAGTTAAGCGCATTGCCGGCAGCGTGCCCGACCGCTTCGCCGACCACATCGCCGGCGGTGCCGCGCCAGCTGCCGTCGGCTTGCCTGGTCAAGGTCCAGACGCGCTGCTGGGTGCTGCCGTCGTCATAACGGAAGCGCTCATCCAGCGTCAGCTTGCCGCCCTGTTCGCTGCCGGTAATCTCGACATGGAAACGCTTGACGACTTCGCCGCCGCGCTTCTGGAACATGCCCCAGGCGTCGGTCTTGCCACTGAAGAATTGCACCGGATCGAACACCGGCTCATTCTTTGCGTAGTGCGAGACATCGGTCCCGGCGCAGGCGCCGAGCAACAGTAGCAGGAACAAGGGCAGCGACAGCGAGGTAAAACGGCGAAGGATATTCATGAGACGGTCTCCGGTGAAACAGCAAGAGGATCGGATGCGGGCGCCGTTTTCAGCAACAGCAAAGCGATCAGTTTGAACACGCAGGGCACGGCGGCGTAGACCCATCCCAACGCTGCACTTCCACCCACGCCGGGTTGGTAGTCCAGCAGCGCCAGCAGCGGCAGGGCAAGTCCGGAAATCGCCAGCGCCAGCTTCGCCAACAGCGTCCAGACGCCGTAATAGGCGGCGGTGCTTTCGTGCCTGCCGATGACGCTGGCCAGCAATACCGGCGGCAGGGCCAGGTCGGCTCCCAGCGCCAGGCCGGCCGCCACGCAGACTGCGCCGTAGGGCAAGATATCGCCGGCTCCCAGCAGCACCGTGCCGCCGAAAGCGAGGATTGCCAACAGCATGCCCGCGCGCCAGGCCGGCAATACGCCGAAGCGTTTGGCGACCACTATCCAGAGCGGCAAGCCGATCGCGGTGGACAGAAAATACGTCGCGAGAAATGCACCGGCGTAACCCGGCGCCTGCAATCTGTCGCCGATGAAAAACAGCGCCAGCGTCGCCGGTATCGCCACCGATACTGCGTTCAGGAAGTACGGCAACAGCAGTCGGCGAAATCCGGGATTGGCTTTCATGGTCGCCATGGCGCTGCGCCAGCCGCCCGCGTGCGCCGCCACCTTGTTCCAGCGCGGCGCCAGCCACAGCAAGGCGGCCAGCGATACGGCCAGGTCGGCGGCGAATGCGCCCGAATACAGGGTGAACCCGCTTTCGCTGCGTGCGCCGCTCACCATGATGAAACCCGGAATCACGCTGGCCAGCACAGCGCCCAGCAAACCCATCAGCTCTCGCAGGGCGGAAGCGCCGAGCAAACCGCCGGCATCTTCCGACAGGCGCGAACCCCATGCCAGATAGGCGATATTGAGCATGCTGTGCGCGGTGTAGGCGACGATCAGCATGACGCCCAGCCAGATCAGCAAATAAACGCCGGAGCTGCGGACCACGTCGGGCGGCAACCAGATGCCGAAGAACGCCAGCGCCAGCAACACGCCGGCGAGCAGCATCCACAAGTTCAGCCGAGCGCCATGCAACCGGTCTATGCATTGCCCCAGCCACGGGTCCTGCACGGTGTCGACGATGCGGGCCAGGAACAGCACCCAGCCGGTGCCGGCCAGCGTCGCGTCGAGATAGGTGGTGTAATACAGCGGCGCCTGGATGTACACAGGCAGGGCCGACATCGCCAGCGGCAGACCGAGCAGGCCGTAAGCGATGTAGCGGAGCCAGCTTTCGCTTTTCATTGGTCTGCCTTCATTTTTCCGCTCCCAGCAGGCGATTGCGCAACTGCATGTCTTTGGTGCGTGGATCCAGCCAGATGGCGAAGAAGGCCCGGGCGAACTCCGGATCGCGCACTTCGCCCAGCAACTGCGTGCGGCTGTAGAAACGGCACCCCAGGCCCGGCAGATAGACGCCGGTCAGCTGATCGCCTTCATTGACATCGGTGAAGACACCCGCCATGGCGTCTTCCCAGCGCTTGAGCCGCGCGTCGTCGTACCGCTCACCGAACAATCGGCGGATTTCGTCGACGCTGGTCTGCACGATGCGTGCGCGGCTGATGCTGCGCTGATAAGTCAGTTCGAGCGCGAACGGCTGCTCAGGATCGAACGGCCCTGCGGCACTCCACAGCGCAGCGTCATAGATCTTCAACCCGAACCAGCGCAGCCCGGCGTGTCCCTGCAGGCGCGCCTGCGGCAGGTCGTCGCGCCAGCTCGCCGCCTGTGCGGCACCGGCCGACAGCACGGCGGCCAGCAACACGCATGCGACGACAGCGCGACGGGAAGTTGCGCGCAGAAGTCCTGCTCCGAAGAACCCGGTCCGGGAGTCAGCTTTTCCGCAGCATGAACTGAATGACATCGGTGCGCTCCTCGTCAAAGCCTACTTCGCAATAGGCGTAGTAGAGTTGCCACAGGCGCATGAAGCGCTCGTCGAAGCCCTGTTCCTGGATGGCGTCGCGAGCGCTCATGAACGAAGCGTGCCAACGGCGCAGCGTCTCCGCATAGTCGAAACCGAAACGGTATTGATCCAGTGTCTGCAGGCCGGCGCTGCGGGCCTTGGCGCAGAAACGTTCCGGGCTGGGCAGCATGCCGCCCGGGAAGATGTACTGGCGGATGAAATCAGACGTGCTGCGATAGCGTTCGAAGTACTGCTCGGCAATCGTGATCGACTGGATCATCGCGCGGCCGCCCTTTTTCAGGCGCGCCGATACGGTATCGAAATACTGCTGCCAGAACCGTTCGCCGACGGCCTCGAACATTTCGATAGAGACCACGGCATCGTATTCTCCCGTCAAGTCACGATAGTCGCGCAACTCCAACGTGGCGAGATGATCAAGACCGCGCGCGGCGACACGCCGCTGTGCCACCTGCAGTTGCGCCTGCGAGATCGTCACGCCATGCACCCGGATGCCGCGCAGCGCCGCGTGCTCGGCAAAGCCGCCCCAGCCGCAGCCGATTTCCAGCACGTGATCGCCGGCCTGCAAACCGAGTTGATCGATGATGCGCTGATACTTCCGCGCCTGCGCCGCTTCCAGGCTTTGCCCATGATCGCCGCTGAAGATCGCACTCGAATAGGTCCAGCTGTTGTCGAGCCACTGATGATAGAAGGCATTGCCGATGTCGTAGTGCGCATGGATATTCTTGCGGCTGCCGGCACGCGTATTGGCGCGCAGCAGATGCCGCAGGCGATACCACAGTCCGGCCAGCTTGCCGCCGAACATCATGCGCTCCAGTTCCGCCTGGTTACGCAGGCAGAGGCGCAGCAACGCGCTCAGGTCCGGTGTGTCGATCCAGCCGGCGGCATAGCTTTCGGCGAAACCGATATCGCCCGATTGCAGCATGCGGGCGCAGGCGCGCCAGTCGCGAATGTGCATCTGCGCGCTGGGCGGCTGATGCAGGTCGCCGAACATCAACGTATTGCCATGCGGCGTAATCAATTGCAGGTGGCCATGGGCGAGGCAATTGAGCAAGCGCAGGAACAGACGCGTGGCCGGCGGCGCGGAGGCGTCCTCGGGACGCGATGATTCGGATAGCGCAGCTTCGGGCATGGATGTGCTGAAGCGCTTCATCTCGGTCGGGTTCACGGTGACATCTCCTTATTGAAATTGGCGGTCGCAACCGCACTGTCCTTTGACCGGTCGGGCTTGCGGAAAAACGGCACGCGCTTGCGCCACAGTTTCCAGGCCTGCCAGTGAATTTTGGCGACGATTCCGAAGGTCATGAATGGCTGTGT
Organism: Herbaspirillum sp. NPDC101397; assembly: GCF_044767325.1. NCBI lineage: Bacteria > Pseudomonadati > Pseudomonadota > Betaproteobacteria > Burkholderiales > Oxalobacteraceae > Herbaspirillum > Herbaspirillum sp. NPDC101397. The sequence continues at coordinate 66,982 of NZ_JBIWNS010000004.1, forward strand.
CAGCAGCGCCAGCAAAGCGCTATCGGAAGTCATCGTCTGCAAACGACCGCCGACGGTGGTGCGAATCAGCACACCGGCGTTGTCCGACGTCCGGGCGTCAGGATGATCGCCTGCCTCGTCGTCGTAATCGATACCGATCAATGTGCTTTTTGCCGTATCGCGAAAGTAGAAATGGTAGGCGCCGCGCACTTCGCAAAACGGTGATACATGCATGGCTTTGGCGCATACCAGCCGTGTGTCGGGCGTAATCGCCTTGCGTTCGTTGTCGGCCAGCAGATAACGGTGGGTTTCACCGAAGGTGCTGTTCACTTCGGCCAGCACGGCGCGCAAGGCGCCGCCGCTGTCATGGCACAGCCAGAAACTGACCGGATTGAAAACGAATCCGAACATGCGCGGAAATGTCTGGAGCCAGATTTCGCCATCGGCCGGCAATCCCGCCTCGGCCAATTGAGCGCGCATCCAGACGTCCAGATCACTGCCGTCGCGCGGACCGTAGTCGGACGTACGAACCGACATCGGCCGCTTGCGATTGACGCCGAACCAGGCGTTATTGGCGTCCGCCAGCCGGCTCAGGTTCAGGCGTACGCAGAACACCGGATAAACGAAGCGGTGATGCACCGGGCGCAGCCGCTCATGCATGACCTGGCCGCGAACCAGGTAGGCTGCTGCGCGCGGGGCCGGCATCATCAGACCTTGGCCCATGCCGGCGCCAGGCCAAAATCGGCAGCCACGCGCAAGGCGGACTTCAGGCCGTCTTCATGGAAGCCGTAGCCGGTCCAGGCGCCGGCGAACCAGGTGCGGCGCTTTCCTTGTATTGAGGCCAGCGCGGTTTGTGCCGAGATGGCGGCCTGATCGAACACCGGATGTTCGTAGTCGAACTTCGCGATGGTCTTGTCGGCTGCCGGCGCCGTGAATGGATTGAGCGTCACTATCACGGCACTTTGGCAGGGCAAGTCCTGCAATTGATTGAGCCAGTAACTGACGCAAACGGCGCGCGCGCCGCCTGGGTCCTTCGCTCCGCCGCCGAGGTAGTTCCACGAGGACCATACCTTGCGCCGTTGCGGCATCAGCGACAGATCGGTGTGCAGATACGCGGTGTTGGCCTGATAGCGCACCGCCGACAACAAATTGCGCTCCCGGCTATCGGCGTCGGTCAGCATCTGCAAGGTATCCGGCGCATGCGTGGCGAACACGACACTGTCGAATTGTTCCTCACCGGTGTCGGTGCGAACGACCACCGCATCGTCGCCACGCAGTACGGCACGCACTTGAGTATTGGATCGCACCGTCGGCAGCGTGGCGACGATCTTCCTGACGTATTCACGCGCGCCGCCTTTGACCGTGCGCCATTGCGGTCGATCATTGACCTGCAGCAGCCCGTGGTTGATGCAGAAGCGCAGGAAGGTGGCGGCAGGAAATTGCAGAATGTCCGCCGGCGCGCTCGACCAGATCGCCGCCGCCATCGGCAGCAGATAGGCGTCGCGAAACATCGCGCCATAGCGGCCTGCAACGAGCAGCTGCTGCAGCGACGCCGGCGACGCCAGGCTGGCGGCGAGATTGCTTTCGGCGGCGCGATTGAAGCGCAGGATGTCGCGCAACATGCCGAGGAAGGCCGGCGACAGCAAATGCCGGCGCTGCGCAAAGACAGTGTCCGGGTTAGTGCCGGCCCATTCCAGTCGGCCGCCATCCTGCGAGACCCCGAAAGACATGTCGGTGGCGTAGCTGTCGACGCCGAGTTCATCGAGCAAGGCGATCAGATTGGGATAGGTCGCCTCGTTGAAGACCAGGAAGCCGGTATCGACCGGAAAGGTCCGGCCCTCCAGCGTCATCTCCGCCGTATTGGTGTGGCCGCCGATATAACTGCCGGCCTCGTACAACACGACGTCATGCTTGCGGGCAAGGAAATACGCGCTCGCGAGGCCGGATATGCCGGCTCCGATCACTGCGATTTTTTGCCTTGCTTGCGTCATTGCCGACCTTTCGTGTCGTGTTGCGTTGTGCGGAAATGTTCTCGTGCTGTCGGTTTTTCCGCTTCGGTGCTAAGATTACTACCAATATAAAATAAAATCTACCAATTAGTAATTAAAGCTACCAATGAGTATTTTTGGAAAATTGAACTTCAAGGATCAAGCCTTCAAGCTGCGCGAGAACGCCATTCTGGATGCGGCCACGTCCGTATTGGGCACCAAGGGTTACGACCTGATGACCATGGACGACGTCGCCGGCGCGGTGGGTATCTCCAAACCGAGCCTGTACAAGCATTTCAAATCGAAGGAAGACCTGGTCGGCGAAGCGCTGATCCGCCTGATCGACGGTGCGGTGGATTATCTGGCGCAGCTCGATGGCGCGTTGAGTCCGAAAAACAAGCTGGCGGCGCTGCTGGAGTGGGCCCTACGGGTGCGGCTGGATGGCGGCCTGCCGTTCCTGCCGTCGACCAGCGCACATGTACGCGACATGCTCATGCGCAACCTCAAGTACGTGACGCGTGTACTCAAACTCAACGGCCAGATTGAAAAGCTGGTGCTGGCGGCGCAAAAGAATGGTGAGCTCGACGCCGCGCTGCCGAGCGACGTCATCCTGTTCAGTTATTACGCGCGCACCTGCGATCCGGCTGTGGAATACCTGCAGCGCTTCAGCAAGATGAGCAACGACGATATCGTGCGGCACATGCTGCAGGTGGCGTTCGACGGCTTCCATCCGGCGCGCTGACATCCTTGCGGCCATAAAAAAACCGGCGCTCTCGCGAGGGCCGGTTTTTTATTGTGCCGAGGAATCGATCAGAACGGGATGTCGTCATCCATATCCGAGAAATTCGGCGCCGGACGGGCTGCCGCCGGCGCGCGCGCTGCGCCACCTCCGCCGCCCGCTCCGCCACCCGAACTCTGACGCGCCGGCGCACCGCCGCCACCATAACTACCGCTGCCGCCGTCATCCGACGCGCCACCGCCCATGCCCTGGCGGCCGCCCAGCATTTGCATGGTGTCGGCGATGATTTCCGTCGTGTACTTTTCGACGCCGTCCTTGTCGGTCCATTTGCGTGTTTGCAGGCGACCTTCGACGTAGACTTGCGAACCTTTTTTCAGGTACTGGCCGGCGATTTCAGCCAGCTTGCGATAGAAGGTGATGCGGTGCCATTCGGTGAGTTCTTTCTTTTCACCGCTGTTCTTGTCCTTCCAGCTTTCGGTCGTGGCGACGGCGACGTTGGTGACGGCTTCGCCATTGGGCATGTAACGCGTTTCCGGGTCACGTCCGAGATTGCCGACGATGATGACTTTATTGACCGATGCCATTGTTTCTCCTGGATTTCACTAAATTTGATAACTGATTTGATACCTAAGCCGTTGCACTTGCAGGCTGGACGCCGCGACGCGGCAGATTTTTCATGTTAGACGCGATTATAAGCCAGGTCAGTGTTGCCACAGCACACATTACGAAGACTGAAGGTGCGCCTGCATGTTGCGTCACCCATCCTCCGAGGAATGCGCCGCTGAACTGGCCGAACGCCTGCAGCGTATTGTAGACGCCCAATGCAGACCCTTTGGCGGCGGCCGGGGCGATACGCGATACCAGTGACGGCTGACAGGCTTCCAGAATATTGAACGCGATAAAAAATGCGAACAAGAGAAATACCAACACACCCCAATGCACCGCAAATTGCGAAAGCGTTACCCACATGCCGATCTGCACGAGCAGCAACAGTAAGATGGCAGCGACGAAAATCTGCTTCATCATGCCGCGCTTCTCGCCGATGAACACCGGCGGCAGCATGAAGACGAACGAGGCCAACACTACCGGCAGGTAAATTTTCCAATGTTCGGCCACCGGCAAACCGGCATATTGCACCAGCGCCGCAGGAACGACGACGAACATCGCCATTTGAGCCATATGCAGCGCGAACACGCCGAAATTCAGGCGCATCAGTTCACCGTCGCGCAGCACCTCGCCGAAAGGCACCCGCCTTGCCCTGACCATAGGTACATCTGGCACGACGAACAGCACAACGCCAATGGCTGTCAGCGCCAACACGCCGATCAGCAAAAAAATCCCACTCATGCCAATCAGCTTGTACAAGAGCGGCGATACCACCAGCGACACGGCAAATGTGAGGCCAATAGATGCTCCGACCATGGCCATGGCCTTCGTGCGATGCTCTTCGCGTGTGGAGTCGGCGATCAATGCGGTGACTGCCGCCGAAACCGCTCCCGCCCCCTGGATGGCGCGACCGATGATGATCCAGGTAAGGTCGTCGGCTGCTGCGGCGACAAAGGCGCCCAGCGCGAACACGATTAATCCGATCACAATCACGCGCTTTCGTCCGAACTTGTCGGATGCCATGCCGAAGGGTATCTGGCCGAACGATTGCACCAGGCCGTAGATACCCATAGCCAGTCCGACCATGGCCGCGCTTTCCCCGCCCGACATGCCTCTGGCATGAACCGCAAACACCGGCAGGATCAGGAACAAGCCGAGCATGCGCAAGGCGAAAATCGATGCTAGCGAGGCGCTGGCACGGATTTCGGCGCCGGACATGCCGGCTTTCGTTGCGGATTCGGAAGAGTTGGCGTTCATGGTGGAAATGGTGGACACGGTGTGGCTGAGTGTTCGGCAAGACCGGGGAAATCAACAGACCGCGTTGACGGCTACCCAAACCCGCAAACCCGATATGTTAGCAGCAAACAAATCCGGCGCTGCTTTTTCCGAATCGCTTGAGGGGAACGCCGTTGAATTCCCAATGCGCGACATTTCTTTACTCAATTTTCGTGTTTCGTTTTGTAACGCAATGTTTCTGGCCAGACGATTGTGCAACAATAGACGGTTGCTCATTCTGTCCCGTTGCTCGTATTCAATTTTATGCTCTCGCCTGTCCGTTCGCCCTACCTGACGCCTTTCCAGCAGCACCTTTCAAAGAGGGTGGCGTGGTTGATTCTGGCGGCCGTGACATGTGCCTACTTGCTTCCGGGCATCTTTGGCCACGGTCCCTGGAAACAGGACGAAGCCTACAGTTTCGGCATGATTCATCACATGTTGACCAGCGGCGACTATCTTGTCCCCACCAACGCCGGCGTGCCCTTCATGGAAAAGCCGCCGCTGTATTACTGGACCGCCACGCTGTTCGCCACGGCGCTGCATCCCTGGCTCAGCTATGCCGACGGCGCACGGGTGACCTCGGTATTTTTCATGCTGATCACGCTGCTGTTCGTAGCGCGCATCGCGCGCGCTGCATGGAATGAAGACGACTTCCTGAATGCGCGCGTGCTCGGCACGCTGGCACTGTTCGCCGGCACCGTCGGCATGATCAAGCATGCGCATGACATGTTCACCGACGTCGCGCTGGTCTGTGGCGGCACGATTGCCATGTACGGCCTGCTGCAGATTGCGCTCAACGAACAACGCCGGACGCCGCGTCTATCGGCGGCGCTCTGGTTCGGCCTCGGCGTCGGCATTGCCGAAATGTCCAAGGGCTTGTTCGTTCCCGTCATTTACGCCGCGACCGCCCTCCTGGTCGGCTTGCTGGTGCGCGAGTGCCGCTCGCGCTCCTACCTGCGCATGGTCGGTTTTGCCGTGCTGGTGTCGCTGCCGTTCTTCATCATATGGCCGGCGTTGCTGGCGCAGCATTCGATGCCGCTGTTCATCGAATGGTTTTGGGACAACAACGTTGGCCGCTTCCTCGGCTTTTCCGTCAAGAAACTGGGCTCCGACAACGATCACACCGTGATCTTCCGCGCATTGACCGGCTTTGCGCTGCCGGGCGCGCCGTTGGCGGTGCTGGCGATCGCCGGCGGAGAATGGCGCCGGATCCGCCAGCCGCGTGTGGCGATTCCACTGGCGTTCACGTCGGTTTGCGTCGCCCTCTTGCTGATGTCGGCCACTGCGCGCCAGTTATACCTGCTGCCGTTGATCCTGCCGCTGTGCCTGCTCGGATCAGCCGCAATCGACCGCCTGCACGACTGGGTGCACCTGAGCTGGGATTGGTTTGCGCGCTTGTTTTTTGGCGGCATGACCGCACTTGTATGGACGATCTACGTGATTTCCATCGGTCCGGTTGAACATCATCATTATTTGTCTTACCTCGCGAAATGGCTTCCGCTCGGCTTCATCACGCCGCTGCAGCCGCTGGCGCTGGGTGCGGCGATCCTGATGACGCTGGGCTGGCTGTGCTGCCTGCCTCGTCTGAAACGATGCGGCAAGTGGCGCGGCGCGCTGAGCTGGTTTGCCGGACTGACGCTGATGTGGGGCGCTGCGTACACCTTGCTGCTGCCGTGGGGCGACTTTGCCAAGAGCTTCGAGTATGTCTACGCCCGCCTGTCGGACCAGCTGAAACCGGAATGGCGCGCGGGCGACTGCATGGCCAGTATCGGCCTGGGTGAATCGGAAGCGCCGATGTTGTTCTATTACACCGGCATCCTCCATCAGCCCATCGACAAGTCCCGCACCACCAGCTGCCGGTGGGCCATTGTCCAGACCCCCTTCGGCACCGGCCTGCCAAAGGGCGTCTGGACACCTTTCTGGGAAGGCGCGCGCGACGGCGACGAGGAGCAGACGTTCAACGTCTACCGTCGCATCGCCCCAGCCGAGCCTGCAGCCCCGTCCACAGCCGCAACAATCACGAAGTGACGCCAGGATTTTTCCCAGCCCGCCGGCCCAGCCGCAAGTGGTGAGTCCTGATATAGTAATAGGTTGATCCTCCATTCAATGTTCATATGAACAAGGGATGGAAAACTTACGCTGAAGGCATCCATGGAAGAAATTCGCATTCGCGGCGCACGCACGCACAATCTGAAGAACATCAGCCTCGACTTACCCCGCAACAAACTGATCGTGATCACCGGACTGTCCGGCTCGGGCAAGTCGTCGCTGGCATTCGATACGCTGTATGCAGAAGGCCAGCGCCGCTATGTCGAGTCGCTGTCGTCCTACGCGCGCCAGTTCCTGCAACTGATGGAAAAGCCCGACGTCGATCTGATCGAAGGCCTGTCGCCGGCGATCTCCATCGAGCAGAAGGCGACCTCGCACAATCCGCGCTCGACCGTCGGCACCGTCACCGAAATTCACGACTATTTGCGCCTGCTGTACGCGCGCGTCGGCACGCCCTACTGCCCCGACCATCCGGAAAATCCGTTGGCCGCGCAATCGGTGTCGCAAATGGTTGACGCCGTGCTGGCCATGCCGGAAGACACCAAGCTGATGATCCTGGCGCCGGTCGTGGCCAACCGCAAGGGCGAACACGTTGACCTGTTCGAGCAGATGCAGGCGCACGGCTTCGTGCGTTTCCGCATCCAGAGCGGCACCGGCACGGCAAAAGTCTACGAGATCGACGACCTGCCCAAGCTGAAGAAAACCGAAAAACACACCATCGACGTCGTCATCGACCGCGTCAAGGTCAAGGAAGACATCAAGCAACGCCTGGCGGAAAGTTTCGAAACCGCGCTGCGCATCGCCGATGGTCGTGCCATTGCGCTGGAGATGGATACCGCCAGGGAACATCTCTACTCCAACAAATTCGCCTGCCCGACCTGCGGCTACTCGCTGCAAGAGCTCGAGCCGCGCCTGTTCTCGTTCAACAATCCGATGGGTGCCTGCCCGGAATGCGACGGCCTGGGCCATATCGAGTTCTTCGATCCGAAGCGCATCGTCGCCTTCCCGAATCTGTCGCTGGCCAGCGGCGCGATCAAGGGCTGGGATCGCCGCAACCAGTTCTACTTCCAGATGCTGTCGAACCTGGCGGCGTTCTATGAGTTCGACATCGACATCCCGTTTGAGCAGTTACCTGAAAAATCCCAGCAAGTGATTCTGTACGGCTCCGGCCGCCAGACCATTCCGTTCACCTATGTGAACGAGCGCGGCCGCACCGTGGTGCGCGAGCATACCTTCGAAGGCGTGGTCACCAACCTGCAGCGCCGCTACCGCGAAACCGATTCGATGGCGGTCAAGGAAGAACTGGCCAAGTTCATCAACGAAAAGGAATGCCCGTCTTGCGGTGGCGCACGCCTGCGCGTGGAAGCGCGTTTCGTCAAGATCGGTACCGGCCGCCAGCAGCGCGCCATCTATGAAGTCGCGGCGACACCATTGCGCGAGACCCTGGCGTTCTTCGAGAACCTGAAGCTGACCGGTGCCAAGAAAGAAATCGCCGACCGCATCATCAAGGAAATCATCTCGCGCCTGAAATTCCTCAACAACGTCGGCCTTGATTATCTGTCGCTCGAACGCAGCGCCGACACGCTGTCCGGCGGCGAAGCCCAGCGCATCCGCCTGGCCTCGCAGATCGGCTCCGGACTGACCGGCGTGATGTACGTGCTGGATGAACCGTCGATCGGCCTGCATCAGCGCGACAACGACCGCCTGATCGGCACGCTCAAACATCTGCGCGACATCGGCAACAGCGTACTGGTGGTCGAGCATGACGAAGACGCCATCCGCACCGCCGACTACGTGGTCGACATGGGCCTGGGCGCCGGCGTTCACGGCGGCGATATCATCGCCCAAGGCACGCTGGAAGACATCCTCAAGAGCAAGAAATCGCTGACCGCGAAATACCTCAACGGCTCGCTGGAAATCAGCGTGCCGAAGAAGCGCGTGCAGCCCGATCCGGAACGCCAGCTGACCATTACCGGCGCCACCGGCAACAACCTCAAGAACGTCAGCTTCGACCTGCCGGTCGGCCTGCTCACTTGCGTGACCGGCGTGTCCGGTTCGGGCAAGTCGACGCTGGTCAACGACACGCTCTACCTGGCCGCATCGCGCCATCTGTACGGTTCACAGACCGAACCGGCCGAGCATGAATCGATCAGCGGCCTGGAACATTTCGACAAGGTGATCTCGGTCGACCAGGCGCCGATCGGCCGTACGCCGCGTTCCAATCCGGCGACTTATACCGGCCTGTTCACGCCGATCCGCGATCTGTTCGCCACCGTGCCTGCTGCCAAGGAACGCGGCTACAGCGCCGGACGTTTCTCGTTCAACGTCAAGGGCGGTCGCTGCGAAGCCTGCCAGGGCGACGGCGTGATCAAGGTCGAGATGCACTTCCTGCCGGACGTCTACGTGCCGTGCGACGTCTGCCACGGCAAGCGCTACAACCGCGAAACCCTGGAAGTGCAATACAAGGGCAAGAACATCACCGAAATCCTCGAGATGACGGTAGAAGACGCGCACACCTTCTTCCTGCCGGTGCCGCTGATCGCACGCAAGCTGCAAACCCTGCTCGACGTCGGCCTCGGCTACATCAAGCTGGGCCAGAGCGCGACCACGCTGTCGGGCGGTGAAGCGCAACGCGTCAAGCTATCGCTGGAGTTGTCCAAACGCGATACCGGGCGTACGCTGTACATCCTGGACGAGCCGACCACCGGCCTGCATTTCCACGATATCGACCTGTTGTTGAAGGTGATCCATCGCCTGCGCGATCAGGGCAATACCTTGGCCATCATCGAACACAATCTCGACGTCATCAAGACCGCTGACTGGGTCATCGACCTCGGTCCCGAAGGCGGCGCCGGCGGCGGCAAGATCATCGCCGTCGGTTCGCCCGAAGACATCGCCAAGAATCCGGAAAGCATTACCGGCCATTACCTGGCGCCGTTGTTGAAAAAGAAAAAGTAGCAGGAAGGACGCAAGGCCAGCCATGCACGCTCCACTCTCTTCAGCCCAGATCGAGGCCTTCCGCAGCCAGGGTTACCTGCTGCTCAAGGGCTTCGTTCCGGCCGCCGCCTGCGACGACATGCTGGCGGTAACGCGCGCGCATGTGCAGCAGGCCGTGGCGCCGCTCGAATACGAAGCCGAAGTCGGCTACGCCGGCGCCCCCGCTTCGCTCGACGCACCGGGTGGACGCACTGCGCGACGCTTGCGCGCGGCCTGGCAGCGCGACGATCATTTCCGCGCGTGGGCATCCAATCCCACGCTGGTCGCGGCATTGCACCAGTTGTTCGAGGAGCCGGTCAGCGTCACGCTGGCGCATCACAATTGCGTGATGACCAAGCATCCGACCTTCGGCACGGCGACCGGCTGGCATCGCGATATCCGTTACTGGTCGTTCCCGCGCAATGAGCTGATTTCGGTCTGGCTGGCGCTGGGTCCGGAACATGCCGACAACGGCGGCCTCAAATTCATCCCGGGTTCGCACCTGCTGCAACTGCAACCGGACCAAATGGATGAACTCGATTTCCTGCGTCCGGAAGTAGCGGCCAACCAGGCGCTGTTTGCGCAGGGGATTTCCGTGCCGCTAGCAAAGGGCGACGTTGTGCTGTTCCACAGCGGCCTGTTCCACGCCGCAGGTCGCAACAGTTCGGACCAGGTCAAGGCTTCGGTGGTGTTCGCGTATCACGGCCGCAGCAATGCGCCGGTGGCGGGGACGCGATCGGCGGCGGCGGAAGATATCGCGCTGGATTAACGAACGACTGATGACGCACAAGAAGAAGGGTGTTGCCGGCAACGGCAACACCCTTTTTTACGTCTCGAAGCAAGTCCTGAAGAAACGCCTCAGAACTGTTCCCAGTCATCGTCGTTCGGCTTGACCGCTGCACTCGCGGGCAAGGCCGGCGCAGCAGCGGGCTTTGCCGCCTTGGCCGGTGTGGCCGCGGGCTTCTTTGCCGCCGCGACCGCTGCCGGACGCGGCGTGATGTCGACGGTGCGCACCGGCGCCATCATCTTCGGCGCGGCCGCCAGCTGGCGGTTGCCGTCAAGCTTGAACACGCTGACCGACTGCGTCAGGCGTTGCGCCTGGTCCTGCAAGGATTGCGCAGCAGCAGCGGCCTGCTCGACCAGCGCGGCGTTCTGCTGCGTGGTCTCGTCCATCTGGGTGATGGCGCGATTGACTTCTTCGATGCCGGAACTCTGCTCCTGGCTGGCCGCCGTGATCTCGCCCATTACGTCGGTCACGCGCTTGACGCTGGCGACCACTTCGTCCATGGTGACGCCGGCCTGCTCGACCAGTTTGCTGCCCTCGCCGACCTTCTGCACCGAGTCGTCGATCAGGGTCTTGATTTCTTTTGCGGCGGCAGCCGAACGCTGCGCCAGGCTGCGCACTTCCGACGCCACCACGGCAAAGCCGCGGCCCTGCTCGCCGGCACGCGCCGCTTCCACCGCCGCATTCAGCGCCAGGATATTGGTCTGGAACGCGATGCCGTCAATCACGCTGATGATGTCGACGATCTTTTTCGACGAATCGTTGATGTTGTTCATCGTCACCACGACCTGGCTGACGACGTTGCCGCCCTCTTGTGCGATCTGCGATGCGGAGGCCGCCAGTTGATTGGCCTGGCGCGCGTTGTCGGCATTCTGCTTGACGGTCGAAGTCAGTTCTTCCATGGCCGAGGCGGTTTCTTCCAGCGAACCGGCCTGGCTTTCGGTACGCGCCGACAGGTCGAGGTTGCCGGTGGCGATTTCGCTGGACGCGGTGGAAATGGTGTCGGTGCTCACGCGCACTTCGCCGACGATCTGCTGCAGACGGGCGTTCATGGTTTTCAGGGCTTCCATGAGCTGGCCGGCTTCGTCGCGCGAATGCACCACGATGTCCTGCGTCAGGTCGCCGTCGGCCACGCCGCGCGCCACCCGGACGGCTTCATTGAGCGGACCGGAAATCGCCCGCACCAGCCAGATGCCCATGATCAGCGCAACCGACAAACCGATGACGATGGCGGCGATGGTCATGGTCAGGAAGGTGTCGTAGCGCGCCTGCGATTCGTTGTAGAGCTGCTTGCTGACGTCCTGCTGCAAGCGGGTCAGCTTGGCCATGGTGACGTTGATCTGCTTGAATATTTCCAGCAAAGGACCGTTGTACAGGTCGGTCGCGCCTTGGAAATCCCGGTTATGCAGCGCTTCCATGGCCGGCTTGACACCGTCGGCGATGAACTTCTTCTTTTGCGCGGTGAATTGTTCGGTCAGCTGTTTTTCTTCCGGCGTCAGGTATGTCGCAAGATAAGCCTGCCAGACCTTCTCGCCGTCTTGCAGGGTCTTCTCGAGCGCATCCATGTTCTTGTCGATTTCGCCCGAATCGCCGACGATGGCCGTCGAAATGGCGTAACGGCCGGACTCAACGGCGGTGGTCACCTGCGCCAGTTGCCCGAGTGCAATTACACGGTCTTCGTAGAGCGATTTAAGCGCGGAATTGGTTTGTTGCAGGCTGGTCAGGCCGACGGCCCCAAACAGCGCGAGCAGAACGGACAGAAAACTGACGACGAAAATGAGGCGCGCCTTGATGGAAAAATTCTTGAACATGACAACTTCCTTACAGTCGATTAAGCACCCAGAGTTCCATATTTTGTAAGCATTTCCCGTACCAACATCCGCCAAACAACGCCCCGGGCACGGTGCATTTCAACGGATTGAAGCTTGCAATCCCAACCACAAACCCAGAGGCACGAAAACCAGTGCGGCGAGATTTCCCATGAGCACGATCGACGCCACTTTGTCAGGTTCCTGACGGTATTGCTCGGCCACCATGAAACACAGCACCGCCGGCGGCAAGGCGCCGAACAGATACATCTGGCCGCGCTGGCCCGCCGTCAACGGCAACACCTGATCGAGCGCAAAGGCGACGATCAATCCGACCAGCGGACACGTCACCGCGCCGACCAGGCCGATGTGCCAGCTCTTGAAGCTGATGTCCATCATGCGCACGCCAAGCGCAAACAGCATGATCGGAATGCTGGCTTCGCCGAGCAGCTTCATCGCCGAAAACAGCGGCTGCGGCAGCGGCACGTGCAAGACCGCGAACAATACGCCCAGCACCATGGCGACCATGATCGGGCTCTTGAACAGCTTGAGGAAGGAGCCGGGACGCATGCTGGTCGTGCGGCCATGCTGCAGCATCTTGATGCCCAGCGAAAAATAGATGAAAGTGGCCGCCGTGAACAAGGCCACCGCGGCCGACAGACTCTCCGGACCAAAGGCCAGCAGCATCAGCGGCACGCCCATGTTGCCGCCGTTGTTGTACATCATCGGCGGCAGGAAGGTGCGCTTGTCGTAGCCCAGCATTGTTGCCACCGGCCAGGCCAGCAAGCCGGAGCCGAGCGAAATGATCACGCTGGCAAGAATCAGCCAGCCGTTGTGCGCGAGATCGAAGTCCTTCGCCGACAAGGCGCTGAACACCATCAGCGGGGCCAGCACCTCCATGGACACGCGATTGACCGAGGCCATGTCGGAACGCACCACTTCGCCGCGCCAGCGCGCATAGCCGTAACCGATGGCGATGATGGCGAAGACGGGAAGGATGATCCCGGTGATGCGCTCAAGGATTTCCATGTTTACTTTTTGAGGAGGCGTTTTTCCGCACGCAGGATGTTTTCGCCGGTGCCGCGCAACACCACGATGTCGCCGGTCTGCAAGACCGTGTCGGGCTTGAATTCGACGCGCAGCTTGCCGCGCCTGAGCATGGTGACCTCGGTGTCGAATTGCTCCAGCGCGACCTGGTACAGCGTCTTGCCGATCGCCGCAGCGCCTTCGTTGAGGGCCACCGATTGCAGCCGCACGTTGAGGTTGTCGTTGTCTTCGGGCACGTCCGAGGCGCCATGGAAATAGCCGCGCAGGGAGGTGTAACGCTCGTCGCGCGCGCTTTGCACGCGATGCACCACGCGCCGCAGCGGCACACCCAGCATCACCAGCGCATGCGAGGCCAGCATCAGGCTGCCTTCCAGCGCTTCCGGCACGACTTCGGTGGCGCCAGCCTCCAGCAGCTTGTCGAGATCGGCGTCGTCGTGGCTGCGCACGATGACCGGCAGAGTCGGGGCCAGTTCATTGGCATGATGCAAAACCTTCAACGCCGACGGCGTGCTGGCGTAGGTCACCACCAGCGCCGCGGCGCGATGGATACCGGCAGCCACCAGGCTTTCGCGGCGCGCGGCGTCGCCGTAGGAAACGTTGGCGCCGGCTTCGCGGGTGTCGTGCACCAGGTCCGGGTCCATCTCCAGCGCATGGTAGGGAATGCCTTCTTCTTCCAGCAGCTTGGCCAGGCTCTGGCCGCTGCGGCCGAAGCCGGCAATGATCACGTGCTTCTGGCTCGACATGGTGCGCGTGGCCAGTTGCGTCAGCGCCAGCGATTGCAGCATCCACTCGTTGGCCGACAGCTTCATCACGATGGCGTCGGATTTGGCCAGCAGGAACGGCGCCGCCAGCATCGACAGCACCATGGAGGCCAGGATCACCTGGATCAGCAAGGGGTCCATCAGTTGCAAACCGCCCGCCTGGTTCAGCAGCACGAAGCCGAACTCGCCGGCCTGTGCCAGCGCCAGGCCGGTGCGCAGCGCCACGCCCGTGGTCGAGCCGAACAGTTTGGCGAGACCGGCGATCAGCACGAACTTGAGCAGCACCGGGCCGACCAGCAGCAGCAGCACCAGCCACCAATGCTCGAGCACCAGGTGCACGTTGAGCAGCATGCCGATGGTGATGAAGAACAGTCCGAGCAGCACGTCGCGGAAGGACTTGATGTCTTCCTCCACCTGATGCTTGTATTCGGTTTCGGAAATCAGCATGCCGGCAATGAACGCACCCAGCGCCAGCGACAGGCCGGCCTTTTCGGTGATCCAGGCCGCGCCCAGCGTGATCATCAGCAGGTTCAGCATGAACAATTCCTGCGAGCGCCGCTTGACGACGATCTGGAACCAGCTGCGCATGAGCTTCTGGCCGAAGAACAGCAGCAAGGCCAGCACCACCAGCGCCTTGATCGAGGCCCAGGCCAGCGTGACGACCAGGTTGCCGGAATTCTTCGCCAGCGCCGGCACGATGATCAGCAGAGGCACCAGCGCCAGATCCTGGAACAGCAGGATGCCGAGGATGCGGCGGCCGTGTTCGGTTTCCAGTTCAAGCCGCTCGGTCAGCAGTTTGGAGACGATCGCGGTGGACGACATCGCCAGCGCGCCACCCAGCGCAAATGCGGCCGGCCAGCTGATTTCGTGGAGTTGCGGCAGGATGAAGGCGGTGCTCCAGCCGAACACCATGGCCACCGCAATGGTTGCCAGCACCTGCGCCACGCCGAGGCCGAAGACGATGTGTCGCATGGCCGATAACTTGGGCAGCGAGAATTCCAGGCCAATCGAGAACATCAGGAACACCACGCCGAACTCCGCCAGCGCGTGCGTGGTTTCATTGTCGTCGGCGAAGCCGAGTCCATGCGGGCCGATGACGATGCCGACGACGAGGTAGCCCAGCATCGGTGGCAGATGCATCATTCGAAAAGCGACGACCCCAAGCACCGCAGCGCCGAGTAGAAAAAGAGTGAGCTCTAGTCCTGAAAACATGTAGTGGAAAACGAAGCAATTTTTATAAGTGGAGGCCGCAAGGCCTGTTAAGCCAGAATCATGCCCGCCCTGCCGCCATGGATTCCGATCGGTATCGCATTGCAGCAAGCCTGCTGCGACCAGCCTTGTCCCCCAGGCTGTTCGTGCTGTTGCACCGCAGATTGCGGGGCAGGATCCGGCGGCGCGACATCCCTGACGCTACACGAGGTTACATCTGGCAAGTTTTTTGCTTTCGTAATTCGTTTATACTTCGGATATGAGTGTAACCGAAGCCAAAATCTTGCCAAAATCTTTTTCCACAGAACGCGCCCGCCGCGCGCTTGAGCTCGCCCGTCAAACCCTGCAAATCGAAGCCGACGCCATCCTGGCGCTGAAATCCCGCATGTCGGACGCCGAGGCCGAACCGCTGGCCCGCGCCGTCGGGGTTTTGCTGGAATGCAAGGGCCGCGTGGTGGTCTCCGGCATCGGCAAATCCGGCCATATCGGCCGCAAGATCGCCGCCACCTTCGCCTCGACCGGTACGCCGGCGCTGTTCATGCACCCGGCCGAAGCCGCGCACGGCGATCTTGGCATGGTGACTCCTAACGATGTCTTCATTGCCATCTCGAATTCCGGCGAGACCGCCGAGCTCATGGCGATCGTGCCGATCATCAAGCGCATGGGCGCCTACCTGATCGCCATGACCGGCAACGACGAATCGAGCCTGGCGCTCCTGTCGGCGATCCACCTGAACGTCGGCGTGGCCAAGGAAGCCTGTACCCTCAACCTCGCCCCGACCGCCAGTACCACCGCCACGCTGGCCATGGGCGACGCCCTCGCGGTGTCGCTGCTGGACGCGCGCGGCTTCCTGGAAGAAGACTTTGCCCGCTCGCACCCGGGCGGCGCGCTGGGCCGCCGCCTGCTGACCCATGTGCGCGACGTCATGCGCACCGGCGACGCTATTCCCGCAGTCAAGCCGGACGTGACGCTGTCGGCGGCGCTGATGGAAATCACCCGCAAGGGCATGGCGATGACCGCCGTCGTCGACGATGACAACCATCCCATCGGCGTATTTACCGACGGCGACCTGCGCCGCCTGCTGGAGCGCGGTGAAGATTTCACCAAATCGTCGATCGCCGACGTCATGCATCGCGGTCCGCGCACCATCAATCCCGATCAGCTGGCGGTCGACGCCGTCCAGCTGATGGAAGAATTCCGCATCAACCAGGTGCTGGTGGCCGACGCCCAGGGCAAGCTGGTGGGTGCGCTGCACATCCACGACCTGACCCGCGCCAAGGTGATCTGATGACAGATCGATTCAGCAAGGCCAGTGCGGCGGCCGTCGCCAATGCCCGGCAAGTCCGGCTGATGATTTTCGACGTCGACGGCGTGCTGACCGACGGCGGCTTGTATTACGGCCCCGAAGGCGAACCGGTCAAACGCTTCAACGCACTCGACGGCCACGGCATCAAGATGCTGCAGCAGTTCGGCGGCATCGCCACGGCCATCATCACCGCGCGCCAGTCGCCGATCGTCCTGCGCCGCGCCAAGGACCTGGGCATTGCCCACGTGTTCCAGGGCGTGCACGACAAGCGCATCGCCTTCGCGCAGTTGCTGGAACAAACCGGCATCGCGGCCTCCGCCTGCGGCTACCTCGGCGATGACGTGATCGATTTGCCGGTGCTGACCAAGGTCGGTTTCACCGCCTGTGTGGCCAACGGCCATCATGACGTCAAGCAGCGCGCCGACTACATCACCGATTGCACCGGCGGCAACGGCGCGGCGCGCGAGGTCTGCGACTTCATCCTGACCGCGCAAGGCTATTACGAGGCGGCGCTGGCCGCTTACCTGGCATGAGCAATCGCAGCGGCGAACGCGCAGCGCAGCGCATCCGGTTGATTGTCGTGCTTGTGGTGCTGACGGCGCTGGCGCTCGGCAGCTTCTGGGTGCTGCAGGTCATGCGGCGCAACGCCGACGACACGCTTGCCGCACGTCCGCGCAGCAAGCCCGATTATTACGTCGAAGATTTCAGCTACGTGAAGATGTCCGAAACCGGCCAGCCGCGCTACGACATCACCGGCAAGAAGATGGTGCACTTCCCGACCGACGATTCGTTCGAAGTGACCTTGCCCGTCATCACCAGCCTGACCAAGGAAAAGCCGCCGATGACCCTGCGCTCGCAGCGTGCCAGGATTGAAGACGACAACAGCAAGATCCACATGTATGACAACGTCAATGCCGACCGCTCCGCGTTCGGTACTGCCGAAGACATGCATCTGAAAACCGAATACCTGCTGCTGCTGCCAGACGAAGACATCGCGCGCACCGACAAGCCGGTTGAAATCACGATGGGGCAATCCATCATGACCGGCACCGGCATGATCGCCAACAACGCGACACAGGAATTCCAATTGCTCCACAATGTGCGCGGCACGTACCAGCCGCGCTCACGTCCGCCGCGTTAGCCGTCAGTCTTCAGCTCCCATCGCCAATTGGCATAATCAAAACGAGATACTTGCGCAGGATCCTATGAAAACGACATCCCTACTGCCGCTGCTCACCGTGCTCCTGATGAGCGTTGCCGGCCTCGCCCGCGCCGAACGCGCCGACACTGAAAAGCCGACCCGCATCGAAGCCGAGCAAATGGTGTACGACGACGTCAAGCAGGTGAAGACCTTCACCGGCAACGTCGTGCTCACGCGCGGCACGCTGCTGATCAAGGCCGGCAAGGTGGTGCTGACCACCGATCCGTCCGGCTATGAACTGGCTATCCTCTATGCGGCGCCCGGCCAGTTGGCCAGCTTCCGCCAGAAACGCGACGGCGGCCCCAACCTGTGGATCGAAGGCCAGGCCGAACGCATCGAATACAGCGAGAAGACTGAAATCTCGAAACTGTTTACGCGCGCCCACATGCAGCGCATGGACGGCCCGCGCGTGACCGATGAAGTCAACGGCGAGTTCATCTCCTACGACAGCCGTGCCGAGTTCTATTCGGTCAACAACACCAACACCGGCGAAAGCAAACCCGGCGGCGGTCGCATCACCGCGATCATCCAGCCGCGCGTCGATTCTTCGAAGGGCCAATAAGATGGCGATCAGTTCTCTCGTAGTACGCGGATTGCAAAAGAGCTATGGCGCGCGGCAGGTCGTTCGCGACGTCTCGCTCGAAGTCGCCAGCGGCGAAGTGGTCGGCCTGCTCGGCCCCAACGGCGCCGGCAAGACCACCTCGTTTTACATGATCGTCGGCCTGGTGCCGTCCGACGGCGGCGAGATCGATCTCGACGGTTCGGCGATTTCTCGGCTGCCTATCCACGAGCGCGCGCAGCTCGGCCTGTCTTATCTGCCGCAGGAAGCCTCGGTGTTCCGCAAGCTCAACGTGGAAGACAACATCCGCGCCGTACTGGAACTGCGCAAGGAAAACGGCAAGTCGCTCAGCCGTGATGAAATCGAAGGCCGCCTCAACAGCCTGTTGCACGAATTGCAGATCGAGAAGCTGCGCGAAAGCCCGGCACTGTCGTTGTCCGGCGGCGAACGCCGGCGTGTCGAAATCGCCCGTGCGCTGGCGACCGATCCGCGCTTCGTGCTGCTCGACGAACCATTCGCCGGTATCGATCCGATCGCCGTGATCGAGATCCAGCGCATCGTGCGCTTCCTCAAGGAACGCGGCATCGGCGTGCTCATCACAGACCACAACGTGCGCGAGACCCTGGGCATTTGCGATCGCGCCTACATCATCAACCAGGGCACCGTGCTGGCCAGCGGCAGCCCTGACGACATCATCGCCGATGAGTCCGTCCGCCGCGTGTATCTGGGCGAACACTTCCGCATGTAATCCGCAGGCAATACGCTGCCAACTGAAAACTGAATGAAACAATCCCTCCAGCTTCGCACCTCTCAGCATCTGGCATTGACGCCGCAGTTGCAGCAGTCGATCCGTTTGCTGCAGCTGTCGACGCTGGAACTGCACCAGGAACTGGAACAGATCCTGTCGGACAATCCGCTGCTGGAACGCCTCGACGATGCGCTCGACAATTCCGTGCGGCTGCTTGCCGACGGCGCCCTCAGCAGCCCGTCTTCGGCGCAGGCGGAGCCGGTCGAAAACAGCGCCGCCAGCGCTGCACCCGCGGAAGGCGAAGCCGGCGATCCGCAGGACAGCGCAAGCGGCGACGAGCATGCGAGCGGCGATGCCGACTGGAGCTTCGACGACGTCGCCCGCACCGGCAAGACACCCGACGACGAAGACTCGCGTCCGCAACTCGAAGCCCACGACGTCACGCTGCGCGAACACCTGCAGGAGCAGACCCGCCTGACCGTGCGCAGCTTGCGCGACCGTGCGCTGATCGAACTGATCGTCGATGCGATTGACGACCATGGCTATCTCGAAGAATCGCTGGAAGAAATCCACGCGCGCCTGCCCGAAGAACTGGAAATCGAACTTGACGAACTGACCATTGCACTGAAGCTGCTGCAGAGCTTCGAGCCGGCCGGCGTCGGCGCGCGTAGCGCCTCCGAATGCCTGGCGCTGCAGGTCCGGCGCTTGCCGAAAGTTGCCTTTGTCACACGCCGGCTGGCGCTGACCATCGTTGAAGATTACCTGGCGCTGTTCGCCCAGCGTGATTTCAATAAAATCAAGAAAGCGCTCGGTTGCGACGATGAAGACCTGCGCGAGGCGCAAGCCGTGATTCGCCAGTGCCATCCACATCCCGGCGCCATGTTTGCATCGGGCCGATCCGACTACGTGGTGCCCGACGTGATTGTCAAAGCGTCCAAGGACGGCTGGCAGGTTTTGCTCAACCACGACGTGATGCCACGGCTGCGCGTCAACGCCATGTACGCCAACGCACTCAAGCAAGCCAAGGGCGACGGCTCGCTCGGTTCGCAGCTGCAGGAAGCCAAGTGGCTGATCAAAAATATGCGTCAGCGCTTCGACACAATTTTGCGTGTCGCCCAGGCAATTGTTGAGAGGCAACGCAACTTTTTTTCACATGGCGCCGTTGCCATGAGACCCCTTGTGTTGCGCGAAATAGCTGATACACTGGGTCTACACGAGAGCACTATTTCTCGTGTAACGACTCAGAAGTACATGCTGACCCCGCATGGCATGTTTGAGTTGAAATACTTCTTCGGCAGCCACGTCGCAACAGAAACCGGAGGTGAAGCTTCCTCCACTGCGATACGGGCTCTCATCAAACAACTGATAGGAGCAGAAGACCCTAAGAACCCACTCTCTGATAGCAAGATTGCAGATATGTTGGCGGAACAGGGCATGGTGGTGGCGCGACGTACCGTCGCGAAATACCGCGAAGTGCTCAAAATTCCGCCGGTGAATCTCCGCAAATCTCTGTAAGTTTTTCTGTAGCAAAGCATCGTTGCTGTGTTCTGTTGAGTTCGGGTGTTTTGTTCTGGTGCTGCCTGCAAGCAACCGGACAATGCGTAAGAACCTCCAGCAATCTCACGATAGGAGTGCTGTATGAATCTGACCATTAGTGGCCATCATCTCGATTTGACCCCCGCCATCCGCGAGTACGTGCAAAACAAGCTGACGCGCATCAAGCGCCACTTTGACCATGTGATCGACATCAGTGTCATTCTCAGCGTAGACAAGCTGACCGAAAAAGAAAAACGCCAGAAGGCAGAAATAAACGTTCATATCAAGGGGAAAGACCTGCATGCCGAGAGCATTGCACACGACCTGTACGCCGCCATTGACATGCTGATCGACAAACTGGATCGCCAGGTGATCAAGCACAAGGACCGCGTGCAAAACCATCACTCGATGGCAAAACGCCTGCCGGAAGAACCGTTGCCCGCAGCTGCCTCGTGATAGCCAACTAGCCGGCGGACTGGACCGGCACCAAAAAAAGGGCGCGCAAGCGCCCTTTCTTGTTTCTGCAACGACAACTTCATCGCGTATTTTCAATATCTTTCAAAATCTTTTACACTTTTTCCCCACCTGCCTCGCAAGGCATCTCTTGCAATCCTGCAAATCATTTACATGTTGGTCACAGCAGCCCACCCGCGCCGTGTTGCCTGAAAGACATTCCCCTGTGCAACGGCACTCTCCCAACGCGCACGCCCGCTTTTTCATATAATGGCGGCATTGCGAACTTTTTGAAGGTGTAGTCATGAGCGAAGTCCAATCCTGGATCAAGGAAACCGTTACCCAAAACCCTGTCGTGCTGTTCATGAAGGGCACCGCGCAATTCCCGCAGTGTGGCTTCTCGGGCAAGGCGATCCAACTGCTCAAGGCCAGCGGCGCGGAAAACATCGTCACCGTCAACGTGCTGGAAAGCGCCGACGTGCGCCAGGGCATCAAGGAATACTCGAACTGGCCGACCATCCCTCAGTTGTACGTCAAGGGCGAATTCATCGGCGGCTCCGACATCCTGAGCGAAATGTACGAATCGGGCGAACTGCAAACCCTGTTCAAGGGCTGATCCCCTGTCCATCGCGACAAATTCCGCACCGCCGCGCCGCCGCCTGATCGTCGCCATCACCGGCGCGACCGGCGTGGCGTACGGCGTGCGCCTGCTGGGCGTGCTGCGCGACGCCGGTGTGGAAACCCATCTGCTGGTATCCGAAGCCGGCGTGCTGAACCTGCATCAGGAACTCGACATGAGCCGCAAGGACGTCGAGGCGCTGGCCGACGTGGTCCATCCGGTGCGCGATGTCGGCGCTTCGATCGCCAGCGGTTCATTCACGTCCTCGGGCATGATCGTTGCGCCCTGTTCGATGAAGACGCTCGCCGCCATCGCCAACGGCCTGTCCGACAATCTCATCTCGCGCGCCGCCGACGTGGTCCTGAAAGAACGCCGCCGCCTGGTGCTGATGGTGCGCGAAACGCCGTTCAATCTCGCCCACCTGCGCAACATGACCAGCGTCACCGAAATGGGCGGCATCATCTTCCCGCCCCTGCCCGGTTTCTATCATCGCCCACAATCCATCGAGGAAATGATCGACCACACGCTGGGCCGCGTGCTTGACCTCTACGACATTGCGCATGCGCTGACACCGCGCTGGGCCGGTCTAAAAAACCAGCAGACATAAAAAAAACGCTGCCTTGAGAGCAGCGTTTTTTCTTTGCGGAAGAGCGTATCAACCTCGACCGATGAACGGCATCTTGGTCGCCATCACCGTCATGAATTGCACGTTGGCATCCAGCGGCAGGCTGTCCATGTAAAGGATGGCCTTCGCCACATGGCCGGCGTCCATGGTCGGTTCAACCTGGGTCGATCCATCGGCCTGCAAGGTGCCCTTCTTCATCAGCTCGGTCATGTCGGTCGAGGCGTTGCCGATGTCGATCTGGCCGCAGGCGATGTCGTAGCGGCGACCGTCCAGCGAGGTCGACTTGGTCAGACCGGTAATCGCATGCTTGGTCGCGGTGTACGACACCGAGAACGGCCGCGGCGCGTGCGCCGAAATCGAACCGTTGTTGATGATGCGGCCGCCGCGCGGCGATTGTTCCTTCATAAGACGGAACGCTTCCTGGGTGCACAGGAAGACGCCGGTCAGGTTGATGTCGACCGCCGACTTCCATTGCTCGTAGCTCAGTTCTTCCAGCGACATCGGCGGCGCGAAAATACCCGCGTTGTTGAACAACAGATCGAGGCGACCGAATTTCTCTTTGGTCTTGGCGAACAGGTTCTTCACCGAAACCGGATCGCTGACGTCGGCCGGCACCACCAGCGCATTGGCGCCGAATTCGCCGGCCGCCTTGACGGTTTCTTCCAGCGGTTCCTGGCGACGGCCGGCCAGCACGACGGCATAGCCGTCGCGCAGCAAAGCCAGCGAAATCTGTTTGCCGATGCCGGAACCGGCGCCGGTGACCAATGCGATTTTCTTCGGTGCTGCCATCTTCTGTGCTCCTCTGTTTTCCTGGAAATGGGACGTTTGCCGTGCTCGCTCGTGTGCGCTGCACGTTCTCGCCGAGCGTTTTACTATAGCAGCTGTCGCCGCGCGGGGAGATGAAGTATTTTCAGCTGAGCCGGAACCGGATCTTCTCCGATCGGCTATGCTTGCGCACATCGTTTTTGAACCAGGGGAGCACCATGTCCGACGTCACCATTTATCACAACCCGAAATGCAGCACCTCGCGCAACGTGCTGGAAATGATCCGCGCCGCCGGCATCGAGCCCGATGTCATCGAATACCTGAAGACGCCGCCGGATCGCGCCACGCTCAAAAAGATCGTTGCGGCCACCGGCGAACCGGTGCGCAATATCATGCGCCGGCGCGGCACGTCCTACGACGAGAAGGATCTGGACAACGCCAGATGGAGCGACGAACAGCTGATCGACCTGATGCTGGAAGACCCGGTCCTGATCAACCGCCCCATCGTCGTCACTGCGCGCGGTGCTCGCCTGTGCCGGCCGGTAGAGAAACTGCAGGAAATACTGCCGCCGGCCTGACCGCGGCATCTTCCGCCGGGAGATCGGCGACACGCCCGCTCGGCTGGCCCAGCAGCGTGGTGCGGTACATGATGCGGCGCTGGCTGTGGTCGTAATCGGCCAGCGCGATATGCATGGCGCTGCGGTTGTCCCACATCATGGTGTCGCCGAGTTGCCAGCGGTGGCGGTAGACGTTTTCCGGAACGACGCTGTGGTCGTACAGGTATTGCAGCAGCGGCCGGCTCTCCTCTTCCGTCATGCCTTCGATCGCCACCGACGTCATCTCGCTCACATACAAGGCCTTGCGTCCGCTGCCGTCGTGCACGCGCGCAATCGGCTGGTAGACCGGCGGATTGCGGCGGCGGATGTCGGCCAGCTCGTCGCTGGTGCGCACCAGCCGCGTCTCGCGCGCCGCCGTCATGTCATGCAGCGCGTTGCGGCCGTCGAGGATGGATTGCAGCGTCGGCGACAGACTGTCCCAGGCCTTATACATATTGCAGAACATGGTATCGCCGCCGACCTCAGGCAACTCCACGCAATGCAGCAGCGAGCCTTTGGCCGGACGCGTGGTGGTCGACAGATCGGAATGCCATTGACGGCCTACGGCGAGGCGTTTGCCGCCTGCCTCATAATTCGTGACCAGCAGGATTTCCGGATGTTCGGGATGGCGGAATTTGGGAATCGCCGCATGATCGTCGAGCGCACCGAAATGGCGGCTGAAGGCGATGTGCTCCTCGAACGTCAGCGGCTGGTTGCGAAACAGCAGGATGATGTGGCGATGCCAGGCATCGGTCAGCGCCTGCACCGTCTCCTCGTCCAGCGGACTACGCATGTCGACGCCGATCACTTCGGCACCCAGCGCCGACGACAAGGGTTTCAAGGAAAAGCTACTCATGCTGCCTCCCGTAGATGGGGGCTACATCAGTTCGTCTCCGTCATTTTTGTTTTTATCGCTGCATTTCAAACGGTGGGTATGCGCGAACTGTCAGCCCAGAACAAAGCCTTGCGTTGCAGAAAACTCATCAACACGTGCAGGCACACGCCGATCGCCGACAACACGAACAGCGTGGCGAACACGCCCGCCGTGTCGAGGTTGACGTTCATCTGCATGATGGCATTGCCAAGTCCTTTGCGCGAGCCGAGGAACTCGCCGACGATGGCGCCGAGGATGCTGAAGATGATCGCGATGTTGAGTCCCGCGAAGATCATCGGCAGCGCGCCCGGCAGGCGCACCATCGTGAAAATCTGCCAGCGCGTCGCGCGCAACGAGCGCATCAGTTCCAGCCGCGCCGGATCGGTCGAGCGCAAGCCGCTGATGACGTTGACCAGGATGGGGAAGAAGGCGATCGTCGCCGCGATGATGACCTTGGACGTCATGCCGAAACCGAACCACATGATGAACAGCGGCGCCACCGCCACCTTGGGCGTGGTTTGGATCGCGATCAGGTAGGGATACAGCGTCTTTTCCGCCAGCGGGAATTGCGCAATCAGGCCGCCCAGCACGATGCCGAACAAGGCCGCCAGCAGGAAGCCGAGCATGGCCTCCCCCAGCGTGTACAGCGCGTTGTCGAGATAGGCGGTGTTGACCAGCGCCAGCGCGATATTGGAGGGCGCCGGCATAATGTAGATCGGAATCTCGAAGAAGCGGATGATCGCTTCCCACACCACCACCACGGCGACGAATACGGCCGGAATCAGCAGCAGTTCGGGCCGCGCCTTAAGCGTGCGGCGCAGGCTGAAAGAGGCAGGCGCCGACGTGATACCGGAGTTGGCTGCGGCGCTGGTAGGGATGCTTTCCATCAGATGAACCCCTGAGTGTTGAACTGGCTGCGGATGCGCTTGCTGTACACGCCGAAGGCGTCGGTCGACATGATGTCGAGACCGCGCTCGGCGGGCAGGTCAACCGTCACCAGGTCGGCGATGCGACCCGGACGATTCGACAGCACCATCACGTGAGTGCCGAGGAAAATCGCTTCCGGAATCGAATGCGTCACGAAGATCACCGTCTTGCCGGCCTTGCGCCAGATGCGCAGCAGCTCCAGATTCATCACCTCGCGCGTCATGGCGTCGAGCGCGCCGAACGGCTCGTCCATCATCAGGATGGAAGGATCGTGGATCAGCGAGCGGGCGATGGCGACGCGTTGCTGCATGCCGCCCGACAATTCACTCGGATAGCGGTTGGCGAAATCGGCCAGGCCGACCATGTCCAGCAATTCCTGCGCGCGCACGCGGCTGGACGCCATGTCGAGGCCGAGTACCCGCGCCGGCAGCAGGACGTTGTCGATGGCGGTTTTCCACGGCAGCAATACCGGGCTCTGGAACACCATGCCGATGTCGCGATGCGGTTCGTGCACTTCTTCGCCGTTGACCTTGATCGAGCCGGCCGACCGCGGGATCAGGCCCGACAGCAATTTGAGCAGGGTCGACTTGCCGCAGCCCGAGGGGCCGACGATGGTCATGAAACCGCCTTGCGGCACCGTCACCGAAATCGGACCGAGCGCCTGCACCTTGCCGCCGTCGTGGGTGGCATAGGTCTTCTCCAAGGCCTCGACAACAATGGCCGCAGGACTGTTCACAGCGTTTGCTTCCTGGCTGAATGACGTGTCTCGCACGATCGACATAACTGACATCCGGTTGACTCCTGAATGGCATGCATCATAGAGCAAATAAGAACCGTCTTGGCAAATCTGCAACTAGGAAATCAACTGCGACTTCACGAATTCAAGGCCGCCGCCGGCATTGACAATGTCCTGCAGGAAAGGCGCCAATGGCTCCACCTGCATCTGCTTGCCGCTGGTCGCATTGAAGATCGCGCCGCGGCTGAAGTCGATGTCGAGCTGATCGCCGTCGTCGATGGCGTCGAGCACGTCGCTGCCCGCCATCAGCACGGGCACGCCCATGAAAATCGCCAGCCGGAACGGCCCGCGCGACAACGACCGCACCAGCAGGCCGACGCCCAGCGCCTTCATCGCGAGGAACGGATGGCTGTGGTTGCTGCCGTGGGCGAAGTTGCGCCCGGCCACGATGACGTCGCCCGGTTGCGCCTGTTGGGCGAACTCGGGCCGCACTTCGGTCAGAAGATGATGGCGCAGCATGCGCGGATCGAACTCGAATACGTGACGCGCCGAGATCAGCTGGTCGCTGGAGATGTCGCTGGAAAATTTCCAGGCGCGGCCGCTGCTGGTTTTGCCGGCGACGCTCATGCCGCACCTCCTTCAGCATAAGCGCGTGGATCGGTGATGTGGCCCGTAATGGCGGAGGCCGCCACGGTCATGGCGCTGGCCAGGAAAATTTCCGCCTCGTTGCTGCCCATGCGACCCGGGTCGTTGCGCGTGCTGGTGCTGATGCGGCGTTCACCTGCGGTCAGTCGTGCGATGCCGCCGAAACAGGGGCCGCAGGTCGATGGTGAAATGGTGGCGCCGGCAGCGGTGAGTTCAGTCAGCAGGCCTTCCTGCAAAGCCTGCTGGAACACTTGCTGCGTGGCGGGAATCACCAGCAGGTTCACATCGGCATGCACCTTGCGACCGCGCAGGATGGCGGCGGCGGAACGGATGTCTTCAATCGAGCCGGACACGCACGAGCCAATATAGGCATGTTGGATGACGATGTCGGACATCGCTTGCGCTTCACGTACATGGTTGGGCGACGGCGGGATCGACACGCGCGGCGTCAGCGTAGCCAGGTCGATATCGATGGTCATGGCGTACTCGGCGTCGGCGTCGCTGTTGATTGACGCCGGCGCTTGCAGCTGAGCCGAATCGGCCACGCCATGCGCACGCAGGTAGTCGATGCAGCGCTGATCGACGGCGGCGATGCCGGACTTGGCGCCGGCGTCGACGCACAGGCCGCAGATCGTCATGCGCTCCGGCACCGACAGCGTGGACAGGCCTTCGCCCTGGTATTCGATGACGCGATAGCTGGTGGCTTCGTCGTCGAGTTGCTGCATGGTCGCCAGCACAATGTCGCGCGCCGCCACGCCGGGGCGGCAGGCGCCGTGCAAGCGCACGCGGATGGTCTCGGGCACCTTCATCCAGATCTGGCCGGTGGCCAGCACCATCGATACTTCAAAGCCGAACGGCACCGACAAGGCGCCGACCGCGCCCAATCCCGGCGCATGGCTGTCGGCACCGGCGGCGAACATGCCCGGCGCGACCAGGCCCTGCTCCACCATGAGGGGATGCGTGATGCCGACACCGTCGAAGAAATGGCCGACCGACCACTCCTGCGCCAGCTGCCGTGTGAGCTCGTTGCGCTCGGCGCCGGCGGCGCTGTGCACCGGTACTTCGTGGTCGATGATGACGGCGACGCGTTCGGGATGCGCCAGTTTTGTGACGCCGATTTCGCGGATGCGTTTGATATAGGCGGAGAACGACACCTCCGGCGCCGTCACCAGGTCCGGACTGGCCCAGATGATGTCGCCGTGCTGCACGCTGTCCTTGCCGCTGGTGCGCGCAAGAATTTTCTGCGTCATGGTTGCGCCCATAGCGGTCAGCTCCCTTCGTTCACTTGCGTCGCCAGCTCTGCATCGAAGGCGGCGGCGCGTTCCACGCCGACCAGCCGGCCGACGTCGGCGAACTGCGCCATGCCGTCGACCAGCTGCACGGTGTCGCCGCTGGCGAACATGCTGCGCAACATGTCCTGCTGCGCCTTGAACGTGGTCTGGATCAGCGATAGAGGATACAGCGACATGGCGAAGCCGGCGGCGGCAAGTTGCTGGCGCGTGTAATTGGGGCGGACGGTTTCGGCGGCGACGTAGATCACCGGGATCTTCACGCTGGATGCCACCGCTCCCAGCTCGGCCGGTGTACTCAGCGAGGGTGCCATGACGGCGTCGGCGCCGGCGCGCTCCATTGCCTTTGCACGCACGATGACTTCTTCCAGGCCGTAGATGGTCATGGCGTCGGTGCGGCCGATGATGACGAATTCGCTGCTTTTCCGCCCAGCCCGTGCGGCTTTCAGGCGCAGCGACATTTCTTCGATCGGCACCAGTTTCTTGCCGGCCATGGCGCCGCATTTCTTGGGCATGATCTGGTCTTCGAGGTGCAGCCCGGCGATGCCGGCCTTTTCGAAGGCGCGTACGGTTTCGACGATGTTGGCCGCGCCGCCGTAGCCGGTGTCGGCGTCGACCAGCACAGGAACGGAAACCGCTTCGGCGATGCGCGTCGCCTGCTGCACCATGTCGGTCATGGTGAGCAGGCCGATGTCGGGCTTGCCGTAGCTGGAAGCGAGCGAAAATCCGGTCATGTAGGCGGCTTCAAAGCCGGCCTGTTCGATCAGCAAGGCGCCGAGCGCGTCGTAGCAGCCGGGCACCGGCACGGCGCCGCTACGCGCCAGCATTTCGCGGATCAAGGTCCCTGGATGTTGCATCTGGTCTCCGTTGGTAGCGTGTCAGTCAGGTATTGACTCAGGTATTGCGTCAGGTCTGTACTTTACCTGCAACACGCCCGGCTCGCACATGTTGCCGTGCTACGCCCGCCACTCATTTTTTCACTTCTGGTTGACTTCAATTAAATATACTTAGTAGTATGGTGATGTCAAGGACGATTCGTCAATTCCTTAGCCGCATTGCGGCACCCTTCCGACGCGGCGCACATCAACACCAGCGCCGACCGCCTTCATCGCCCTGATGTCGCCGCAGCATCGAGTTCATGTCCGCAAGTGCCCACCCTGTCCACCTTCGACGAGGCCGCATGACGATCGACTATCGCAAGCTGATGCACTGGAAGATTCCCATCGCGCGCCAGCACGTGCGGCCGCAGGATTGCATCCTGTACGCGCTTGGCGTCGGTCTCGGCGCCGATCCGCTCGACCGCGACCAGCTTCATTACGTGTACGAAGAAGGCCTGCGCGTGCTGCCCACCATGGCGACGGTGCTGGCGTATCCGGGCTTCTGGATGAAGATGCCGGACACCGGCATCGACTGGACGCGCGTGGTGCACGCCGAACAGCAGGTGATCGTGCACAAGCCGCTGCCGGTCTGCGCCCGTCTGATCGGCGACACCCGCATCGTCGATATCGTCGACAAGGGGCCGGACAAGGGCGCGCTGATTTACCAGGAGCGCGTCGTCACCGAAGAGGACAGCGGCGAGCCGGTCTGCACCCTGCGCATGACCACCATGTGCCGCGGCGACGGCGGTGTGCAGAATATGCCGGCGGCTTCCGTCCATATGCATCCTGCGCCGACGCCGTTGCCGGAACGCCCGGCGGACTTTTGCATCGACCTGCCCATCCTGTCGCAGGCCGCGCTGATCTACCGGCTGTCGGGAGACGGCAATCCGCTGCACGCCGATCCCGAAGTCGCCCTGCGTGCCGGCTTCCCGCGACCGATCCTGCATGGCCTGTGCACTTTCGGCGTGGCCGGCCATGCCTTGCTCAAGGCGCTGTGCTGGTCTTCCGAAGCCGGTCGCCGCATGGACATCCGCTCAATCGGCGCGCGCTTTTCCGCGCCGGTTTATCCTGGAGAAATTCTGCGCACGGAAATCTGGCATGACGGTAATCAGGTAGCGTTCCGCAGCAGCGTGCCGCAACGCGGCGTGGTGGTGCTCAATAACGGCGCCGCCGTCATCGCTCCGCACGCTGAAACCAAAACCCGCAAGGAAGTCCTCCATGGCGCTTGACGACCAAACCCGCAAACAATTCGTCGCGGCGGTGGAGCGCTTCGTCGCCGAACGCCTGCTGCCCAACGAAGTGCTGGTGGAAGAGCAGCGGCGCGTGCCCGACGACATCCTGGGCGAGATGGCGGCGCTGGGCCTGTTCGGCCTGAGTATTCCGGAACGCTGGGGCGGACTCGGACTCGGCATGGAAGATGAAGTCGCGGTGCTGATCGCGCTATGCCGCGCCAACCTGTCGTTTCGCTCCGCCATCGGCATCAACAACGGCGTCGGCTCGCACGGTCTGCTGACCTATGGCAGCGATGCACAGCGCGAACGCTATCTGGCGCGCATGGCGGCGGGAGAAATGATCGCAGCGTTCTGCCTGACCGAGCCGGACTGCGGCTCCGATGCGGCGGCGCTGCGCACCAGCGCACGCCTGGACGGCCCCGAATGGGTGCTCAACGGCGTCAAGCGCTACATCACCAATGCCCCTTCGGCCGACGTCTTCACCGTGATCGCGCGCACCGATGCCGACAGCCGCGACCATCGCGGCCTGTCCGCCTTCATTGTGGAACGCGGCGCACCCGGCCTGAGCATCGGCGCCACCGACCGCAAGATGGGATTGCACGGCTCGCACACGGCCGACGTGATCTTCAACGACTGCCGCATTCCCGCCGACGCCATCATTGGCGAGCCGGGACTCGGCTTTGCGCTGGCGATGTCTTCGCTCAACCGCGGCCGTCTCGGCATCGCCGCCGCCGCCATCGGCGCCGGCCGTCGACTGATCGACGAGGCGCTGGACTACGCCACCGAACGCCGCGCCTTCGGCGAACCGATCGCGCAGCATCAGCTGGTGCAGGCGATGCTGGCCGATTCGGAAACCGAACTGCTGGCCGCGCAATGCATGGTCGAGTACACGGCGCGCCGTTTCGACCAAGACCTGCCGGTGATCAAGGAAGCTTCATGCTGCAAGTTGTTTGCCACCGAGACAGTGGGCAAGATAGCCGACCGCGTGCTGCAGATTTTCGGCGGCGCCGGCTTCATGGGCGACTATCCGATCGAACGCATCTACCGCGACGTGCGCGTGATGCGCATTTACGAAGGCACCTCGCAGATCCAGCAGCTGCTGATTGCGAAGCAGATGCTCAAGGAGCATGCACTGAAGGGTTAAGGTCTTCCCCCGCCGCAGATGACGATCTGCCCGCTGATGTAATTCGACTCCGGAATGCAGAACAGGTACACCGCGCCCGCAGCTTCCGCCGGCGTGCCGGCGCGGCCCATCGGGATCAGGGTTTCCAGGTTCTGCATCAGTTGCTGGTTGACGCCGACCTTGATCTCGTTGCCTGAAATATTGATGGTGGCGTCGTCGCCTGCCGTCGCTTCGGTCAGGCGCGTCTTGATCAGGCCGAAGGCGACGCTGTTGACGTTGACCTTGTAGCGTCCCCACTCCTTGGCCAGCGCCTTGGTGAGGCCGTTGATGGCCGACTTGGCGGCGGAATAATTGGCCTGCCCGGCGTTGCCCATCACGCCCGACACCGACGAGATATTGACCACCTTGCGGAACACTTCGGCGCCTTGCGTGGCTTCTTCCTTGGCGGCGCGGCGGAAGTATTCCGATGCCGCGCGCAGGATGCGGAACGGCGCCGTCACATGCACCGCCATGATGGCGTCCCACTGTTCGTCGGTCATTTTCTGGATCACGTTGTCCCAGGTGTAGCCGGCATTGTTCACGATGATGTCGAGCCGGCCGAAGCTGTTCAATGCGGTGTCGATGAAACGCGTGGCGAATTCGGGGGCCGTGACGTCGCCGCAGCACACCGTGGCGCGACCGCCGGCAGCAATGATTTCCTGCACGACGCTCTCGGCCATTTTTTCATCGAGATCGTTGATAACCAGCGCTGCGCCATCGGCAGCCAGCTTCAACGCGATCTCGCGTCCGATGCCGCGGCTTGAACCGCTGACGATGGCGACTTTACCTTCGAGCTTCTTGTGCATATGGTCTCCTTGACGACGCGGTCTGTGCCGCGCTTCATGGGTTGATGACGGACAAGCTTCAGTTCAGTTGGTTTTTTCGTAGATGGTGACGACGCAGGCGCCGCCCAGGCCGAGGTTGTGCTGCAGTCCCCAGCGCGCGCCGTTGACCTGACGCCGTTCGGCCTGGCCGCGCAATTGCCAGGTCAGCTCCGCGCATTGTGCGAGGCCGGTAGCGCCGAGCGGATGGCCTTTCGACAGCAGGCCACCGGACGGGTTGGTGACGATCTTGCCGCCGTAAGTGTTGTCGCCGTCGAGGATGAACTTCTCGGCGGTGCCGGGCGGTGTCAGTTGCAGCGCTTCGTAGCTGATCAGTTCATTGGCGGTGAAGCAGTCGTGCAGCTCGACCACCTGAATGTCTTCGGGTCCGACGCCGGCTTCGGCGTATGCGCGCTCCGCTGCGATGGCCGCCATGCCGTAGCCGACCAGCTTGCGCATGTCGCCGCTGTCGAATGAATCGGGCCGGTCGGTGGTCATCGCCTGCGCCGCGATGGCGACGCTGGTGTCGAGATTGAACCAGCGCGCGAAACGCTTGGAGCACAGCACCGCCGCCGCCGCACCGCAAGTCGGCGGACAGCATTGCAGGCGCGTCAGCAGGCCGAACACGGTCGGCGACGCCATCACTTCTTCCAGCGTCACCGGCGTGCGGAATACGGCGTAAGGATTGTTGGCCGCGTGTCGGCGCGCCTTCACCGAAATTTGTCCGAAGGTCTCCGGCGCGATGCCGTATTGATCGAGATAGTCCTGCCCCGCGCCGCCGAAAAATTGCGGCGCGCGCGGCAGCTCCGGGTCGTAGCCGCGATTGCTCGCCATGGTGTCGAGGAAGCGCTGCAGCGGCGCCGGCCGGTCGGTGTAAATGGTGCGCAGCGGACCCGGCATCATCTGCTCCACGCCGATCACCAGCGCGCAATCGATGGCACCGCTGGCGATCGCCTGGCGCGCAAGGAACAAGGCGGTGGAACCGGTCGCACAATTATTGTTAACGTTGATGATGGGCAGACCCGATAGGCCGACTTCGTAGAGCATCGCCTGGCCGACGGTGGAGTCGCCGTAGACATATCCTGCGTAGGCTTGTTCGATCGCTTCGTAACGGATGCCGGCATCAGCGAGTGCGGCGCGCGCAGCGGCGGCGCCCATCTCCACATACGACGCACTCGTACTCGGCTTCGCAAACGGCACCATGCCGACACCGGTGACATAGACTTTCTCGCTCACTGCCGCCTCCTGGCCCGATCCGGGCATTTTGAGCTGCGTCAAAACAGAATTTTTGTTCGCGTGTACAGTAGGCGAACGTGTGTTCGAAAATAATGCGGAAAGCTATTTGACTCTACTCATACTACTTAGTATATTAAGATGAAGTCAATATAAGAAAGCCGCTCTACAACAGACTGCCCGCCGGCCTTCGGCGCAATGGAGAGACGATGGCGATTATTTGGGATCCTTCCCTCGACCCTGACGCAAGCAAGTGGCGCGACATCGCGCGCCGCCTCGCCCACGATCAGCTGGCGCCGCGTGCCGCCGGCATCGACCGCGATCAGCGCTATCCCCACGAAAATGTCGAAGCCCTTCATGAGAGCGGCATCGCCTCGATGTTCATCCCCAAAGATTACGGCGGCGGCGGCGCTTCACTCACCGCGTTCTGCGCTGTAATCGAAGAACTGGCGCAAGCATGCGCGTCCACCAGCGGCATTGTCGCAACCCTCCAGCTCGGTGCCATGCCGCTGCTGCGCGCCGGCACCAATGGACAAAAAGACACCTATATCCGCGCCATGGTGGCCGAACGCAAATCGATTTCGTTCGCGCTCAGCGAGCGTGAGGCTGGCTCCGATCCCTCCAACATGCAAACTCTCGCCACACCCGAGAACGGCGGCTGGCGACTGCGCGGCGAGAAGCGCTGGATCGGCGGCGGCGGGGAGTGCGCGTACTACGTAGTATTTGCGCAAACGGAACCGGGCGCAGGCCGGCGTGGCATCGCTGCCTTCATGGTGGCGGCCGATGCCGAGGGCGTGCGCGACGATGCACGCGAAGACAAGATGGGCATGCGCGGCACCGTCAACAGCACCGTCGTGCTCGACACCTGGGTTGCCGCCGGCTGCATGATCGCTGCGCCGGGCAAAGCACTCAGGCTGGCGCTCGAAGCACTCAACGTCGGACGCGTTGTTGTAGCAGCACAATCGAACGGTATTGCGCGCGCCGCATATGACGCGGCAGCGCGCCGGGCGGCGCTTCGCACCACCTTCGGCCAGCGTCTGCTTGATCATCAGGGCATAGGTTTCAAACTTGCAGATGTCGCAACTCGGTTATCCGCAGGTAGAATGCTTGCATACGAAACCGCCCGCAGTTTTGATACTGGTCAGGATGTCGCGCTTATCGGCGCTCAAGCGAAGTTATTCTGTAGCGAGGCTGCTCACGATGCAGTCGATATCGGTGTACAGGTATTTGGCGGCGAAGGTTTCGTGAAACCTTCGCTCGTGGAGCGTCTTTATCGTGATCAACGCGCTACCGAGATTTATGAAGGTACTTCGGAGATCCAGAGACTGGTGCTCGCACGGGCGATTCATGCCGAGTTCAATAATGAGGAGCAAGCATAATGAAGGTCGACACAGTACGTCCCACATCGACAAACAATGAATTCGCCGGAGACGATTCAGACCCGCGCAGCGAGATTCTCGACGCTGCCGCGCTGGCATTCATGACAAAAGGTTATGCCGCCACCAGCATCGACGATGTCGCCGATATCCTCAGCGCCACCAAGGGCAAGATCTACCATCACTACCGCAAGAAAGCCGACCTGTTCTTCGACGTGCACAAGCGCGGCATGGAAATGGACCTGGCCGCCGTGCAGGAAGCCGCGTCGAAATCCCACGCGCGGGCGATCGACAAGCTGCGCGCAATGACGCTGGCGCACATCACCGTGATCATGGACCACCTGCCCTACCAGCGCGTCGCCGTGCAAGGTCTGGAGATGCATCTGGCCGGCGAAACCACCGCCGCCCAGCGCGAAGTGCTGTCGGAAATCCTGGTGCTGCGCGATCAGTACGAGAACCTGTTCCGCGACACCATCCGCCAGGTCATGGCCGAAGGCCACGCGCCTGACCAGGATCTGCAGATCGTCGTGAAGGCCTTCTTCGGCGCATTGAACTGGACCACCATCTGGTTCCGTCCGCGCGTCGACCAGACCGAAGACGAAAAGCTGGCGGTCGCCAACTCCATCTCCACTTTCGCGATTCGCGGCCTCGGCGCGGAGCAATAACCATGCGCTCCGGTGCGCCGATCGCCGTCGCGCCCGCGCATCTCGATTCCGTCGAAAGCTGGGATCGCGCCACGCTGGAAGCATTCCAGCTGGCGCAGTTGCGCGTACAACTGGCGCGGCTTGCCAGGGACAGCGCATACTATGCGCCGCTGTTCCGGCAACTGGACTGGAACGTCGACGAGCTGTGCTCGCTGGCCGACCTGAGCAAACTTCCGTTTACCACCAAGCCTGATTACATCAACACGATGAGCGCGCAGGCGCCGTTCGGCAAATTCATGACCGTGCCTCAGGACGAGGTGCGGCGCATGCATTTTTCTTCCGGCACGACGTCGGCGCCGTCACCGCAGTTCTGGAGCGAGCACGACCTCGACCGCTGGGCCGGCCTGTATGCGCGTCATGCGCGCGCCCAGGACATCGGCCCCGGCGACATCGTGCAATGCATGTTCAGCTACACTTGGTTCGTCGGCGGCCTCGGCGCCACGGCCGGCTACCAGCGCGCCGGCGCCATGGTGATCCCGGCCGGCAGCCAGGATACCGAACGCCAGATCAATACCTTATTCACCTACGGCAGCACGGTGCTGTGCGGCACACCATCGTTCATCACCCATCTCGCCGAAGAAGTGCGCAAGCGCGGCCGCGACCCGTTTGCCTCGACCGTGCGCAGCATCATGATGGGCGGCGAACCCGGCGCCAGCATTCCGGCCACGCGCCGCCGCATCGAAGCATTGTGGGGCGCACGCGCCTACGACGCCTACGGTTGCCTTGAATTCCAGCCCATCGCCGGCGACTGCACCGCGCAAGCCGGGCCGCACCTGGCCGAAGACTTCGCCTACGCCGAAGTCGTCGATGCCGAAACCGGCGCCGCCGTTGCCGACGGCACCCCCGGCGTGCTGGTGCTGACCCATCTCGACAAGCAGGCCGGCCCGCTGGTGCGCTGGTGGACCGGCGATATCGTGGTGCGCGACTCCACGCCCTGCAGCTGCGGCCGCACTCATGCGCGCCTGGTCGGCGGCGTGCGCGGCCGCGCCGACGACATGCTGGTGGTGCGCGGCGTCAACGTTTTCCCCTCGGCGGTGGAAGAACTGGTGCGCGCCACGCCCGGCCTCGGCGACGAATACCAGCTCGTTATCAATGCCTCGGTACATGATGCCGCCGGCTTCATGAAGTCCATCCATGTACGTGTGGAACAGATCGATGCGTCGGCCAACGCAACAGAACTGGCGGCGCAACTGACACAGGAAATCAAGCAGCGCCTGCAAGTCGGCGCGCTTGTCGAAGTGCTGCCTCAGGGCACGCTCGCACGCAGTACGCACAAGGCAAAACGCGTCGTCAGGGAATAACAAAAAAACAAAGAGATCAACTGACGCGGTAACAAAACAGCAGCAAAAAACACCATCGGCGCGGGCCATCCTGACGCCAGGGAGGAGCGGACATGCAAAGCATCGTCACCGTGGAACGCAGCGACGCGGTCGCCTGCGTCACCATGAACCAGCCCGAGCGCCGCAACGCGCTGGCGCCGGAAATGCGCGAGGCTCTCACCGAAACCCTGGAGCGCCTGGCCGGCGACGTCGATTGCCGCGCCATCATCCTGGCCGGCAGCGATCGCAGCTTCTGCGCCGGCGGCGATCTGTCCAGCCTGCCCGCGGGCGACACATTGGCCAGCCGCAAACGCATGACGCTGGCGCACCGCCTGCTGCGCACCATCACCGACATGCCCAAACCGCTGATCGCCGCCGTCGACGGCACCGCCTTCGGCGCCGGCATGGGCCTGGCGCTGGCCTGCGACTACGTGCTGTGCAGCGAACGCGCGCGTTTCTGCACGGCGTACTCCAACGTCGGACTGATGGCCGACATGGGCCTGCTGTGGTCGCTGCCGCAACGCGTCAGCGCCGGCCAGGTACGCCGCCTGCTCTACACCAGCGCCGTGGTCGACGGCGAAGAAGCCCTGCGCCTCGGCCTCGCCGATCAGTTGGTGCGCAGCGACGAATTGCAGCAGACCGCACTCGACCTGGCCACGCAGTTCGCCGCCGCCCCGCCGCTCGCAGTCGGTCTCACCAAGGCGGCACTGGCGCGTCTGCCGGGCTCGCTCGACACAGTAATGGGGCTGGAACTGGACGGCCAGTTGCAATTGTTTTCGAGTGCAGATTTCACGGAAGGGCGTCATGCCTTCCTGGAAAAAAGACGGCCGCATTTCCAGGGCCGCTGATGAGGTTGAATACGTACCTGCGGGTATCCGCAGAGATGGATAGCATGCTGGACTTCACCGAGAGGAAACGTCATGAAACGAACAGTTGCCGCCCTTACCTGCACCGGCGCCATTGCCGGCGCCCTGATGAGCATTCCCGCAGCGGTCAATGCGCAGGCCCGTGAAAAAGTCACCATCGCCATCGGCACCGACGTGCTCGACGCCTCGCAGGTCAACAATACCTCGCTGCCGATTTACACCAAGTGCTGGGAAAACGCCGGCCTCGACGTCACGCTGCAGCCGACCAATTCCACCACCGCCATGCAGGCGGTACTGACCGGCCAGGCCGACATGGTCAACATGGGTCCGGCGGCCGCCATCATCGCGCGCACCAAGGGTGCGCCGTTGAAGGCGGTGTACCTGAACATGCGCCACAACTTCCAGTTCCCGGTGGTGCTCGACTCCTCGCCGGTCAAGACCATCACCGACTTCAAGGGCAAAACCATCGGCGTGCTGTCGTACGGCTCGCAAATGGTACAGATCTTCAAAGGCATGCTGACCGAAGCCGGCATCAACCCGGACAAGGACGTGACGTTTGTGGAAACCGGCTCCGGCGCGCAAGCCGTGACGGCGCTGTCGAAAGGCCGGGTCGACATCTGGGGCACCTGGGATTCACAGATCGCCACGGCGGAAAACATGGGCCTGAAGCTGCGCCGCTTCTCCTCGCCGTTCGCCGAGAAGCTCAACTTCGGCGGCTCCTACTTCGTGCGCGACGACATGATCGCCAAGCGTCCGCAAACCATCGAGAAAGTCCTGCGCTGCGTGGCCATGGGTTCCGTGACGGCGCTGGCCAATCCGCAGGGATCGCTGAAAGTGCACTGGAAGGTATTCCCGCTGACCAAGCCGTCCAGTCTCGACGACGCCAC
Source organism: Herbaspirillum sp. NPDC101397 (assembly GCF_044767325.1). Taxonomy (NCBI): domain Bacteria; kingdom Pseudomonadati; phylum Pseudomonadota; class Betaproteobacteria; order Burkholderiales; family Oxalobacteraceae; genus Herbaspirillum; species Herbaspirillum sp. NPDC101397. The sequence continues at coordinate 105,560 of NZ_JBIWNS010000004.1, forward strand.
GGCCATCAAGCAGGGCCTGCACATCATCCAGACACGTGGCGAATTCCTGAAACTGGAACCGGGCGTCAAGTGGGGGGAAATCCCGATCAGCGCGGTGGCCAACATGGTCGCGTTCATGAAGGCCAACAACGTCATCCAGACCAGCCCGAAACTGGAAGACCTTTACACCAACCAGTTCATCCCGGCGATCAACAACTTCGACACCGCCAAAGTGGTGGCGGCGGCCAAGGCGCTGCCGCAATAAGCCTCGACAGAGACGCGTGTCAGGCCGGAACCCTGTTCCGGTCGGGCGCGGTCAGCCGCTCCAGCGTCCCCAGCCACTGCATCGCCGTCTCGCGGCCATCGCCGCACATCTCCGCCGACGCCTGCAACCCCGAGCAACACGCAGGCCGTTCCGGCTTGCCGAAAATCGCACAACGCAAATCCTCCATCAATTGCACGCAAGGCACGCCCGCCGGCTTGCCGTCGGGCATGCCGGGAATCGGGCTGGAGATGGAAGGCGCGGTACAGCATGCGCCGCAGTTGGGGCGGCAGTTCATCGCAATGGGACGGAGCGGGAAATAAGAGAAGGTCGGCATTGTACCGCCGATTGCAAATGCCTCTCCCGCCCCGCGTTCGCTCCGCTTAAAAACGATAACGCATCGCCAGATTCACTTGCGTCCTGGCGACCGGGTCGATCAGCAACCCCGCCGTGCTGCCCACCGCAACTTCGCTGCTGTACTGATGCGGCTGCAAGACCAGGCTGGCGGTCCAATCGACCTTGCCGACCGAGTACGTGCCGCGCAGGTCGTAGCGCGAGTACGGCCGCGAATAGCTCTTCACCAGCGGCGTCCCCGAGAAATACGGCACGCCCGAGATGAAGTAGGCATCTGCATTGAACAGCAGCTTGCCCGCCGCAAACGGCGTTGCATACGCTGCGCCGGCCTTGTAGGTATCGCGCGGCACCGACAAGTCGCTGGCGGTGCCCGGCGCCGCACTGTTGATGTGGGCGCGGATGATGCGGCCGAAGCTGCCGTAGATGCTGAAGTCGGACGTGAAGTCGAAGCTGCTCTCCACCTCCCAGCCATCGCGCGTGGTGTTGCCAACCGGACCGAAGACGTTCGGCGCGATCTGCGCGATTTCATTGTCGTTGACGGTGTGATAGCTGGCCGCGGACATATGCCACCTCGACGTCGCGCGCAAGTTGAAGCCGAAGTCATAGGACGTGACCTTGGACGGTTTCAGATCGGGAAATGACGATCCGCCATTCGCGCCCAACGGCCCCAGCGTGCCGCTCGGACTCAGCTCGCTCTGCGCCGGCGAACGGAAGCCGCTGCCGCGATTGGCAAACAGATCGATGCTGCTGACGGGCGTCCACACCACGCCGAATTTGGGCGTCGCCACGGACTGCTTGTAGCTCAGGGACGCCGCCGGCAACTTGCGGTTGCTGATGTCGTAGTCGAAGGAATCCAGTCGCAGGCCGGCCAGCAGTTTCAGACTCTCAAGCAGCTTGTACTGGCCCTGGGCGAACACGCCATACGTCACCAGATCGAGATCCTGGTCCAGGCTGTAGTTCGTTCCCGGCAAGCTGTTCGGCCAATTCTGGTTGAGCGCGGTGCCGACGTCGCGACGCACATCCACACCGAACGCCAGCGCAGCCTTGTCGCCGAACAGCATGTCGTAGACGCCGCGCGCGCCCATGATGCGGCGATCGTCCGCAGCCACGTTCAGGGCTGTGGCGTTGGCGCCGGTGGCGCGGCGGCGCTCGTAGTCTTCCACATAGGCCGAGACGCGCAGGCCTTCAGCGCCGCTGGCCGGCGCGCGCGACAGCACCAGGCTGCCGCGCCGGGCGTCGCCCCACAGCGGCGGCGAGCTTGGATCGCGTTGTGTATCGCTGACCTTGCCGCTGCGCAGGTCATTGACGTTGAGGAAGCCGGCGGCGTTCCAGTCGGACTTTTGATAAGCGGCGCGCACTGCCCACAGGCTGTCGCCCTGGATCATCGACTCCTTGATGAACAGACTGCCGCGCTCACCGTCGCTGTTGGCGCGAAAGCCGCCGATCTCGTACAGATCAGCCACGACCAGCGACTGGATCGGTCCCGACTTGCCCGATATCACGGCGTTGAGACGTTTCGATCCCTGGCTGCCGACGCTGATGGCTATGCTGTTTTCGGCGACGTTGCGCGTGGTGATGCTGACGGCGCCGGAGCGGTTCTGATCACCGTAAAGCGCCGAGAACGGTCCCTTGATGACGTCGATGCTGTCTATCATTTCCGGGGTGAGCCAGGACATGTCATTCATGCCGTGGTTGATCGCCGAGGACGGCAGGTTCTGTGGTACACCATCGATGTAGACGGCCGTGTCGGCGCCGTGTGACGAGCTGAAGAATCCGCGCATCTTGATCGAGTTGCCGATGTCGCCCTGGTCCAGCGTATGCGCCATGACGCCGGGCACGCGCCGCAACAGGTCGGAGATATCGCGGCCGACATTGGTGCGGTCGATCTCGGCGCGATCGATTACGGTGACGCTGGTCGGCAATCCACTGTTCTCGTTGCTGACGGCGGATTTGACGACATTTCTGCTGTCGCTCTTGCCGGCGCTCACGGAAATTTCCGGCAGGCTGGATTCGTTGGTTTGCTGGGCAGAGACGGCGATACTGAAGCTTGCTGCAAGCAAACCCAGTGAATAGCGTGACGTATATTTTTTCGATGGCAGCGTCTTGCCGCGCAGGCGACCTGCGGCCTGCCGGATTTTATTGTTCATGGTCCTTCCCCTGGCTTGTTTTTAGTGGTCGTGATCGTGTGCGGCGTAATCGGGCGTGAAGGTCTTCGGACCTTTCGCTTGCACCACGGTCAGGCCGAGGCGATGGCGGATGCGCTCGAAGTGTTTGCCCTCGAAATCGCCGCTGACGTCTTCGAAGTAGGTCGCCTCGATCACGTAGTTGCCGCGCCATGGCGTCGCGATGGTTGCCAGACCTGCGGCGTCGGTGCGCAGATCGGTAATCCAGCCGTTCGGCGCGATCAGCTTGGCCTTGAACTTCGCCAGCGGCGCGCCCCTGAAACTGAATCTCAATTGATTGGCGACGCCGGTAGGAACCGCATCCAGATTCAGCGCGGCCGGAAAGACGCGATCGATCTGTACGTGACGGACATAGAAATTGAGTTTGAGAATGCCGAGCTTGTAGGCGCTCAGGTCCTTGACCGGCACAGAGACGTCCTGTCCGATCAGGCTGTCGTCGCTGGAAAGCGCCGGCGTGCTGACGAAACCGTCGTGCGTCTTCCTTGCCGTGCGGGACGTCGTGACGACATCGTCTTTCTTGTGCTGCTGCACGCTGAGGGTCAAGTTGGCGAATTCGTCGAGCCGACCCGGGGAGGCTTCGCGCACGTTTTCGTCGACGCCGCCGAAGTAGATCAGATTGCCTTTGGATGTGTTTTCGGACCAGAGATAGTGCGCCTGCGCAGGCACCGAGGCGAACAGGGACAAGGCCGCGCAGATCAGTGCGGCTGAAGTGATTTTTTTCATATTGTCGTGAAGAAGGAAGCGGATGGAAGGTCGTGCGTAGCTCGCTCCGGCATCCGGCCGGCGAAAACAAACCGCACTCATTTTGCAACAGTGTTGCATTGTGCCCGCATCGCGATACATTTGCAACAGTGTTGCAATTAGCGATGAAATGTCCCCGGCATCGCTTCAACCTCGCCCTGATGCCGTCCCGTACACGCTGTCCGCGTCGCTGCGGCATAATCCATCAGACAACATCAAAGATCGCATCACGATCAACAAGGGAAGGTGCATGACGCAAGATCTGAACGACCTCTATTACTTCGCGCAGGTGGTGGACCACCGCGGCTTCGCCGCTGCCGGTCGCGCGCTGGGCATTCCCAAGTCGAAACTGAGCCGGCGCATCGCGCAACTGGAAGAACGCCTCGGCGCGCGCCTGATCCAGCGTTCCACGCGCAGCCTGTCGGTAACCGAAATCGGCCAAAGCTATTACGAGCACTGCAAGGCGATGCTGGTGGAAGCCGAAGCAGCGCAGGAAGCCGTCGAACGCAATCGCGCCGAACCGCAAGGCACGGTGCGGCTGACCTGTCCGGTGGCGCTGCTGCACGGTCGTGTGGGAGTGATGCTGGCCGACTTCCTGATCGAACATCCGCGCGTGACCTTGCAGGTGGAGTCGACCAACCGGCGCGTCGACGTCGTCAACGAGGGTATCGACGTCGCGTTGCGCGTATTGCTGCCGCCGCTGCAGGACAGCGATCTGGTGTTGAAGATTTTTGGCGTGCGTCACTGGTGCCTTGCGGCCAGCCCGGCCCTGCTGGAAAAATGCCGCGTCCCCGAAGTGCCGGCCGACCTGCATCGTTTTCCCAGCATGAGTCTGGCCATCCCGGTGGAACAGCATGTCTGGCATCTGGAAAACGCCGACGGCGAATCTGCATCGATCCGCCACACGCCGCGCCTGATGACCGACGACGCCACTGCGCTCAAACGCGCCGCCGTGGCCGGCGCCGGCATCGTCTATCTGCCGACCATGGTGGTGATTGATGAATTGCGCAGCGGTGCGCTGGTGAAGGTCTTGCCCGAGTGGTCACCGAAATCCGGCATCATCCACGCCGTGTATTCGTCACGGCGTTTCCTGTTGCCGTCGGTGCGCCAGCTGATCGACTTCCTCGCCAAACGCTTCGACGAGCTCGAAGACTACTGAAGCACCGCGCTGCCGATGTCCAGCGGGTCGCCGCTTAACAGCAGCGCCACGGTGTCCGCGCGGGTTTCCAGGAACAAGCCGCTGCCGGGGCGATCCAGCATGACGACTTCGCCGCCCAGCGCTGCATGATCGCCATTGATCAGCACAGAACCGCTCAGGATTGCCAGCAATAGCGTGCGCCCCTCGACGGTCTTGAATTCGCTCGTGGAACGGGCATTCAGTTGCAACTCCCATACATCGAAGGCCGACGTCGTCGGCATCGCGCCACGTCGTTTCAGGCAATCGCCTGCGATCACGCGGATGCTGCCGGCGCCGTCGGGTAAGGCGATGGAAGGGATTTTGTCGGCGGCGACAGTCTTGCCGGTGCACGACAACGATGCCTGCGTCGGCGCATCTATCCACAACTGCAGCACTTGCGGGGATGCTTCACGCTTGCCGCTGCGATTCGCTGCCGGACGATAAATTCCCGCGTCCTGTTCAGCGATCACGCTGCGGTATTGCACGTCGCCGGCGCTGAGGACCTGCTTCTTGCCATCGGCGTCGACATATTCCAGGCGACCTTGCTGCACCATCGTCAACACTTTGCAGCCGCGATACAGCTGGCGCGCGCAGGCATCCGGCGCAGTGCTGTCCGCCGATCCGACATGGTCGAGCAACAGGAAAGGACTGACGTGCTGTCCCAGCATGCGCTTTGAAAACAGGGTATGCGCGAGCAAGCCGTCGCCGATGCGATGCTGCCTGGAACTGCTGTAGATACCGAGGATTTTTTTCATGATAAGCGCCGGTCCCGAACTGCGAACCGGCGTTTCCGATGATCCGCCGGCAAGACCGGAAGGCGGGGTTCGACCGGTCTTGTCAACGTTGGAAAATTGCTCAACGATTGTTGATTGCTCAACAATTGTTCAGCGATCAGGCGCCGTTGAAGTCTGTACCGCCATGTTGACGGGCTTGCTTCAGTTCTTCAACAACAGCCTGGCGCGAGACGGTGGACTTGTGCTGCACTTCGACCGGATACAGATCGTTGTTGATGATCTCGCCGTTGGCGCGCGCTTGCTTCAGTTCTTCGATCACTTCGGCGCGGGTCTTGTGCGAAACGAATTGTGTTTCTGGCGGATAGGCTTCTTCGGCCATGGCGCTGCCGACGATGGAAAGGAAAAGCAGGCCGCCGGCGATTTTCTTGATGTTCATGATGGTTCCTTGGTGAGGTGGGTGTTTGTTGCACGGCTTCTCATGAAAGCCGGCAACGGAAATAGTGGTGTTGCGTGATTGCGTAAGACTGGCGTCGATTAACGCAGATACAGTGTTTCGGTGTAAGTCAGCGGCTCGTGGCGTGCCAATTTTTGCTGGATTTCCTGACGCTTGATCGAGGACTTGGTAGGCGTCTTAGCGGTTTGCTGGATGCTGACCGGCTGCGCTTGCGCAGTGTCGGACGGTTCGTTGGCGGCCAGTGCGCTGCCGGCGGCGAAGGTGCCGGCGACGGCGACCAGCAGGACGGTGGCGGTGAGTTGCAGGACGCTGCGGTCCAGACGTGCGGTAGTGGTGTTCATGGTGATGCTCCTTCTTTGCATTGTGTGCGTTGTTAGCGTTGTGCTTGTGGCAACGAAGCGTTCGAAGCCTTCCGGTAAAGCGCAGCGGCGTTTGCTGTAGTGAGGTGCAAGTGCGACTGCTTGGACTCAAGTGTAGGTTTTGCGTTGAAAGTGCACTAGGAGGCAAAATCCGGATTCATCGTTCTATCAGTAGAACAATGAACACCCTTGAATTCCCGCCTTCCGTCCCCGAACGGGGAACGCCCTCGCGCCGAGCAGTAGCCCCAGTCTTCTGCAGGAGGGCATATGGATATCTGTTTATCTTCGTTATCAAGCGAGTTTTGCTGCCAGATAATCGGCGCTTGACTGTACGGACTTGCTTCGCTGCAAGTCCGTGCGCATCACTTTCATCGCGAAGCAGATAACCGAGGCAATCCATGACCCAAGCATCACATCCGCCGTCGTTCGACGCCTTGCTGGCGCGTTTCGAACCCATCTTCGCGCGCATCGCGGAAGGCAGCATAGCCCGCGAAAACGACCGCGAGCTTCCGTACGAAGCCGTGCAATGGCTCAAGGATGCCGGCTTCACATCGCTGCGCGTGCCGGTCGAACATGGCGGCAGCGGCGCCACGCTGCCGCAGTTCTTCAGCCTGCTGATCCGCCTGGCGGAAGCCGAATCGAACCTGCCGCAGATCCTGCGCGTGAACGCCGGCTTTACTGAACTGCTGCTGGAGCGCAAGGACGACGACGACACGCGTCACTGGCTCGGCGTGATCGGCAAGGGCGAGACCTTCGGCGCGGCCGCCTCGGAGCGCACCGGCACCACCGGCAACTCGGTCACTGTTGCGCCGGATCCGGACAAACGTCCCGATCACTTCCTGCTGAACGGCGAAAAATATTATTCAACCGGCACGCTGTACGCCGACTGGATCCTGGTGCGCGCGCACGACGACGAGTCCGATCTCAACGTGCTGATTCGCAGCAACACGCCCGGCGTGACGCGCGTGGACGACTGGGACGGCTTCGGCCAGCGCCTGACCGGCAGCGGCACCACGCGCTTCGAGAAGGTCTTGATCACGCAGCAGCAGATCCTCGATCGCTATCACGTCTCGCAACCGCGTCGCAACACCATCATCACTGCGTTCTACCAGACCGTGCACCTGGCCACGCTGGCCGGCATCGCACGCGCCGTGCAACGCGATGCGGTGGCATTCACCCAGGCACGCACGCGCACCTTCGGCGTGCCGGGTCAATCGAGCCCGCGCGAAAACCCGCTGGTGCATCGCGTGGTCGGTCGCCTCGCCAGCCTGGCGTGGTCGGTGGAACAACTGGTCAACGCCGTCGCCAATGCCATCGAAAACGTCCATCAGGCGCGCCTGGCCGGCACCGCCAAACCGGAGGACTACATCGCGCTCGACGTGCAGACCTTCCAGGCCCAGCAGGTCGTCATCGGTCAGGTGCTGGAAGCCGCCACGCTGCTGTTCGAAGTCGGCGGCGCCTCGGCCACCAGCGACAAGCGCCGCCTCGATCGCCACTGGCGCAATGCGCGCACGCTGGCCTCGCACAATCCGGCGACGCAGCGCGAAGCCGCCATCGGCGACTACCACCTCAACGACAATCCGCCCAACGAACGCTTCGGGGTGTCGTATGCGTAAGAATATTTTCTATCGTCTCTTCGCTGCGCTCGCGTTGGGCAGCATTGCACTGTTCGCCGCACAGGCATCGGCAGCGCCGCAAAGGCCCGAGCTGCGCGTGGGCTTCGTGCCCGGTCCTTACATCGACGAGTTCAAGGTCGGCGTGCAGCCCGAGCTGGAGAAGAAAGGCTACAAGATCAAGTACTACGAATTCAGCACCGGACTGGAAGCCAACAGCGCAGTCTTCAAGGGCGACATCGACGCTAACGTGATGCAGCACTCGGTGTTCCTGAAGTCATACAACGAGCGCAACAAGACCGACCTGGTCGGCATCGTGCAGGTGCCGACGCCGCCGATGGGCCTGTATTCGAAGAAGCACCGCAGTCTCGACGGCCTCAAGAAAGGCTTTACCGTCGCCGTGCCGAACGATCCGGTCAATCTGCAACGCGCCCTGTGGATCTTGCAGCGCCTGGGCTGGATCAGGATCAAGGAAAACGCCAATCCGGTCGACGTCACCGAACTCGACGTGGTCGAGAACAAGGCCGGCCTGAAACTGGTGCTGCTGGAAAATGCCCAGGGTCCGCGCGCACTGGACGATGCCGACTTCGCCGCGATCCAGGGCAACTTCGCCATCTTCGCCAAGCTCAAGCTGTCGGAAGCCTTCATCCTGGAAGACATGACGCCGGCCTACATCAACGTGCTGGCGGTCAAGAAAACGAAGCAGACCGAACAATATGCACGCGACATCGTCGAGGCCTATCGCTCCGACACCTTCCAGAACGCGATCCGCGCCGATCGCTTCTACGACGGCTTCCGCCTGCCCGACTATTTCAAGACCAAGTAAGCCTGATCACTTCTCCCGCATCACTACCCTGCTCATAAAAACATCAGAGGAACCAGCATGAACCTGTCTTACCGATTCCGCGTGCACGCCATCGTCGCCGCCGCACTGATCTCCGTCATGGGCCTCGCCCAAGTCCAGGCCGCCGACAAGACCCTGCGCGTCGGCGTGCGCGGCGGCACCGACGAACAGATCTGGGAAGTCGTCACCAAGGTCGCCAGGAAGAACGGCCTGAACGTCGAAGCGGTGGTCATCTCGGGCGCAGCCAGCCCGAACGAAGCGCTCAACAACGGCGACCTCGACGCCAACTCGTTCCAGCACATTCCCTTCCTGCGCGACCAGATCAAGCAACGCGGCTACAAGCTGAGCGTGGTCGGCAACACCTACATCTCGCCAATCGCGTTCTATTCGAAGAAGTACAAATCGATCAAGGACCTGCCTGACGGCGCCAAAGTCGCCATCCCCAACGACCCGAGCAACCAGACGCGCGCACTGGTGGTATTGCGCGACGCCGGCCTGATCACGCTGCGCGACGGCTTCGATCCGTTCACCGGGACGGTATCGATCAATGACATCACGGCGTACAAGAAGAAGATCACCCTGACCGAAGCCGCCTCGGTGGTGCTGGCGCGTTCGCTGGAAGACGTCGACACGGCCGCCATCGTCAACACCTTCGCCTATCAGGCCGGCCTGATCGCCACGCGCGACGGCATCGCCGTCGAGAAGCGAGAAAACAATCCCTACGTCAACATCATCGTGGTGCGCGAGCAGGACAAGAACGCCGCGTGGGTGGCGCCGCTGGTGAAGGCCTATCAATCGGAAGAAGTGCGCCAGTTCATCCAGAAGCAATACGGCGGCTCGGTGGTGCCGGTATTTTGAGTATCGCGGCATTGATCGGCGCCGGCGCTGAGGCTGGACAGCCGACGCCGGCGGCGCCCGTAGCTTCAGCGACGCCGCTGCCGTCACCTGCTGCGACAGCAGCCGGCGACGTGCATCTGAGTTTTTCCAAGGTTTCCAAACAATATCCGGCGCCGAGCGGCATCGTGCACGCGCTGCGCGAGGTCTCGTTCACGGTCGCGCGCGGAGAGATCTTCGGCATCATCGGCCGCAGCGGCGCCGGCAAGTCGACCTTGCTGCGCACCATCAATGCGCTGGAGCTGCCCGATGCCGGCGGCATCGCCATCGACGGCCTGCAAGTCGGCGGACTCGACGAGGACGGGCTGGTGCACCTGCGCCGCCGCGTCGGCATGATCTTCCAGCATTTCAATTTGTTGTCGGCCAAGACCGTGCGCGACAACGTCGGGCTGCCGCTGCGCGTGGCCGGCGTCAAACCCGACGTGGTGCGCAGGCGCGTCGACGCCCTGCTTGAACTGGTCGGCCTGAGCGACAAGGCCGAGGTGTATCCGGCCAAACTCTCGGGTGGCCAGAAACAACGCGTCGGCATTGCGCGAGCGCTGGTGCACGATCCGGAAATCCTGCTGTGCGATGAGGCGACCTCGGCGCTCGACCCCGAGTCGACGCAAGCCATCCTGGCTTTGCTGCGCGACATCAGCAGCAAGATGGATCTGACCGTGGTGCTGATCACGCACGACATGGCGGTGATCCGTGAAATCTGCGACCGCGTGCTGGTGCTCGACCATGGCCAGGTGGTTGAACAGGGTGAAGTGTGGCGCGTGTTCGGCGACCCGCAGGCGCCCGCCACGCGCGCGCTGCTGCGTCCGCTGCAGCACGGCTTGCCGGCCGACCTGGCGGCGCAATTAGTCGACGACCTCGACGGCCGCCCCGGCAATGCGCTGCTCAGCCTGCGCTTCAACGGCGCGGCGCAGCCGCAGGGCGTCAGCCTGCAACAACTGGCTTTGCTTGGTCCCGACGCCACGCTGATCCACGGCGGTCTCGATCGCATCCGCGGCCATGCACAGGGAAGCTTGCTGGTGTCGTTGCCGATCGCATCGTGGCAATCAATAAAAACCAACGGCGTATTCGGGCAGAACTTTGGACAAAAGCACGGCGCCGATTTCATTGAGGTTCTCGGCTATGTCCCTGCCACCGCTTAACAAATATTTCCAGGCGTTTTTTGAAACCCTGTTGATGGTGAGCGCCTCGGCGCTGATCGCCATCGGCCTGGGCCTGCTGCTGGCGATCGTGCTGACGGTGACCGCCAAAAGCAGCCTGTATCCGAAGCCGCGCCTGCATCGCGGCTTGTCGGTGACGGTCAACATCTTCCGTGCGGTGCCGTTCATCATCATGCTGGTGGCGCTGTTGCCGGTGACGCGCTTCCTGGTCGGCACCACACTTGGCACCTGGGCCGCAGTGGTGCCGCTGACGGTCAACCTGATTCCGTTTTATGCGCGCATTGCGCAGGTCAGCCTCAACGACGTCGATCCCGGACTGGTCGAAGCGGCGCGCGCCATGGGTTGCCGGCGCCGCCATATCATCCGCCACGTGCTGTTGCCGGAAGCCTTGCCTGGCATCGTCGGCGGCATGACGGTCAGCGTGATCGCGATGATCAACGCCTCCGCTATGGCCGGCGCAGTCGGCGCCGGCGGACTGGGCGACCTGGCGATTCGTTACGGCTACGAGCGCTATGAAACGCGGGTGATGTTTGAAGTCATCGTGATTTTGATTGCGCTGGTATCCGTCATCCAGCTGGTGGGCGAGCGGGTGTCACGCCGCTTCGACCACCGCCATTGATCAAGCAGCTGATCAGGCAGCGTCGGCGATGCTGTTGCGTCCGCCCGGACGCGCCAGTCCCAGATGTTCACGCAAGGTCGTGCCTTCATAGTCGCGACGGAAGATGCCGCGTTTCTGCAGGATAGGCACGACGCCGTCAGTAAAGTCCTGCAGACCGCTCGGCAGCGCATCCGGCATCAGGTTGAAGCCGTCGGCCGCGCCGCCCTTGAACCAGTACTCGATGTCGTCGGCAATCTGCTCCGGCGTGCCGACCACGACACGGTGACCGCCGCCGCCCGCCAATGCATAGACGAGTTGTCGCGCGGTATAGCCGTGCTGCCGCGCCTGAGCCAGCGTGGCGTTAAAGAAGGTGTGATTGCCGTTGCCGTTATTGGGCAAGGCAATGTCGTCGGGCAGACGCTCATCGAGTTTGATGCGTTCCGGCGCTACGCCGAGGATGCCGGCCAGACGATTGATGTTGTAACTCCACGGGATCATGTCGATCAGCTCGTCGCGCCGGCGGATCGCATCGGCCTCGGTGGCGCCGATGATGGTGGTCAGTCCGGCCAGGATCTTGACCGCATGCGGACCGCGTCCGTAGGCGGCTGCGCGCGCATTGAGCTCGCGTCCGTAAGCCAACGATTCCTCGAACGACTGCGACGCCGAGAACACTGCCTCGGCATGGCGCGCCGCGAGATCGCGGCCGTCGGCGGAACCGCCCGCCTGCACCAGCACCGGATGGCCTTGCGGCGTGCGCGGCAGGTTGAGCGGACCGTGTACGGAAAAATGTGTGCCGCGATGCGCGATCGGCTGCACCTTGGCGGTGTCGATGAAGCGGCCGCCGACCTTGTCGCCGATGACCGCATCGTCTTCCCAGCTGTCCCACAAGGCCTTGACCACATCAGTGAACTCGGCCGCGCGCGCATAGCGCTCAGCGTGGTTCGGCACGGCGTCACGGCCGAAGTTGCGCGCCGAGCCAAGATCGGCGGTGGTGACCACGTTCCAGCCGGCGCGGCCCTTGCTGACGTGGTCCAGCGTGGCGAAGCGGCGCGCGATGTTGTACGGCTCGTTGTAGCTGGTCGAGGCCGTGCCGATGACGCCGATGTGGGTGGTCGCTGCGGCGACGCTGGCCAGCAGCACGGTCGGTTCCAGCGCGGTAATGGGCCGGAAGTCGATCTGCTCGATGATGGAGGCGTTGTCGGCCAGGAAGACGGCATCGAACTTCGCCGCTTCGGCGATCTGCGCCACGCGGATGTAATGACCAACGTCGATGAAGGCATGGGGATCGGCGTCGGGCAGGCGCCAGGCCGAGGGCACGAAACCGGAATGCAGGACGTTGATGTTGAGATGCAGCTGGCGCGGGCGCACGGACGTGTCGCTCATGAGTAAACTCCGGTGGGGTCAGGGCAGATCGGATGCGCCCGCGCCGTTGCCGGCGCGAGACTACCGTGCATCAATGCACTTTGAAAAAGCCGTGGCGTTCGGCCAGCAAGTCGAGGATGCGGCGCGTGTCGGTGACAAAGCGCTTGTCGCCGAGTTGCTGCACGTGCGTGCTATCGGCCGGCAGCGGCTGTTCGTCGCCGAGGATCAGTACCGGCAGGCTCTGGTGATCGGCATCGAGCGCGGCGACCACCTTCTGGCGCGGCTTGGCGAACGGCAGGCGCTCGATGTCGAGGCGTCCGGCATGTTCCGGATCACCGGCCAGCAGGCCCTCGATGGGCGCGCCGTCGGGGCAGATGAAACGCTCACCAGGGTGGTTCGGGTCGGTAAATCCTGCTTCCAGCAACAACAGCAAATCTCGGCTCATGGCGCACTCCGGAAAGAGAAAATCAATCCTTGATTCTCTGGCGCGCGCCACGCCGCCGCCACGAATATATCCGCATATTCATATACCGCGTGCAGTCTTGGATGGGGCTCGCGCCGGCACATCCGAAGACGGATTTGAAAGCAAGAACTCGTATTGCGCCGAGGGACAATTTTGGAATATACTGGATTTATGTACAGTATAATTCGACAACTAAGACATGAGGGAATCCGCCGCACTGAGGCGGAAGTGGCTGCCGACGCCGGTTTCGCCGGCATCGTGACGATGAGCATGGCCGGCACCACGCGCCAGATGACGCTGAGCGCACCCGAAGGTGCGGACAATGCGGAAGGAGCGACGGTATTGTTGCTGTCGCCGCTGTATGAACCGCAATTGCTGAGCATGCATGCCGACGGCATGATCGTGCGCGGCTGGCAGCGCGTTCTGAATGATCGCACCGGCAAGAACACGCCGGGCGCGACCTATCTGCAGGAATGGGTGCTGACGCTGGTGGCACAGCGACCGGCCAACATGCGCGAACTGAACGCCGTGATGGCAACGCCCTTGCAACTGGTGCAGGGCAAATGAAAAATAACCGTCCGGGCTATCCGACTTTGATGCCGTAGCAACGCGCCGCCGTCCCGCCCCATAGCGCAGCCTGCTCGTCTTTGCTGAGATTGCTCGCGGCCCAGTCGGCGACCAGATCGGCCACCTTGTCGTAAGAGTCAGCCAGCAAACACACCGGCCAGTCCGAGCCGAACATCAGGCGCTGCGGACCGAAGGCTTCCAGCGCGGTATCGAGACAGATGCGGATGTGCTGGTAGTCGGCCGGCTGCAGGCCGTGCTGCCAGTCGGCTTCGGTGACCAGTCCGGACAGCTTGCAGACCACGTGCGGCAATTCACCCAGCGCCAGCAATTCCTTTTCCCAGCGCCACAGGGCGTCGTCGCTTTTGCCGCCGTTTTTGCCAAACTCGCGCAGCGCCGGCTTGCCGAGATGGTCCAGCACCAGCCAGTGCTTGTCATGGCGCGCGCAGAATGCCTGCGTGTCGGCCAGTTGGCGCTCAAACACCAGCACGTCGTAGACGTAGTCGCGCTCTTGCAGCAGCGCCACGCCGCGATTGAAATCGGCATGTTCGAGGAAGGCGCGCGCGTCGGCTTCGTCCTGCACCTGATGACGAAATCCCAGCAGCTTGTCGCCGCCATGCCATTCATCGAGGCGCTCGCCGAGATCGGGTACGGCGAGGTTTTCCCAGCCGACCACACCGGCGATGAAATCATTCTCCTGCGCCAGTCCAAGCAGGAAGCGCGTCTCGTCGCGGCCCGAACGCGCCTGCACGGCAATCGAGGCATCCACCTGATGTGCGCGCAACAACGGGAGCAAATCGGCAGGCAGCTTGTCCTGCGCCAGCACGCCCATGCCGGCCCCTATCCATGGGTAATCTTCCGCGCGATAGCGCCAGAAATGTTGATGTGCATCGATGCGCATGGTCATGGTCTGATCAAAGTAAAAATTGAAAAAATCAAACGAGAATGCCGGCGCATCCGCTTGGTGCGAATGCCGCCGGCATCGGATCCTCAGATCAAATGATCAGACGATCAGTCGTACAGCACGGCTGCGATCTTCGGATCGGCGATGTTGCTCTTGTCGTACCAGTAGAAACCGGTATCGATGATCTTCGGCAGCTTCTCGCCCTTGAGCGCCTTCACTGCAGCTTCGACGGTCTTGTAGCCGATGCCGACAGGATTTTGCGTGATCGCGCCTGCCATCTGGCCGTCGCGGATCGCATCCTTCTGTTGCTTGCCCGAGTCGAAGCCGACGATAACGACCTTGCGCTTCATTTCCTTGGCGCCGTTGAGCACGCCGATGGCCGAACCTTCATTGGTGCCGAAGGCGCCCTTGAGTTTCGGATAGGCCTGCAGGATGGACTTGGTGACTTCAGTCGACTTCAGCTGGTCGCCCGCGCCGTACTGGATGCTGACGATCTTGATCTTCGGATAGGCCGACTTGATGCGATCGACGAAGCCATCGCGGCGGTCGATGCCGGTGCGGCTGGTCTGATCATGCGCGACCACGGCGACTTCGCCTTCCTTGCCGATCAGCTCGGCCATCTTGTCGGCAGCCAGCGCGGCGGCGGCCTTGTTGTCGGTGGTGGCGGTGGTGACCGGGATGTCGCTGTCGACGCCGGAGTCAAATGCGACCACCGGAATCTTCGCGGCTTGCGCCTTCTTCAGCAGCGGCAGCGCAGCCTTGCTGTCGAGAGCGGCGAAACCGATCGCCTGCGGCTTCTTGGCCAGTGCAGCGGACAGCATGTCGATCTGCTTGTCGACCATGGCTTCGGTTTCCGGTCCTTCGAAGGTCACCTTGACCTTGTAGTCGGTCGCGGCCTGGTTGGCGCCGGCCTTTACCGCTTGCCAGAATTGGTGCTGGAAGCCCTTCGAGATCAGCGGAATATAGACTTCCTGCGCTTGTGCGATGCCGCTTGCACCGAATGCAAAACTGAGGCCGAGGGCGATGTTGAGGGCTCTTCTCTTTATCATTTTTAAGTCTCCTTGATGAATGTAAAAACAGCGGGGGTAAGGCAATTTTCTTGTTTTACTTTTATTGACGACGGCGACGCAGGATGTCCATGTACACCGCCAGGATGATGATCACGCCGGTGACCACGGTCTGCCATTCCTGCGCCACCGACATGATGCGCAGGCCGTTGATCAGCACGCTCATGATGAAGGCGCCGATGATGGTGCCGAGGATGGTGCCGGTGCCGCCCGACAGCGAGGTGCCACCGATCACCACGGCGGCGATGGCGTCGAGCTCATAGCCCTGCCCCAGCGCCGGTTGCGCGGAATTCAGGCGCGAGGCGATCAGCAGGCCGGCGATGCCGCAGATGGCGCCGCTGACGGTGTAGACGGTGACCTTCCAGAAATCCACCTTGACGCCGGACAGGCGCAGCGCTTCTTCGTTGCTGCCCAGCGCGAAGGTGTAGCGGCCGAACACGGTCTTGTTGAGGATGACGCCGGCGGCGATCGCCACCAGGAACAGGATCAGCACGGCGTTGGGAATCGGCAGCGCCGGGATCAGGTCCCCGATCAGCGACTCCTGCGAAATCTGCGGGAACGACGGCGTGTCGTTGAAGTAGATCGGCTTGGTGCCGGAGATCACCAGCGACAGGCCCTTGAGCAACATCATCATGCCCAGCGTGGCGATGAATGGCGGCACCTTGAGCTTGGCGATCAGCATGCCGGAGGTCCAGCCGCACAGCGCGCCGAAGAAGATCGCCGCAAAGATGCCGAAGTAGATCGGCAGACCCCAGTAGGTCAGGAACACGCCCGCCATCACGGAACAGAACGTCATCATGGTGCCCACCGACAGGTCAATGCCGGCGGTGATGATGACGAAGGTGCAGGCGATCGCCAGCACGCCGTTGACCGCAGTCGATTGCAGGATGCTGACGAGGTTGTCGACCTGCAGGAAGTTGTCGTTGGCGACGCTGAAGAACACCATCAGCGCCAGCAGGCTGGCAAAGGCCAGCAGCTTTTGCCGCGTCGACGGGTGGAACAGGCGCTCGCGCAGGCTGCCGGCGCCGGCTTGGGAATCGGTTGTTGGTGTCATGGTCAGGTTCGTTTGCGACAGTGGATTGGGAGTAGTTGCCATGATCGTCTTCTTCAATGTGTGGTGGTAGCGGCGGTCGAGGCAGCGACGGCGGAGGGACGCTGCGTGGCCAGTTGCATGATCTTTTCCTGCGAGGCTTCGGCGGCGCTGAGTTCGCCGGTGATGCGGCCTTCGCACATGACCAGCACACGGTGGCTCATGCGCAGGACTTCCGGCAGCTCGGAGGAAATCATCACGATGGCCTTGCCTTGTTCTGCCAGGGTGTTGAGCAGCTTGTAGATTTCGCTCTTGGCGCCGATGTCGATGCCGCGCGTCGGTTCGTCGAAAAACAGGATGTCGCAGTCGCGCAGCAGCCACTTGGCGATCACGATCTTTTGCTGGTTGCCGCCGGACAGGAGGCGCGCCGGCTGGTCAATGGATGGCGTCTTGATCGAGAGCTGGCGTACATAGCTTTGCGCCGTGCTGCGGATCGCGGCCTGGTCGAGGAACAGACCCTTTTTCAGGAAGCGGTTCATGCTCGACATGACCACGTTGGCCTTGACGTCGAGACCGGTGGCCAGGCCGAAGTGCTTGCGGTCTTCCGACAGATAGCCGATGCCGTGGGCGACGGCGTCGGACGGCGACTTGATCACGGCCTTGCCGCCATGGATGAAGATTTCGCCGGCGTCGAGCGGATCGGCGCCGAAGATGGCGCGCGCGACTTCGGTTCGACCGGCGCCCATCAGACCTGCAAAGCCGAGGATCTCGCCCTTGCGCAACTGGAAGCTGACGTCGCGGATCGCATGGCCGCGCGTCAGACCCTTGACCTCCAGCACGATCTTGTTGTCGCCGGCGTTGGCGATGACCGGACGCGCACCGTCGAGCTGACGGCCGACCATCATGCTGATGATGGTGTCGATCGGCGTCTCTTCGGTGGGCACGGTAGCGATGTATTTGCCGTCGCGCATGACGGTGACGCGATTGGAGATGCGGCGCAGCTCGTCCATCTTGTGCGAGATATAGACGATGCCGACGCCCTGCGTTTGCAGGTCGCGGATGATGCGGAACAGTTCGTCGATCTCGGCGTTGTTGAGCGCGGCGGTCGGCTCGTCCATGATCAGCACGCGCGAGTTGAAGGACAGCGCCTTGGCGATTTCCACCATCTGCTGCTTGGCCACGGTCAGCTCGCCGACCTGGGTGCGCGGATCGAGCTTCAGGCGCATGCGATCGAAGATTTCGGCGGTCTGGCGATTGAGCGTCTCTTCGTCGAGAAACATGCCGAACCGTCCGCGCGGCTCACGGCCGATGAAGATGTTTTGCGCGGCGCTCAGGTGGTTCATCAGGTTGAGCTCCTGATGGATGATGCCGATGCCGAGCTCCTGCGCCGCACGCGGGCCGTCGATGTCGACTTCCTTGCCGTCGACGAAGATGCTGCCTTCGTCTTTCTGGTACACGCCTGACAGGATCTTCATCAGCGTCGATTTGCCGGCGCCGTTTTCGCCCATGAGCGCGTGCACTTCGCCCGGCAACAGGTCGAGCTGACAATTGTCCAGCGCCAGCACGCCGGGGAAGCGTTTGGTTACGTTGCGCAGAGAAATCAGGTATCCCGATTCGTTTGCGGTCTCTGTTTGTTCTGATTGCATGCCTGCCTCTTGATGCAAGTCGGTTATCCGTCTTTGCGGGTTACCCTCACTGCGCCGTCAGGTCGAATATCTTCGCCATCGGCACCCATTTCTCTCCTTGCGGCGTCCACGGCGTCGGCGCCTGGAACTGCCACATCAGCGTTTCCCATTCCTGTACCTTGGGGTTGCTTTGCATTGCCCGCGCCATCGCCGCTGCATCATAGACGGCGTCGTCGGTGTCCATGATCATCGTCATGCGCGTGCCGAGCCGGTAGATCTCCATGCCGGTCACGCCGTGCACGCTCAGGTGCGCGGCGATCTCCGGCCAGATGCGACGATGATGTTCTTCGTAGCGCGCGATCAGCGCCGCGTCGTCTTTCAGGTCGAGGGCGAGGCAGTAACGCATGGCTCGCTCCTCAGCTCAGCGCGCGGTCGAGGTGGGTGTAGCCGCCATCGACAAATACCCATTGCCCGGTAGTGTGCGCCGCGCGATCCGACAACAGGAAGACCGCCGTGTCGGCCATCTCTTCCGAGGTCGTGAAGCGCTTGCCGAACGGAATCTTGCTCGTGATCGAGGCCAGCTTCTCCTCCGGATTGTCGAAACTGGAAATCCATTTTTCGTACAGCGGCGTCATGACTTCGGCCGGGATCAGCGCATTGACGCGCACGCCGTCGTTGGCCAGCGCGGCCGCCCATTCGCGCGTGAGCGACAGTTGCGCGCCCTTCGATGCGCAATAGCCGCTGGTGTTGCCCTGGCCGGTGACGGCGGTCTTGGACGACACGTTGACGATGGCGCCGCGCGTGGCCTTGAGGTGCGGTACGCAGTAGTGCGCCATGACGTAGTAGTGGATCAGGTTTTTTTCCAGCGATTGCATGAATGCGGCGCGGCCGGCGTCGAGGCCGACGCTGTCGTTGATGCCGGCGTTGTTGACGAGTCCGTCGAGATGGCCGAATGCGCGCAAAGTCTCGGCCACTGCTTGCTCACACTTCCCTTCATCGGTCAGGTCGAGCAGGAAGAAGCGTGCCTGCGGTTGCAGTTTCAGCAATTTTTCCCGAAACGCTTCGTTCGGCTCGCTTTTGCCGAATATCACGGGAATCGCGCCTTCTGCGGCCAGTTGCAGCGAGATCGCGCCGCCGATGCCCGAGGCGCCGCCGGTGACGATCACGACCTTGTCTTTGAGATGTAAATCCACGTTTGTCTCCGTGTTGCGATTGTGTCGATCGCTATTGTTGTCTTGTTTTTTAATCAGCCGCGAAAGCGATATTGCTCCAGCGATTCGGGCTTCATCGTAATCGAGAATCCCGGCGCGGCCGGCGGCATGTAGGCAGCCCCTTTGACCACGCAGGCATCGATAAAGTGCTCATGCAGGTGATCGACGTATTCGGTCACGCGTCCTTCGGTAGTGCCGGAAATGCAGACGTAGTCGATCATCGACAGATGCTGCACGTATTCGCACAGGCCGACGCCGCCGGCGTGCGGGCAGACCGGCAGCTTGTACTTGGCCGCCATCAGCAGCACTGCCAGGATTTCGTTGACGCCGCCGAGTCGGCAGGAATCGATCTGCACCACGTCGATGGCGCCGCGCATGATGAATTGCTTGAACAGCACGCGGTTCTGGCACATCTCGCCGGTGGCGACCTTGACGGCGCCGATGCCTTCGCGGATCTTGCGATGGCCTTCGACGTCGTCCGGGCTGGTCGGCTCTTCGATAAACCATGGCTTGACGAAGGCCAGCTCATTGACCCATTCGATTGCCTGGTCGACTTCCCACACCTGGTTGGCGTCGATCATCAGGTGACGATCCGGGCCGATGACTTCACGCGCGATGGTAACGCGGCGCTTGTCGTCGGCGAGGTCGCGACCGACTTTGAGCTTGATGTGGTTGAAGCCGCCGTCGATGGCTTCTTTGCAAAGCCGGCGCAGCTTGGCGTCGTCATAACCCAGCCAGCCGGCCGAGGTGGTGTAGCAGGGATAACCGTTCTGCTCCAGCAGGCGGATGCGTTCGGCCTTGCCGGGCGCCTGTGCGCGCAGCAGCGCCAGCGCTTCGTCGGGCGTGATGCAGTCGGTGATGTAGCGGAAGTCGATGCTGCGCACCAGTTCTTCCGGCGACATGTCGGACACCAGTTTCCACAGCGGCTTGCCTTCAGCCTTGGCCCACAGATCCCAGACCGCATTGACGACGGCGCCGGTGGCGAGATGGATCGCGCCCTTGTCCGGGCCGATCCAGCGCAGCTGGCTGTCGGAGGTGATATAGCGCCAGAAGCGTCCCATGTCTGCACTGACCCAGGCCAGGTCGAGGCCGACCACCAGATGCTCCATCGCCTTGATGGCGGCGCAGCAGATCTCGTTGCCGCGACCGATGGTGAAGGTCAGGCCGTGGCCTTCGAGGCCGGACTGGTCGGTTTCCAGGATCACGTAGGCGGCGGAGTAATCCGGATCCGGATTCATGGCGTCGGAGCCGTCGAGCGTCTTCGAGGTCGGGAAACGTACATCCAGTACGCGCATGGAAGTGATGGTGGTCATCGTCTCTGTAGATAAATGGGATGTTAAGAACAAATGTCAGTGAAGCCTGTAGATACGAGCAGGCTTGCGCTTTCTTGCCGCGCGGCCCTTCTCCTGTCTCCGCAACGCATTCGCATCGCCTTTATTGCACCTGACCTTGCCGGGCCGAAGCTGCCCTTGGCAGGTCATGAAATGTGGCGATTATTGCACGCAGCTTAAAATTCATCAATAAAATTCTATTTTATATTTGAGTTTACTTTGCTACTATCGCTTCGCCGGAGACTACAACGGAATCACGTACCGCCGAGTGATAACCAATAGATAGTGGAGAGATATCAAAACATAGATAGCTCCCAGGCAATATTTCTTTGATATTTTATTAAAATTAAATTTTACAAATAAAAATAAAACAAGGAAGGAGGCCAGAGAAACCCACGCATTTCCCTTGCGGCAACGCCAGGTCCCGGAAAACTGTACGCAGTACGGACGAAACACGAACACGCAGTCACCAACAACCATAAATGAAGACACATACGGAGATCCTCATGCAGACAATCACATCCATCGTCGCGACCAGCGGCAACCGCGCACCGCGCGGCGCATCCTCATTCAAGCTCGCCGCCGTCGCCGGCGCGCTGCTCGGCCTGGCCGGCGCAGTGCAGGCGCAATCGGCGGTCACGGTCTACGGCCGTGTCGACGCCGGCGTAGACTATCAATCCAACGTCGCCACAGCCGGCGGCGGCAGCGGCAGCCTGTGGCGCGCCTCCGGCAACCAGTGGGGCACCAGCATGATCGGCTTCAAGGGCACGGAAGACCTGGGCTCGGGACTGAATGCCTTCTTCCTGCTCGAGTCCGGCTTCGACGCCACCAAGGGCTCCACCAACGGTACGGCGCTGTTCAACCGCCGCTCCTACGTCGGCCTGTCCGGCAGCGCCGGCTCGCTGAAGTTCGGTAAGAACCTGTTCATCGACAATGACGTCTGGTTCCTCGATCCGACCGGCCAGCAATTCATCGGCACCGCCACCTTGGTGCGCGGCCGCAACTGGCAAGGCGCTGACAATGTGATCGAATACCAGACGCCGACCTGGGGCGGCTTCAATGCCACGTTCCAGACCGCGCTCGGCGAACAGGCCGGCTCGATCAAGAACAAGCGCAAGGACGGCGTCTCGCTGGTGTATCAAAACCAGGGACTTGAGCTGCGCGCGATCTATGATCTGATCCGCGACAGCAACGGCAAGTACGGCAGCGGCCTCAACTCTGATGGCACCCGCAATACGGTCTTCGATACCTCGAAAGAACTGATCCTGGGCGGCACCTACACCATCGACAAACTCAAGCTGTTCCTCGGCTACGAAAACCTGCGCGCACCGGACGTTGCCCCGGGTTCGCCGGACAAGGTCAATCATTACTGGCTGGGTGCGAACTACCAGGTCACGCCTGCGTTGACGCTGATCGGCTCGGTGTTCCGCGTGAACGTCAACAACGGCGGCGGCAACGCCAACCTGTTCATGGCCGGCGCCAACTATTCGCTGTCCAAGCGCACCTTGCTGTATGTGGGCGCTGGCACGGTCCGCAACAGCAGCACCGCCAACTTCTCGGTCGAGGCCACCAACAACAATCCGTTGCCGGGCCAGAACCAGAACGGCGCCTACGCCGGCATCAGCCATTCGTTCTAAGTTAGTCGGGCGTAACTCCCTGAAACCGGTAAAGCCGCATGAATGCCGGTTTCAGGGATAAAATGCGCAACAAGACGGATTTGCGCAAAACGACAAACATCCGCAATCCTTTTCCTCATTCAGCCTGCCCATGCCAAGAACCAAGAAAATCGTCCCTGACGCAGACTTGGAAGCCGTCGCCGAGGCTTCCGCCAACGACAGCGCCGCCGATACCGGCAAGGCGCGCTATGCCGCGCCGGCGCTGGACAAGGGGCTGGACATTCTGGAGCTGCTCAGCAAGTCCGAGCAGATGTTGACGCTGAACCAGATCTCCAGGCAGCTGGGGCGTAGCGTCAATGAAATTTTCCGCATGGTGGTGACGCTGGAGCAGCGCGGCTACCTGATCGCCGACAACGACCAGTACCGCCTGTCACTCAAGCTGTTCGAACTGGCGCACAACAACCAGCCGATCCGTTCGCTGGTGAGCACGGCGCTGCCGCACATGCGCGAGCTGGCCAACCGCACCATGCAATCGACCCATCTGACCGTCTATGAAGCCGGCCGCGTGATCGTGGTGGCGCAGGTAGACAGCCCGGAACGCTGGGCCTTCGGCCTGAAGGTCGGCGCGCTGGTCAGCCTGACCGACACCGCATCGGGCCACGTGCTGCTGTCGTTCCGCGACGAAGCGGAGCGCGGCCGCATGCTGGCGGCGCACGTGCGCATGGACGGCGAGCAGGAAATCGACCACGCGCAACTGTTGCGCCAGATCGCCGAAACCCAGGAGCGCGGCTACTCGCGCATGGAAAGCCGCCAGATCCGCGGCGTGGTGAATCTCTCGTATCCGGTGCTGGGCGCCAATGACCGCATGCTGGCGGCGCTCAACGTGCCCTACATCGAACGCATCGACAAGAAGGTCAATCCCAGCCTCGATGAAGTGCAGAACATCGTGCAGGAAATCTCGGCTCGACTATCAAAGCTCATGGGCAGCAGCAGCTTCGGCACGTAGACTTCCGGTCCGCGCCAATAAAAAAGCCAGGCATCGCGGCCTGGCTTTTTGTTTGATGCATGCAGCGTTCAACCGCCCTGCGACACCTGATCGCGATTGAGCGTCGGCAAGCTCTTGCCCTTGTTGTATTCCACCGCCGCGTTGGTGAGGTTGTAACGCGTGTAGGCCTTCATCAGATCGTCCATGAAATCCGACTCGCCCTTGACCAGCCGCCAGGCGCCGCGGGCGTCCTGCTCTTCCACGTAGCTGCCGAGGCCATCGTAGACCACGCTGACGGCGCGCGGCTTCTGCTCTTCCTTGAACTCGGTCAGGAAGCCGCGCATGTCATAGCCGCCCTTGCCGCGCATGAAGGTGTCGATGGCTGACTCCATCGCCGCGTCGCGATCGGTCAGCGCCTTGGTGTGCGCCTGGGTCAGCAATTCGCTCACGCCGGGATTGTCGGTGATGAGCATGTCGAACTTGCCGCTGCGGTCGTCGCCTTCTTCCAGCACGTATTTTTTCTTGGTCGGCAGGATGCGCAGCTTCGGCGGCACGTTGATGCCGTAGCGGCCGATCAGGCCGCCCAGCGCCATCGTCAGCGCCGGGCTGACGTCGGCCTTGGCGGCGCCGCTGAGGCCGTCGACGCTGCCGCGCGTGGCCATCATCTGGGCGAAACCGATGTCGTCGTTTTTGGCGTACGCCTTCGCCGATGTCGGCGACGCCGTGTTGTTGATGAAAAACTGGTTGTTGATGCTGTCCATTGCCGCTCTCCTACGGATTGCCGGGACCGCTGCTGCCGCCCGGCTGCCTGTAAGTTGCCAATACGTTGCCGGATTGACAATTTCGTCCGATTTTTTGGCAATACCTGCCTGATTTTCCTATTGTAAGAGCCTTTTGTCTGTTCCGTTTGCAAGGACACCGCCGCATTCACCGCTTTATTCCCCGAATCCGGCGTTTCGTCGCAAACCGCTGTCGGCAGGGCCGGCGCACCTTTACCCTGCTTTACTCACTCTACCCCGGCGCGCTTCTTGACGATATGACGGTTGCCACTTACATTGCTGACTCACCGGTAACTTACTGGCGGCGCCGCCGCTTCGCCATGGCTCAGCCCTCAAAATTCCCGCCCGTCCCAAAAGCCTCTCGCACCGCCCCAGACGTTTCCCCACGCGGACCGCGCTGGGAGCGTCGCAAGGAAGCGCGCCCGCAGGAATTGCTGGCCGCTGCGCTGGACATCTTCGTCGAACGCGGCTTCGCGGCTGCGCGGCTGGAAGACGTCGCCGCCCGCGCCGGCGTCTCCAAAGGCACGCTCTATCTCTATTTCGACAGCAAGGAAAGCCTGTTCAAGTCGGTCGTGCGCACCAACATGCTGCCGCTGCTGGAAGAGGCCGAAGACATGGTTGACCGCTACGAAGGCCATAGCGCCGACTTGCTGCGCGACCTGATCCTGGGCTGGTGGGCCTCGGTGGCGGATACAAAATTAAACGGTATTTCCAAACTGATGATGGCAGAATCCGGCAACTTCCCCGAACTCGCGCAGTTCTACCATGCCGAAGTCATCACGCGCTGCAACGCCACCATCGTGCGCATGCTCGAGCGCGGCATCCGGCGCGGTGAATTCCGCGCCATCGATGCCGAGCACATGAAGCGCGTGATCGTCGCGCCGGTGCTGATGCTGATGCTGTGGAGCCAGTCGTTCGGCCCGTGCGCCATCGAGCCGGTGGAGCCCGGCGCCTATCTCGACAATTTCATCGACCTTTGCCTGAACGGCCTGCTGACCAAACCCTGATGACACTTTCCTTCTTTAAACGCCGCTCGGTCCTGATCGTATTGCTTGTGCTGGTGCTGCTGATCGCCTTCATGGCGCTACGCAAGCGCCCGGCCGCGCCCGCAGCTATGGCCGTGGTCGAAAAGCCAGCCCAGGTGCTGGAATTCCTGCCGGGCGACATCGCCGTGGCCCAGGTCGAAGCCTTGCGCCAGGTATTGCCGATGTCGGGCGCATTGCGCGCGCTCAACCAGGTTGCGGTCAAGGCCAAGGTCGCAGGCGAGGTCAAGGAAGTGCTTGTGCGCGCCGGTGAGGCAGTCACCCTCGGCCAGGTCCTGATCCGCATGGACACCAGCGAATACCAGGCCAAGGTCGAGCAGGCCAAAGGCTCGCTGGTCGCTTCGCGCGGCCAGCTCGACATCGCCACTAAATCGCGCGACAACAACCTGGCGCTGCTGGACAAGGGCTTCATTTCGCGCAACGCCTTCGACAACGCCGCCAGCCAGTTCGACATCGCCAAGGCCAACGTCGACACCGCGCGCGGCGCGCTCGACGTGGCGCAAAAGGCGCTCAACGACACCATCATCAAGGCGCCGATGGCCGGCCTGGTCAGCACCCGCACCATCGAGCCCGGCGAGAAGGTGTCGGTCGACAACAAGCTGCTCGACGTGGTCGACCTGCGCCAGATGGAACTGGAAGCGCCGGTGCCGACCGCCGACATCCTCAAGGTAAAACTCGGCCAGGAAGTGCTGGTGCGCGTGGAAGGCTTGCCGGACGCCGTCGCCGGCAAGGTGGTGCGCATCAATCCGGCCACGCAGTCGGGCTCGCGCTCGATCATGGTGTATGTGCGCATCGACAATCCCGACAATCTCCTGCGCGCCGGCATGTTCGCCGACGCCAGCCTTACGCTGGACAAGCGCGACGCCGTGCTGACCGTGCCGACCACCGCGATTCAGAACGAAGGCGACAAGGCCTACGTGTACACCATCGAGGACGGCAAGCTGGCGCGGCGCAATGTCGTCGCCGGGTTGCGCGGTGTCGACAGCAAAGGCAACGCGGTGGAAATCAGCAGCGGCCTGCAGGACGGCGCACGCATCGTCAAGGCCAACCTGGGCAACCTGAACGCCGGCACACCGGTCAAGATCCTGCCGGCGGCGAAGGAATAGCGCATGTGGTTCACCCGCATCAGCATCGGCAACCCCGTGCTCGCCACCATGATGATGATGGCGTTCGTGGTGCTCGGCCTGTTCTCCTACCAGCGTCTGCGCGTCGACCAGTTTCCCGACATCACCTTTCCGGTGGTGGTGGTGCAGACCACTTACCCCGGCGCCTCACCCGAGAACGTCGAGTCCGACGTCACGCGCAAGATCGAAGAAACGGTCAACACCATCAACGGCATCAACAGCCTGACTTCGCATTCGTATGAAGGCCTGTCGGTGGTGATCGTCGAGTTCGACCTCACCGTCGATCCGGCGCAGGGCGCGCAGGACGTGCGCGAAAAAGTGGCGCTGGTGCAGGCGGCCTTCCGCAAGGAAGTTGATCAGCCGCGCATCACACGCTACGACCCGGCCGACCAGCCGATCTTCTCGATCTCGGTCACCAATGATCCGAAGGCGCCCAACACCCGTCCGCGCACGCTGCGCGAGCTGACCACGATTTCCGACCAGGTCGTCAAGAAACGGCTGGAGAACGTGCGCGGCGTCGGTTCGGTGACACTGGTGGGCGGCGTCAAGCGCCAGATCAATATCTACGTCAAACCCAACGAGATGGAAGCGCTCGGTATCGGCGTCGATCAGGTCATCACCGCCGTCAAGAACGAGAACCAGGAGTTGCCGACCGGCGCGATTCGCATGGCCGACGCCGAGAAGGTGGTGCAGGTGCAGGGCCGGGGCAAGAATCCGGAAGACTTCAAGCGCATCATCGTGGCGCGGCGCGGCAGCCAGCCGGTCACGCTGGAACAGATCGCCACCGTGGTCGACGGCCAGGAAGAACAGGAAACGCTGGCGCTCTACAACGGCCAGCGCACGCTTGCGCTGGACATCCTGAAGGCGCAGGGCCAGAACACCATCGATGTCGCCGACGGCCTCAAGCAGGCCATCAAGGACATGGAACCGAACCTGCAGAAACTGTATCCCGGCGTGCGCCTGCAAGTCATCAAGGACAGCTCGCGCCAGATCCGCACCGGCGTCGAGAACGTGCGCCGCACACTGCTCGAAGGCGCCGCGCTGACGGTGCTGATCGTGTTCCTGTTCCTCAATTCCTGGCGCTCGACGGTGATCACCGGACTGACCTTACCGGTGGCGCTGATCGGTACTTTCCTGTTCATGTACATGTTCGGCTTCACCATCAACATGATCACGCTGATGGCGCTGTCGCTGTGCGTGGGCCTGCTGATCGACGATGCGATCGTGGTGCGGGAAAACATCGTGCGCCACGCCGGCATGAAGGTGCACGGCAAGTTCAAGACGCACAAGATGGCGGCGCTGGAAGGCACCGCGGAAATCGGCCTGGCGGTGCTGGCGACGACCTTCTCGATTGTTGCCGTATTCCTGCCGGTGGGCTTCATGGGCGGCATCATCGGCCGCTTCTTCCACCAGTTCGGCATCACGGTAACGGCGGCGGTGCTGATCTCGATGTTCGTGTCGTTCACGCTGGACCCGATGCTGTCGTCGATCTGGCCTGACCCCGACGTGCATGGAGAAAAACGCAAGGACGGCTGGTACGCCAAGACCATCGGCCGCGTGCTGGACCAGTTCGAACGCCTGGTGCAATGGCTGTCCGACAGTTACCAGAAACTGCTCAAGTGGTCGCTGCGGCACCGCATCCTGACGCTGGTGCTGGCGCTGCTGAGTTTCATTGCGGGCCTGGCGTTGCCGGCGGCGGGACTGATCGGTTCCGAGTTCGTGCCGCAGGCCGATTATTCGGAGAGCGGCGTGACCTTCTATACGCCGGTGGGCTCGTCGCTGGAACTGACCGAATCCAAGGTGCACCAGGTCGAAACCGTGCTGCGCCAGTTCCCCGAAGTGGTCGACACCTACAGCACCGTCAACACCGGCAATTCTCAGGGCAAGAATTACGCGACCGTATTCATCCGTCTCAAGCCGCGCAAGGAACGCCAACTGAGCACTTCGCAACTGGCGCCGCAATTGCGTGAACGTCTCACGCGCGTGGCCGGCATCACGGTCACGCACATCGGCACGCTCGACGGCGTCGGCGGCGACAACAAGCAGGTGCGCTTCAGCCTGCTGGGGCCGGACCTGGATCAGCTCGGCCGCTTGTCGGAAGAAGTCCAGACCAGGTTGCGCGCGATCCCCGGCGTGGCCGATCTCGACTCCAGCCTGAAGCCGCAAAAGCCAACCATCTCGATCGAACCGAAGCGCGACATCGGCTCCGACCTCGGCGTCGGCGTGGCGCAGATCGGCAACGCCCTGCGCCCCTTGCTGGCTGGTGAAGCCGCCAGCAGCTGGCGCGCGCCCGACGATGAGAACTACGACGTCAACGTGCGCCTGGCGCCGACCGATCGCAATACGGTCGACGATCTGTCGCGCATGATGCTGGCCAGCAGCTTCAGCAATACCGACGGTACGCCGCGCATGGTACCGCTGCGCCAGGTGGCCGACATCCGCAATACGGTCGGCGCCAACCAGATCAACCGGCGCGACCTCAACCGTGAGGTGGAGTTGTCGGCCAACGCCGCCGGCCGCTCCGCCGGCCAGGTTAATGCCGACATCAAGGTCATGCTGGACAAGGTCAACTGGCCGCCCGGCTATCGCTACCAGATCGGCGGGTCGACCAAAAGCATGAACGAATCCTTCGGCTACGCATTGGGTGCGCTGGCGTTGGCGGTGGTGTTCATCTACATGATCCTGGCCTCGCAATTCGCCAGCTTCCTGCAGCCGATCGCCATCATGTCGTCGCTGCCGCTGACGCTGATCGGCGTGTTCCTGGCGCTGATGTTTTTCCGCTCGACGCTGAACATGTTTTCCATCATCGGCTTCATCATGCTGATGGGCCTGGTGACCAAGAACGCGATCCTGCTGGTGGACTTCGCCAACCAGGCGCGCAGGGAAGGCATGGAGCGCGGGGCAGCGCTGCTGGAAGCCGCCCATGTGCGCCTGCGGCCGATTTTGATGACCACGCTGGCGATGGTGTTCGGCATGGTGCCGCTGGCCTTCGGCATCGCCGAGGGCTCGGAACAGCGCGCGCCTATGGGCCAGGCGGTGATCGGCGGGATCATTACCTCGTCGCTGCTGACGCTGGTGGTGGTGCCGGTGGCGTACACCTACCTCGACGACCTCGGCGCCTGGGTCAAGCGCAAATGGTTCGGTGCCGCAGCAGTAGCGGACGAGGCGGAGGACAACGCGGAGGACGAGCATGCGCCCTGACTATTTCCGTTTTGCAAGCATGGCGGCGGAATCGGCAAGCGATAAATTCGCTGAATTCCCCGTTAAGCCCCGGAAAGCAACACGCTGCGGCTGTCTCGCGGCCTCCGGGTTTGATAAAATGCTGCTTTTACGTCGCTATTGAGCCCACTGCCATGAATATCGAACAAGCCCGCTTCAACATGATCGAACAGCAAATCCGCCCTTGGAATGTGCTGGCGCAAGATGTACTGGACCTTCTGACCGTGGTCCGGCGCGAGGAATTCGTCCCGGCCGCACATCGCAGCCTGGCGTTCTTCGATACCGAGATCCCGTTGCCGGGCGGCGAAAGCATGCTGGCGCCGAAGGTCGAAGCGCGCATCCTGCAGGAAGCCAGCGTCAAGAAGCACGAGCAAGTGCTGGAAATCGGCGCCGGCTCCGGCTATATGGCGGCGCTGCTGGCCTCGAAGGCGCGTCACGTGACCACCGTCGAGATCGACCCTGCGCTCAAGGCGCTGGCTGAACAGAATCTGTCCGGTTATGGCGTGACCAACGTCAGCGTCGAGCTCGGCAACGGCGCCCAAGGCTGGCAAGGCGAGTACGACGTGATCGTGATTTCCGGCGCGCTGCCGTTCCTGCCGGACGCTTTCCTGAAGCAAATCAAGGTCGGCGGCCGCGTCCTGGCGATCATCGGCGAAGCGCCGGTCATGTCGCTGCAGGTGATCACCCGCACGTCCGACCAGGTCTACGACACCGTCGATGTATTTGAACTGATGGCCAAGCCTCTGCATGCGGCCAGCGAGCACTCTCACTTCACTTTCTAGGATATCTGCATGGAGCACATCACCGCACCGGAACTGGCCGCCTGGATCGCCGACCCGGACCGCCCGACACCCCTGCTGCTTGATGTGCGCGAGCCGTGGGAATTCGAGACCTGTCGCATCGATGCTGCCCAGTTGATGCCGATGAACACGATTCCCGGCCGCTTTTCCGAACTGGACGAAGAACAGCCCGTGGTGTGCATCTGCCACCACGGCGCCCGCAGCATGCAAGTTGCCGCGTTCCTGGAACGTCAGGGTTTTGCCAATGTGACCAACCTGACCGGCGGCATCCACGCCTGGGCCAAGCAGGTCGACACGGCGATGCCGACGTACTGATCCAACCCCTGTCAAGCAGCGCCAGGCCGCAGCAATATGGTCGTTTCGCGCGTCACGCGGTCCACCGTGCGCAGCGTCGGATCATTTCCGCCGCTGCGCCGCGGTGGCGCAAGCAGGGAGTTTCACTTCTTCTCCAGAGAATTCAACGTATGCGTCAAGTCCTACTCGTCCCGCTGCTGACAGCCGCCCTGCTGGGTGCTTCGGCGCACGCCGCCGCCGCCGATCTGGTGCAGGTCTATCAGCAAGCGCTGGCAAATGATCCCGTCTACCAGAGTGCGCGCTATGCGCTGCGCGCCGGTGAAGAAAAGATCACGCAAGGCCGCGCCGCCATCCTGCCGACCGTCGGCGTGGGCGGCAGCTATACGCGCTCCGGCGACACCATGCAGAATTCGTCCAACACCTATACGCTGCAGCTGACCCAACCGCTGCTGCGCTGGGCCAACTGGGAAACCTACCAGCAGGGAAAACTGTCGGTGGCCGTGAGCGAAGCGCAATTCGCCCAGGCCCAGCAAGACCTGATCCTGCGCGTCGGCCAGGCCTACTTCGATGTGCTGGCGGCGCAGGATGCGCTGGGTTTCCTGCGCGCGCAGAGAATCGCCATCTCGGAGCAACTGGCCTCGGCCAAACGCAACTTCGAGGTCGGCACCGCCACCATTACCGACACCAATGAAGCGCAGGCGCGCTACGACCTCGCAGGCGCCCAGGAAATCGCCGCGCAGAACGACCTCGAAGTAGCGCTGAGCAAACTGCAGCAGATCATCGGCCAGCCGCCGACGCCGCTGTCGGCGCTGCGCCCGAACGTGCAACTGAGCCTGCCGCAGCCGGCCATGATCGATCCCTGGATCGCCAGCGCCGAACAGCAGAATTACAGCGTGGTGGCGCAGCAGGTATCGCTGGAAATCGCCCAGAGCGAAATCCGCCGCAACCGCGCCGGCCATACGCCCACGGTCGACCTCGTGGCCGGCCGCAATTACACCAACCAGAACAGCCAGTTGACGCCGTACACCAATGGGCGCGGCTACGCCAACTCGATCGGCGTGCAATGGAATATCCCGCTGTTCTCGGGTTTCAGCGTCAGCAGCAAAGTGGATGAATCGATCGCGCTGGCCGACAAGGCTCGCTCGGATCTGGAGAATGCGCGCCGCACTGCCGTGCTCAATGCACGCCAGGCCTATCTCGGCGTGAGCAACGGTTTGTCGCAGGTGAAGGCGTATGAAGCGGCGGAAGTCTCGAGCCTGTCGGCGCTGGAGTCCAATCGTCTCGGCTACCAGGTCGGCGTACGCATCAACATCGACGTTCTGAACGCGCAGCAGCAGCTGTTTTCAACCCGGCGCGACCTGGCCCGGGCGCGTTACGACACGCTGATGAATGGATTGAAACTGAAGTCGGCAGCCGGCAGCCTGAAGGAAGAAGACCTCGCGCAGATCAACCTGCTGTTGGGCGCGCCCTCTCCCTGACAGCGCGGTTGTGCTGCCTTAGCTGAGCAGGGTCGGCGCCGTCTTGATGGCGTGGATGCAGGCGGTAAGCACGCTTTCCGCCTCCAGCTCCAGATCGAAACTGTCTGGCGAAAAGAACCAGTCGGCCAGCAAGCCGCTG
The DNA here is from genome assembly GCF_044767325.1 of Herbaspirillum sp. NPDC101397. Classification (NCBI taxonomy): domain Bacteria; kingdom Pseudomonadati; phylum Pseudomonadota; class Betaproteobacteria; order Burkholderiales; family Oxalobacteraceae; genus Herbaspirillum; species Herbaspirillum sp. NPDC101397. The sequence continues at coordinate 137,943 of NZ_JBIWNS010000004.1, forward strand.
AACATGGCATGCGCCATCAGGCAGGCGCGACGGATATTCAGGTTGGGCGGCAACTGGCCGCGAGAGATTGAGTTGGCGAGAATTTGCTCCATGCGCAGCATGCCTTGCATCTTGCATTCGCGCTGGCGCATCAGGATGGGATCGTTGTGGTCGACGAATTCGCACTTGTTGAAAATGATGTCGAAGACCTTGCGGCAACGTGGATCGGTCGCAGCCTGCTTGAGCACGTAGACGCCGCCCTTGATGAACTCGCCGAGCGGATCGGTGACGCGCTCGTCGGCGTTCGCTTCCATGATGGCTTCCATCGGCAGGCGCACGCGCTCGCACATGGCGTCGAACAGGTCGCTCTTGTTCTTGAAATGCCAGTAGATTGCGCCGCGCGTGACGTCGGCGGCCTTGGCGACGTCGGCCAGCGAGGTATGCGACACGCCGCGCTCGTAAAAAACTTGCTCGGCGGCATCCAGGATGCGCGAGCGGGTTTCGAGAGCTTCTTCCTTGGTCGAGCGGGCCATATCAGCAGACCGCGTAGGATGGAATGGACATAAATGTTGGGCTCATTGCAATCTCCGTGCACCTTCGTTGTGCGATAAAGACAGACTGCCGCAGTTCTCTTTGACAAAGAGACGGTTTCGCGAAAATCTGCATGTTTTGCATGTTTCTGAAAGTATCGCCGATTCATTTATAGATATATTGCGATACATCAATCAGATACATACATACAAGAATGTATGTATAATAGCACCGGATTTCAATGGCCGCTTGGGCGTTTTTACGATTGCTTTCTTTTGTTTCACCTGTCTGCTGTCTTTTCTGCACCGCAACAATTTTTGCGTTATCTTCTTGGTTCTGCCGCAGCACCCGTTATTTCAATCGCGTTTCTGTATTCATTCCGTAATTACTCCGTAATTGTTCCAAAGCTATATTCAGCAATGTCAGTAATTTAAATTCAGCAATTTAATTACCGTATTCGAATCACCAGCTGCATGTGCAGCTTCAACTCTACCTACCGTGCGAGATATTTATGAGCTCAGTTAGTCGTTTCACGCGCCTTACCCTTACCGTTGTCGCCGCAGCCGCTCTCGCAGCCTGCGGTCAAAAACCGAACGCCCCGGCCGGCGCAGGCATGCCGCCAGGCGAAGTGTCGGTCGTCACCATCGCGCCTGAGCGCATCACCATCAGCAACGAACTGCCGGGCCGCCTGGAAGCCACGCGCATTGCCGAAGTCCGCGCTCGCGTGGCCGGCATCATTCTCAAGCGCACGTTCCGCGAAGGCAGCGAAGTCAAGGCCGGCGAAGTGCTCTACCGCATCGATCCCGCCACCTTCAAAGCCAACTACGACAGCGCGCAAGCTACGTTGGCAAAGAGCCAGGCCTCGCTGACACAAGCCTCGCTGAAGGCGCAACGCTACAAGCCGCTGGTCGAAGTCAACGCCGTCAGCAAGCAGGAATATGACGACGCCGTCGCCTCGCAGAAGCAAGCGGAAGCCGATGTCGCCGCCGGCAAGGCAGCCGTGCAGACCGCCGGCCTGAGCCTGGGCTATGCCACCGTCACGTCGCCGATCTCGGGCCGCATCGGCCGCGCACTGGTGACGGAAGGCGCGCTGGTCGGCCAGGGCGATGCAACGCAATTGGCCGTGGTGCAGCAACTCGACCCGATCTATGTCAACCTGACGCAATCGAGCACCGACCTGCTCAAGCTGCAGCAAGCCATGTCCAGCGGCCAGTTGAAGACGGTCGGCAAGGACAAGGCCAAGGTCACGCTGGTGACCGACGACGGCCGTCCTTATCCGCTGCCGGGCAAGCTGCTGTTCTCGGACATCAGTGTGGACGCCACCACCGGCGCGGTGACTATCCGTGCCGAATTCCCGAATCCGAACCGCACCCTGTTGCCGGGCATGTATGTGCGCGCGCAACTTGAGCAGGCAGTCAACGAATCGGCCATCGTGGTGCCGCAACAAGCGGTCATGCGCGACCTGAACGGTTCCTCGGTATTGGTGGTCGGCGACGACAACAAGGTCGCGGCGCGTCCGGTCAAGACCGGCTCGGCGCAAGGCAACAGCTGGGTCATCACGGACGGCCTGAAAGCCGGCGATCGCGTGATCGTCGAGGGTCTTCAGAAGGCCAAGCCGGGCGCACCGGTCAAGCCGGTGCCATGGAAAGGTCCTGCCGCAGATGCTGGCGCTGCCGGCGCTGCGCCGGCCAATGCATCCGCTGCACCTGCAGCGGCGCCAGCCAAGCAGGACGCCGCAACCAAAGCTAACTAAGAGGCTGTCAGATGGGAAAGTTCTTTATTGATCGCCCCGTATTTGCGTGGGTGCTAGCAATCTTTATCATACTGGCGGGCGCGCTGGCCATTACCGGCCTGCCCGTCTCCCAGTATCCGAGCATTGCGCCGCCGACCATCGTGATCACGGCGACGTATCCGGGCGCAACCGCGCAAACCCTCGACGATTCGGTGACCAGCCTGATCGAACAGGAAATGAACGGCGCCGACGGCTTGCAATACATGGAGTCGCAAAGCCAGGCCAACGGCCAGGTGCAGATCACGGTGACCTTCTCGCCCGCCACCAATGCCGACCTGGCCGCGGTGGACGTGCAGAACCGCCTGAAACGCGTCGAAGCGCGTCTGCCGGCAGCCGTGACGCAACAAGGTGTGCAGGTCACCAAGTCGCGCAGCAACTTCCTGCTGTTCATCGGCTTGTCGTCGACCGACGGCAAACTCGATCCGGTGGCGCTGGGCGACTATCTGTCGCGTAACGTCCTGAACGAAGTCAAACGCGTTCCCGGCGTCGGCCAGGCACAGTTGTTCGGCACCGAACGCGCGATGCGCATCTGGATCGATCCGAACAAGCTGATCGGCCTGAACCTGACGCCGGCCGACGTGACTGCCGCCATCACCGCACAAAATGCGCTGGTCGCTGGCGGTACACTGGGCGCCTTGCCGAGCCCGACTTCGCAGCAGATTTCTGCGACCGTCGTCGTGAACGGCCAGCTGACCAGTCCGGAACAGTTCGGCAACATCGTCCTGCGCGCCAATGCAGACGGTTCGTCGGTGCGCATGCGCGACGTCGCCCGTATTGAAGTCGGCGGCCAATCGTACGACACCTCCGGCCGCCTCGACGGCAAGCCAAGCTCGTTCATCGGCGTGCAGTTGTCGCCGACCGCCAACGCGCTGGGCACCGCAACCGCCGTGCACAAAAAGATGGAAGAGCTGTCCAAGTATTTCCCGGCCGGCGTGAAGTACACCATCCCTTACGACACCTCCAAGTTCGTCAAGATCTCGATCGAAGAAGTGGTCAAGACCCTGATCGAAGCGATCGTGCTGGTGTTCCTGGTGATGTTCCTGTTCCTGCAAAACATCCGCTACACCATCATCCCGACGATTGTCGTGCCGGTGGCGCTGATGGGTACGTTTGCAACCTTGTTTGTCTTCGGCTTCTCGATCAACGTGCTGACCATGTTCGGCATGGTGCTGGCGATCGGTATCCTGGTCGATGATGCGATCGTGGTGGTGGAAAACGTCGAACGCATCATGAGCGAAGAAGGCTTGTCGCCCAAAGAAGCAACCCGCAAGGCGATGGGCCAGATCACCGGCGCGCTGATCGGCATCACGCTGGTGCTGATCGCGGTGTTCATCCCAATGGCCTTCTTCGGTGGTGCGGTCGGCGCGATTTATCGCCAGTTCTCGCTGGCGATGGTGGCGTCGATGGTGTTCTCCGTTTTGATGGCGTTCACGCTGACACCGGCATTGTGCGCAACCATCCTGCTGCCGGTCGAGAAGGGCCATCATCACGAGAAGCGCGGCTTCTTCGGCTGGTTCAATCGCCGTTTCAACAAGACTGCCTCCGGTTATCAGGGCTTCATCGGCAAGATGCTGGCCAAGTCCGGCCGCTACATGATCGTGTACGCGCTGATCGTGGTCTGCGTGGGCTTGCTGTATGTGCGCCTGCCGGCTTCGTTCCTGCCGAACGAAGACCAGGGCTACATCATCACCAACGTGCAGTTGCCGCCAGGCGCGAGCACCGGCCGTACGCTGGAAGTGATCAAGACCATCGAAAACTATTACCTCAAGCAACCTGCGGTCGAGCACGTCGTGGCGATTGCCGGCTTCAGCTTCTCGGGTAACGGTCAGAATGCCGGTCTGGTGTTTACCCCGCTGAAGGATTGGGGCGAGCGCGACAAGACGCAATCGGCGGATGCAGTTGCAGGCCGTGCTTTCGGCGCCTTCTCGCAGATCAAGGATGCAATCGTGTTCCCGCTGAACCCGCCGCCTATCCCTGAACTGGGTAACGCGACCGGCTTCACCTTCCGTCTGCAGGATCGTGCAGGCCTGGGCCACAACGCCCTGGTGCAGGCGCGCAACCAGATCCTCGGCATGGCTTCGCAAAGCAAGGTGCTGGCAGGCGTGCGTCCTGAAGGTCTGGAAGATGCGCCGCAGCTGCAACTGGACATCGACCGCGACAAGGCCAACGCCCTGGGCGTACCGTTCTCGACCATCAACAGCGTGCTGTCGACGGCGTTGGGTTCGTCTTACGTCAACGACTTCCCGAACCAGGGTCGTCAACAGCGTGTGATCGTCCAGGCCGATGCCAAACGTCGTCTGCAACCGGAAGACCTGGCCGGCCTGTATGCCCGCAACAGCGGTGGAACCATGGTGCCGTTCTCGGCCTTCACCACCTCGAAGTGGATCAACGGTCCCGTGCAGCTGATCCGCTACAACGGCTATCCGGCAATGAAGATCGCCGGCGGTGCAGCACCTGGCCGCAGTACCGGTGAAGCAATGGCGGAAATGGAATCCTACGTCGCCAAGCTGCCTCCCGGCTTCGGTTTCGAATGGACCGGCCAGTCGCTGGAAGAAAAGACCTCGGGTTCGCAAGCGCCGGCGCTGTACGCGCTGTCGCTGATCGCCGTGTTCCTCGTGCTGGCGGCGCTGTACGAAAGTACCTCGATCCCGCTGGCGGTGATGCTGGTGGTGCCGCTGGGTATTCTCGGCGCATTGCTGGGCGTGACGCTGCGCGGCATGCCTAACGACGTGTACTTCAAGGTCGGCATGATTGCGGTGGTCGGTTTGTCGGCGAAGAACGCGATTCTGATCATCGAGTTCGCCAAGGATCTGCAAGCGCAAGGCATGGGCCTGATCGAAGCGACGCTGGAAGCGGTGCACCTGCGCTTCCGCCCGATCATCATGACCTCGCTGGCGTTCATCCTCGGCGTACTGCCGCTGGTCATCGCCAGCGGCGCCGGCTCCGCCAGCCAACGCGCCATCGGTACCGGCGTGATGGGTGGGATGATCACGGCGACCGTACTGGCCGTGTTCCTGGTCCCGATCTTCTTCGTCGTCGTGCGCAAGATCTTCAAAGGCAGCCAAGCCAAGCCGGATGCTGCCCATCACAATATCGATGTGGAGGATAAGAATGTTTAAGTTTCCCACCCTGCGCCTGAAGCAGTTGAGCGCAGCCATGCTGGTGGTCGGCGTATTGTCCGGCTGCACGCTGGCGCCGACCTACGAGCGCCCGCAAGCGCCGGTCGAAGGCAGCTATCCGGCCGACGCCAAGGGCCAGGCGGCGTATGACGCCGCCACCCTGGGCTGGCGCCAGTTCTTCCCTGACCAGCGCCTGCAGGCGCTGATCGCGGCCGCGCTGGTAAACAACCGTGACCTGCGCACCGCCGCCCTGAACATCGAAGAAGCCCGCGCGCAGTACCAGATCGCCCGTGCCGACCTGTTGCCGACGCTGAACGCCACCGGCAGCGAGTCACGCACCCGCTTATCCTCCAGCCAGTCGGTCACCGGTGCTCCGATGATCACCAAGAGCTACCAGGTCGGCCTGGCGATTCCCGCATATGAACTGGACTTCTTTGGCCGCGTACGCAGCCTGAAGGATGCCGCGCTGTCGACTTATCTGTCGACTGAAGAAGCCAGGCAATCGGTGCAAATCAGCCTGGTGTCGCAAGTGGCCCAGGCTTACCTGACCGAGCGTTCCTATGCCGAGCAACTGAAGCTGGCCCAGCAGACGCTGGAAAGCCGTCAGTCCAACCTCGGCCTGGCGCAGAAGCGTTTCGACGTCGGCGCCTCCTCGGCACTTGACCTGCGTCTGTCCGACACGCTGGTGCAGTCCGCCCGCACGTCGGTGGCGACACTGCTGCGCCAGCGCGCCCAGGCGGAAAACGCCCTGACGCTGCTGGTCGGCACCAACGTCAAGGACCTGCCTGCAGGCCAGGATCTGTCGCTGCAGAACATCGTCACCGACATTCCTGCCGGCGTGCCGTCGGATCTGCTGGCGCGTCGTCCGGACATCCGTTCGGCCGAGCAAAAGCTGCTTGCCGCCAACGCCAACATCGGCGCGGCCCGTGCCGCGTTCTTCCCGCGCATCAGCCTGACCGGCTCCTTCGGCAGCGCCAGCAGCTCGCTGGGCGGCTTGTTCGATTCCGGCTCGGGCGCCTGGTCCTACGGTCCGCAGTTGAGCCTGCCGATCTTCGACTTCGGCCGCAACAGCGCCAATCTGGATGTGGCGGAAGTACGCAAGAACCAGGCGATCGTAACGTACGAGAAAACCATTCAAACGGCGTTCCGCGAAGTTGCCGACGCACTGGTGGCGCGTGGCACGCTGGATGAACAGATCGAAGCCCAGGAAGCCTTCCTGAAAGCGCAACAGGAACGTCTGAACCTGACCGACCTGCGCTACAAGAACGGCATCGCCTCCTCGCTCGACCAGCTCGATGCGCAACGCGATCTGTTCTCGGCGCAGCAGGCCCTGATCCAGGCGCGTCAACTGCGTCTGAATAATGCGATTGATTTGTATCGTGCGCTGGGTGGGGGATTGAATGAAACAACGGTGGCGGTGGCGCCGGCGAACAACAAGTAACTAACGGGCTGTCCATTATCTAGTTTGCCACTCGTTTCGACGAGTGGCTTTTTTGTGCGGAATACGTTTATACAGACAGTATTTTCAGCTATCAAAACCTAGCAGAGCCCTCCCTCAAGTATGGATGGCTGTACAGCTGGAAACAGGATAGGTATCATGCCCGGACACTTTCAGGAAAAATCATGTCGGACAAAGATACGTTTGTTGAGTTGATCTCGGATGCATTGAACAAGAACAAGGAGCATATCCAAGCTCAGTGGCACCGACCCGAAGGTACCTCAACTCGACATTTTGTCCTCGATCAGTTGTTGCCCGTCGATTTGTGCGAGAAGATTTACAGTGCGTTTCCGCGTAATGGTGATGGCTTTTTCAATCGCGAGTCTTTCCGTGAAAAAAAACGCACCTCCGCCAATCTCGATGCTTATGATCCGATACTCGGTGCCATTACACACGCTTTTCAGGATGAGAAAGTCGTCAACTTGGTCGCCGATATTGTTGGCTTGAAAAAAATAGAACCTGATCCGAAGTTGTATGCAGGTGGCTTGTCAATGATGTTTGAAGGTGACTACCTGAATCCACATATTGATAACAGCCACGATGCAAATCGAGAACGGTACCGTCGCTTGAACCTCCTCTACTATGTTTCGCCGGATTGGTCGCTCGAGAATGGTGGAAATTTTGAGCTTTGGGATGACGCACGTACAACGCCAAAAACCTTGACGTCACATTTCAATCGCCTCGTGGTAATGGAGACTAATAAAATTAGTTGGCACTCCGTTAGCCAGGTAAATGCAACCCGTCCCCGTTGTTGTGTTTCGAATTACTATTTTTCAACCATTTCGCCTGATGATTCAGATTACTTTCATGTCACCTCGTTTTCGGGACGACCGGATCAAAAGCTGAAACGTATCATCGGCATTTTTGATAACGGCTTGAGAAATTTCGTCTCCAAGACATTGAAAATTGGCCGCGGTAAGCATCTGGTGAATAAATCCAAGAAATAATGCTATTTTTTGCTGATCCGCCTTGTACGCGGCGCGCCGGGGTCCAGCTTAAAATAGTTTGACTGCAGTTAAAAAAATGCCCGATGTATTGCATCGGGCATTTGTATTTCAAGAGAACATCTAACTGTTGTGCAACCAAGGACGAAGTTGCAGTCAACAATGCAGACACCTTGAAAACGTTTAAGTGTCGATTTTTGAGTATATCTGCCCGTTATAAAATGGATGAGCAGTGACGAGGCGATCAAATATTCCAGCATCATCGCCAGGACTCACCCCATGAAATGTGTCCATAAATGCCGAAAGAGAAGCCGCTTCAGAGAGCTTCAATTTTTCATTCATCTCACTGGGTGCCGATAGGGTTTGAATTTTATATTGACCCCCATAGATAAACTCAAATATCTGCTGAGTCCGACTGGCGTGATATGCGCTTGTGACAACCAATATACGACGCCAATTTTGGGGAAGCGCGAAATTCTTTTTTGTAAAAACCGCATCACCAACCGTGTCTCTTGAGGTTTTTTCAGTAAGAATCTTATCGCCGGAAAGATTTAGTTTCTCAACAGCATGAGTCCTCATGGCATCGGCAATACATATTACCGAATCAGGACGATAATTCCAGCCGCACGTGATCAGTACGGGAGACCGCCTCTCAGTGATTGTGAGGCATCCTTTTTCCAATCGTGAGCGTGTTTCATCATTCAACACCCCATACTGGTCCATTAGATTCGCAAGTACTATCGTGGCATCGAATTCAAAAAAACTCATAAAATGAAAATACTATTCTTAACAAATAATCCGATCAGCGAAATCCTTATTCAATTTATCGCTGCTGAAGATGAAGTTGTGCAGTGGGAAAAGCCATTATCCGTAGAGGATATGGAAACCATTAAACCAGATTTTGTAGTGAGTTATTCATATCGCCATATTTTACGCAAGCCGGTTCTGGACATGCTGCCTGGCAAATTTGTGAATCTGCATATTTCCTTGCTTCCCTGGAACCGGGGCGCAGATCCAAATGCTTGGTCGTTTTTGGATGATACTCCAAAGGGTGTTTCAATTCATCTTATCGACGAAGGCTTGGATACAGGGCCAATTCTGGTTCAGCGCCCCGTATCGTTTGACGAACACCTCGAGACAATAGGAAGTAGTTACGCCGCACTTCATTCAAACATACAACAACTATTTCGCGAGAACTGGGCTGCCATCAAAACATCGGCCATCCGGCCCACAGATCAGATTGGATCGGGAACACAGCACAAAATGAAAGAATTTTCTTTACTCAAAGAAAAATTATTTAAAGATGAGGGCTGGAATACCAAGATAAACGACATGAAGGATCGCTATCGTGATTTACCAAAGTGAGGCCAGAATTTGAATGTGAAGCACCATGTCTGATTGCCTCATGACCTTCTGCCAAGAAGCATTCAATAATGCTCCTACCGAGAGGGAAATTAACGAGGTTCGAAACAGTGCGAATCACGACGAACAGGAAAACTGCGTAGCCAGACAGTGTCACCGCCACATACGCTTTCGGTGAAAATTCGTTCTGTGCGAAAGCGTTCATCGGCATAGGCATGATCGCGTCAACGTCGAAACAGGGGTGGCTGAATTCTATGCAATATGCAACTCAGCTCTATAAGCCCGTAATTGTCGCAACTTTACTTGGTCGATTCAAAAAATATGGAGTTCAGCAACGTAAACTCAGCCTATTTTGCGCCAGCCTCATCCAGAGCGTCAGCCTCGGCCTCTTGTTCCATATGTACCCAATCAACAATGTCGCCGCTGGGAGCATAACCGGATACCAATTGCTTCAACATCAACCGCACTACTCCCACATCGTTGACGTTCAACGCCAACTCAAGTGCATGCAGCTTTTCTTCCAATACCGGCCAAGACAGGAAGTCTTCATTGGCTCTCATAATACGTGGGTGAGTAGTGACTTTCGGATTGTCTCCGATCAACAGTTCTTCATACAATTTTTCACCTGGACGTAATCCTGAAATCTCTATTTCAATGTCGCCCTCGGGATAATCATCATCTTTTACCGTCAAACCGGATAACTCGATCATGCGTCGAGCTAAATCGATAATTTTGACGGGCTGCCCCATATCCAGGACAAAAACGTCTCCTCCCTTGGCCATGGCACCGGCCTGAATCACTAGCTGCGCAGCCTCCGGAATCGTCATGAAATAGCGGGTTATATCAGGATGTGTCAGGGTGATAGGGCCGCCATCTCGAATTTGCTGACGAAATTTGGGGACCACTGAGCCGGATGATCCCAATACATTGCCGAAACGCACCATGGTAAATTGAGTTCCAGAAGATACTTCTGCCAAGGCCTGCAAGACCATTTCGGCAAGGCGCTTGCTTGCCCCCATGATATTGGTAGGGCGTACCGCCTTGTCGGTGCTGATAAGCACAAAATCGGACACACCCTGTTCCATGGCCGCCTGGGCAGCGATCTGCGTACCCAGAACATTATTTTTTATTCCTTCTGCCGGATTATGCTCGACCAAGGGAACATGCTTGTATGCGGCGGCGTGATACACCGTATCCGGTCGCCAGGTTGCCATAATTTCCCGCATCCGCTCCTGATCGCGAACTGATGCTAACAGGGGTAGGAGCTTCATATCTGAGTCCAATAGCCCCGTCTGCAGTTCTTGGTGAACATGATAGAGCGCAAACTCGCTCTGCTCGATCAGTAAAAGCAAAGCGGGGCCAAGCTTCAATATCTGACGGCATAACTCGCTACCAATCGAACCGCCTGCCCCAGTCACCAACACCACCTTTTTGGCAACGTTTTTAGTCAACAGAATATGATTGGGGACCACTGGCTCCCGTCCAAGCAAATCGTCAATATCCAATTCTCGTAAATCGGAAATTCCGACCTTCCCCTGCGCCAGCTCAATCACGCTTGGCAAGGTCCGAACCAAGACTTTAGCTTGGCGCATCTGCGCAAGAATCTCATTTCGCCGCTTCCGGCTCACCGACGGCAACGCTAGCAACACACTATTGATTCGGAGCGACAGCACTAGTTCGGCAAGGTCGGTTGGATTGTAAATGGCTAATCCATTCAATACATGACCATGCAGACGATCATCATCATCCAGAAAACCGATCACACGCATTTCATGACTATTGGCCATGGCAGCGGCCAATTGGCGCCCAGCAGTTCCTGCCCCGTAAATGAATACTTTAGGCAGGGATGCTTGCTTCAGTTGACTCTGGTACTGCCCTCCCAACCAGAAGCGCGCCAAGCCACGCGAGGCCCCTACCGCGAGCAACAGTAAGATAGGCTGTATCAGCCCAATTGTTCGAGGCACTTCAGGAATGCCAATAGCCGTAAAGATAGTCGCGTAGACCAAACCATAGATGCCGACGGCTCTAGCGACCGACATCAATGCCGGCCAGCCGCTATACCTGAAAATGGCGCGATATAGGCCAAAGACGATGAAGATGGGTAATGCCAAGGCTACAGATGCAAATGCCGCCCACAAGGAATGGCCCGACAGAGAGACGAAATCCCCTAACCGCAAATAAAATGCCAGCCAGGCACACAAAACGCAGAGACTGGTATCGGACAGCAGCGCAACGATCCGTTTGGCGAAACGGGGCAGCGCCAGAATGGGCAACACCAGATTCGTGAATGGTTTAATCATGTTGTGCAAGCCTTCTAAACTCAGGAACGCGATCGCAATGGATCAATGTACAACTCCTTCGCTGCGAACAACCTTTAGAAAGGTCCTCCACAATATCTGCAAATCAAAAGAAAAAGACAGACGCTCCAGATATTCCGAGTCCAGCTTCACTTTTTCCGCAATAGAAAGCTCGTCCCGCCCGTTCACCTGAGCCCAACCGGTGAGACCAGGAACCAGTGCGTCAACCCCATATCGGGTACGCAATTCGATCAAGTCTTCTTGGTTGAACAACGCTGGCCGGGGCCCCACAAAACTCATATCTCCAACCAGAATGCTCCATAGTTGCGGCAACTCATCGAGACTTGTTCTTCTCAGAAAAGAACCTATCGGTGTTAGATACACATCAGGATTTGCAAGTAAGTGCGTAGCCACCGCTGGGGTATTTACCCTCATACTGCGAAATTTTGGCATTTTGAAAATGCGATTGCGGCGACCAACGCGGTCACTCCAATATAGAACTGGTCCTCGCGACGTCACACTCACAAAAATGGCAATCAATACAAAAGGCAACGCCAGCATCAGTAAGGCGCACAAAGCGGCCATAAAATCAAAGCAACGTTTCATGGTAAGAAGGCCCTCGCCGTTCGATACAGTGCTTCGTCGACACCTATCGGCGGAGTCCAGCCTAAAGTTTCCCGGGTATGGCGGATATCGACTTGCAAACTACCAAGCAACCGCTGAGCAAGATCGCCTCGACCTATCATCCGGGCCGCTCCTGCCAGCAATGCTGGAGGCACCACGATAAGTCGCGCGGGCTTCCCTAACGCCAGGCCCATGCGTGACAGAAGATCAGTTGTAGACAAATCGTCCCCATCGCTGGCCATAAAGGTCTGCCCTCCAGCTGCCGGGTGCTTCAAACATGTGATCAGCAAATCCGTCAAATTATCCAATGCTAGCAAACTGCGACGGTTAGCTTTGACGCCGCCCAAAGGAAGCGGAATCCCGCGATATAGCCAGCGCATCATGGCATGAAAATTGGCCTTTACGCCTGGCCCATAAATGAGCGGCGGCCTGATGATCACGATCTCCATGCCTGTAGCCGCAGAAATGCGGCGCAAGCCCAGTTCCGCTTCAAATTTGGAGAGACCATAGGGATCTTTTGGCGCCACGTCAGTCGAGGCATCAAAAGCCGAACCGACGCCAGTCGCCTCACCATTCACTTTGACGGAACTTAAAAAAATAAACCGCTCTACGCCTGCCTTAGCAGCTTGCTCGGCGAAAGCCAGGGTTCCGGCAGTATTGACTTCACGAAATGCAGCCAGCGAGTCGGATGTCGTATCCTGCATGATGTGGACCCTGGCAGCGAGATGAACAACCGTACGACAGGTTTGCAATGCCGATGTCCAATCTGTCGACGAAGCAATGTCGCCAATTGATATGGAATCTGCACGGTCGGCAAGACGCACAGCGCGCTTGATCGCATATCCGCGTTCACGCAACTGCTCACACAACGCTTCCCCTACAAAGCCATTCGCACCTGTGACCAGGACAGCCCCGGTTTGAGATACCATCACCGGATCAACTCTTGGACCAAACGGTCCGGTTAATATAATCGACATAGCTCAGAACCACGCGGATCACCTGTTTTGACACTGCGTGTGCCTCATAGTCCGGCACCGCTGCGGTCGCACGAACTTGCTTGTCGTATTGCATGGTGATGACTCTGACAGCATCCAGAACGCGCTCCTTTTTTAGTCCGGCCATTATTAATGTGCCGGCATCCATGCCCTCCGGGCGCTCGTGAGAATTGCGAATGGTGATCGCCGGCAAATTCAGCAGCGAAGCCTCTTCTGTAATAGTGCCACTATCAGACACCACACAAAAAGCTTCCTTTTGCAATTTAATGTAATCGCAAAAACCGAAGGGTTTCAAAAACTGAATCAATGAACTCATTCCGCCAAGATCCAGCTCGTTGAGTCTTTTCTGCGTCCGCGGATGTGTGGAGACAATGACTGGCATCTTATAAGTTTCTGCGAGGGCATTCAGCGTTTCCATCAGATCAGTCAGGTTGACCTGAGAGTCCACATTTTCTTCCCTATGAGCGCTGACGATGAAGTACTTACCGCTTTGCAGGCCCATCCGACTCAACACATCGGAAGCCTCAATTTTTGGCATGTAGTGTGCAAGCACTTCGCACATATGCGAGCCGGTCTTGATGATAGACTCAGGACGAATACCCTCGGCAAGCAGATAACGCCGGGCATGTTCGGTGAGAACCATGTTGATGTCGCTGAGGTGATCCAACACCTTCCGATTGAGCTCTTCCGGAACGCGCTGATCAAAACAACGATTACCCGCTTCCATATGGAACACCGGGATCTTGCGGCGTTTTGCCGGAATCACCGCCAGACAAGTGTTCGTATCGCCATAAAGAAGGATGGCGTCCGGCTTGACTTGCTCCATGACGACATCCGATTTTTCTATAACGTTCGCGATCGTCTTTGCAGCATTTTCCCCGGCGGCATCCAGGAAGTAGTCCGGCTTGCGAATACCCAAGTCTTCAAAAAAAACCTGATTGAGTTCGTAATCGAAATTTTGTCCGGAGTGGACCAGCACGTGTTCCGTAAATTTGTCGAATTCCGCGATGACCCGACTCATCTTGATGAGCTCAGGACGCGTGCCTACAATGGTCATCACTTTAAGCACGGAGCTGTTCCTTAATGAAATCCAGCTTCAATAACAATTCCTTTACTTGTTCGACATTCAGGCGTTCGGTATTGTGAGAGGTGTAGTCGTCCAATAGAGATATTTTTTCTTCACCTTCACTGAAGTATTGCGAATAATTCAGATCTCGGTTGTCGGCTGGAATGCGGAAATATCCTCCGCGATCTTCCGCCTTCGCCATTTCCTCTCGTGAAATCAGGGATTCGTAGAGTTTCTCTCCATGACGAGTGCCTATCACACGTATCGGACTGCTAAGCGAGAACAGTTCACGTATCGCCACAGCAAGGTCTTCGACGGTAGAAGCAGGTGCCTTCTGGACAAAGATATCGCCTTGCTTGCCATGTTCAAAAGCGTATAAAACCAAATCAACCGAGTCTTCCAAAGACATGAGAAAACGCGTCATGTTTGGATCGGTAACCGTCAACTCCTTGCCTTCCTTCAATTGGGAGACGAATAGCGGTATGACGGATCCTCGCGACGCCATCACATTGCCATAACGAGTAGCACACAAAACTGTCTCACCTTCTCCCTGCATGCGGGCTTTGGCGACCATAAATTTCTCCATCATGGCCTTGGAGATGCCCATGGCATTAATGGGATAGACCGCCTTGTCGGTACTTAGCATAACCAGCCGCGACACATTACGCGCAATCGCTGCATTCATCACGTTTTCAGAACCCAGTACATTCGTACGCACCGCCTCCATCGGATAGAACTCACAGGAAGGAACCTGCTTAAGCGCAGCGGCGTGAAACACGTAATCGACACCCTTCATTGCATGGAAGACACTGTCATAGTTCCGTACATCGCCGATATAAAACTTGAGCTTGGAATGGTTCATCGCAATGCGCATTTCTTCCTGCTTTTTTTCATCCCGACTGAAAATACGAATTTCCCGCACCTCGGTTGAAAGGAAGCGCTTAAGTACGGTATTTCCAAAAGACCCCGTCCCTCCGGTGATCATCAAAACCTTGTCTTTGAACATGTTCATTCCTATTGATATGTATGCATAGTTTCAATCATTTTTCGCCAGCCGGGGGCCGTGTAACCGGTTGTTTCCAGAAAACGGGCCCCGTTTAATGACCGGTCTATGGCTACCTCGTCATCCGGTTCGATTCGGATGTCTTTTTTATAAACATCCGCAATCAGCTTAAGCAAATCATATTTGGAGATCACATTTGCAGCGACATGGTAAATACCGTTCAGATCCCCGCGGGGGATCACAATGTCTCGGATCATCTGCGCCAATATCACCGTTGGCAAGCCAGAAAAAATCGAACGGCGATATCCCTTGCATTGTCCATGCTGAGACAAAAACCAGTTGACCAGACCATGGGCACTATTGAGTTCGTGTCCGATAATGGACGTACGCAGCGTCAATGTATGCGGATAGTCCAACTCTCCGAGCAATTTTGAGCGCCCATATAAATCGAGAGCATCGGGGACATCTGACTCACTATAGTTTCCACGCATGCCGGAAAAAACACAGTCGGTGCTCATGTGGATCAATCGGGCTCCCGACAGTTCGCATAGGCGGGCAAGTCGATGCGGCAACAGCGTATTAATCGGCACCGCCTGCAACGGATCATCAGCATCGGCCAATTGCTTTACCAAGCCGATACAATTGACGACAACATCTGGCCTGCCTTGAATAAAGGCGCTCATCAGCGAGCTGTCTTGTTCCACTTGCACGCCATCGAGCAGGCATACTGTAGCCGGCACGAGCGAGCGCAATTTATGATTATTGTTGCGAAGAGTGCCAAAAACCTCCCATTCGGTTTTCTCGGCAAACACCTTCAGCATTGCATTTCCCAGCATACCGCTGGCACCTAGTATCAAAATTCTCATATACGTGTTTCTTTATTCCGCTTAACTACCTGATGCAAACAATCAATCAATTGATCCACCAATTTTGAATGGGAAAAATGTTGCGAGAAATAGGCCCGGGCATTTTCTCCCATTGCCGCCCGTTCAAATTTCGATAGTTTATACATCCGGCTCACCGAATCTGCCAGAGCCTGCGCATCTCCGGCTGCAGATGCCAGACCAGCGCCCGCCTCCAGGACCAATGTGGCCCCCTCACCATTCAGACTCGCCAAAATCGGTTTCCCGGCTGCCATGTATGCTTGTATCTTGCTCGGAATAGTAAGCCGGAATACTTCGCTATCTGACAAGGTCACCAGCAAGGCCGAGGCCTGGCTCAGGATTGATGGCATTGCCTCCACAGGAAATCGTCCTGGCAGCGTTACATTGCTCAGCCCCCTGCGTTCGACTTCACTCAACATCCATGCGCGCCGACTGCCGTCACCGACAACTACGAATTGGATCCTGGGCTCGTGCAATAGCAATTCAGCTGCATCGATAATGATTTCAACCGCTTGTGCCGTGCCAATGTTCCCGGCAAATAAAATGGTGAACGCATCTCCCTGGGGGAGCAATGGCTGTGCAGCGACCTCTGTTAGCCCAACAACTTCAGTGAATGAATTCGGATAATACTCAATCGGCGTTTTCCCGGCCTGTTCTCTCACCTTGGGAACGAAGGCTCTGGACTGCACTAGCAACAAATCCATCCGCCTATAGATATAACTGACCACGTGTCTTACGCCATTGAGAACGGAAGCTGCTTTGATATAACCCGTCGCGGACAGACTCTCAGGCCAGAGGTCCTGAATCCATAGCACGCTAGGACACCGTTTGATCCATCCCAACCAAATTGCGGGAATCGCCTGCAATATCGGCGACGGAGCAAAAACAAAAATGATGTCGTAATGCTTGCCACGCAACATCCATGGAGAAAAAAATATTCCGGATACCACGAAAGAAAGATAATTGAGAGCTAACCGCCATGCCCCCTTTCCTCGCGGGAAAAGCGGCATTCTGTATACTGGAATCCCGCCATGCTGCTCCTTGACGCATCCCCACGCCCGGTATCCTGTAAAACACTCTCCCATTGGATAATTGGGCTTTCCGGTCAGCACCTCAACTTCGATGCCTTGGCTCAACAAGGACTGGGTCAGTTCATTGATCCGGAAATTTTCCGGCCAATAATATTGGCTCAACACTAAAACCCTCATTGCGTTCCCCGTGCTTGGAGATGCCTCAGAAAACTCGTGGCATCGAGTAACTCCAGCGGCGGAACTTCGATTCCCAGGCATCGCTTCACTGCACGCGCAATAGATAAGGGGGAAGCAGGATCAAAGGTCTGATCCGGGTCCAGCAGGTCCCTGACATAGTCTAGTTCTGGCGCAAGCACCTTCAAACCAGCTTGTCGCGCTTCAATCAGTGGTATGCCAAACGACTCGAACTCCGATGGATAAATCAACGCATGTGCGTGGCGATACAAATCCAGCACCTCGTCGTGCGAAATATTCCCCCGGTTGATGATGTTCAATTTGTAATGCGCGCTGTAGTCCTCCACTTGCTTGACTAAAGCAGGGAAGCTTTCGTTGTTAAGGGTAAGCGATAGGCTAGGAAACAGATTTTCGTCACCCAAGTAGCGCCATGCCTCGAGCAACGCGACATGATTTTTGTGTCCGTCCCCGGACGCTATATAGACGAAATCAATCGTTTTTTTAAGGTCGTTTGCGTCTACAACATGGCGAGATTGCTGGGGCCCGTCGGGAACAAACGGGTATAACGACACATTCCCTAACATTTTCTGGTTTGCCAAACGACTCATTTCTGGCGTCTGAACAAAAAATCGATCTACGTTCTTTTTGCACAAGAACAACCAGCTTCGTTCCATCAACCATCGCAATTTGGCTTGCAAGGTCAATTTTAGGATACGCCCCGGCCTATCCAGTAAATATCGATTTTGCAGAAATACAGACACCTTCGCCTTCAGTTTAAATATTGGCGGCAAATTGCCAAAGCAGAGCACGTCGTCGTCCGCCGTCACGGCCGACGCCAACCAGCGCTCTGCCATGAAACGGGCAGAAAGACTTGGATGGACGCGTTTGATTTTGATGTGCCGGCCAATCTCGTCCGACAGCACCATTCGTTCGTCTACAGTGACGAAAACGTCGTCCTCAGGCGCCGTTGCACGCAACAAGTCACCAAGCAACACCGCCCCGCCCCCCTGATGGATATTCGGTGCATGAATGAAAAGCCGGGCCTTCATGTTCTCAGCTTAAGTCCGCTGTGCATGGCTTCCTCTGAAATGAAGGAGGAAGAAAATCGACTTAGGAGAGCGAGCGCAAAAGTGAATATCGGCAAAATCTCCTTCTTGAACAACACGTTGTAGTGTCCTAGAGAGCAAAGCATGAAGAGAATCACCATGATCGAAAAGCTCAACATTGCAGCAGAACACGCAGCTTGTTTGGAAAACAGTAATTGGCGCAAAGCCACAAGAATTGCCGTCGCAATACTAAAGAAAAGAAACAAGGTAATCGGAGCCCCCAACGTAACGAGAAGCTCTGTTATTGCCACATCGCCACCGCGCGGGAATGCCGGTTTTTGGTAGGAGACAAAACCCTCACCAACTATTCCTACCTGAGGATGAGCCGCAAGATAATCACGAAAACTCATTGCCTCTGTTTTGTATATATTCGGAAATGAGGTATTGAGATCCCCCCCATAAGTAGTCACATAAGTACCCGCAAAATTAAACAGGAAATGCAACTGGGACGTGAGAATATCCAGTCTGTTTTTGAGCAACAATCCAAACCCGAAATCGAATCTTGAGATGCCGTAAATGCAAACAAAAAAAAGAATCGTGCACAACACGGTAGCAGCGATCGCTCGAAACGGATAAGTCCTGCAAGCAAGCGCGATGGCCACCGGGAACAACGCCATGAACAAGAGAAATGCCGTCGTCCCCATTCCGACGAACAGAACAAGAACGGTCAGCAAATATAGCCCCAGCTTGTATTTGAGACCTTTCGAATATATCAACGACATTCCCGCGAAAGCAGCCACTGCAATGAAGCTCGCCGTCGTTGTGTGCTTGTCCTGCAGACCATAAGCTCTATATTCGGTCTTGATGATGGACTGATTGACTTCGTCGATAGAAAAACCGTTGCGCGACCTGATATAGTCGAACGCACTATTGGCATACCAATGAGTCTGCTGCAATACCGTCTTCAAGTAGGATTCGTAGATCCAATACAGCGAGAAGAAAATGGCAATCAGAAAAATGCTTGCCAGGGTCGCCTTGATGGCCGCCTCAGTCGCGTATCTTGAGGTGTAAAAGTACACGTAGCCTGCCCCACCGAAAATAATCAGCCACTTTAGCTGGTAGAACGCGCTTTCCTGTATTAACAGAGCATGCAAAATCGAATGAATAAGCACTACGCCACCAACCAACAACAACGCAATATCAATCCAGGAATAGCTTCCTTTCTGAATAAATCGCTCTGTCTCGCCTCGAAACAGCAAGGCGCCTGTCAACACCAGTAACAAATAAGCCCCTCCCCCGACAAGCGCGGATTGCGACAGTACTTGCATGGGCCATGAAAAAGCAATTATCAAAAAAAACAGGGGGAGCAGATAATTTTTCCAAGAAAAATATCCACCCGAAATCTCAGAGCGCAAAGTCAAGTCCTTTTATGTCTGCATTTGAATAACGACCAACGAATCGCGGTCCTCACTATTTGACTAAATTTACGACTCGCCTCCCATGCTTCTTTAAAACATGCATCTGCCATTGCGACGTCACCCAACTCTTCATAACTTTTTGCGCGCGAATAGTGACACCACCAAGGTATCGCGGTGTACGCGCTATCGGTAAGAATATAGGCTTGAATGAATGCATCTATGTTGGCAAGCGTTCGTCTCGGATTCGAAACGCTACCACTACCAATCCAATAGAACCCGTAGGCATGATCCAGCCGTACAAAACGACATCCATTTGCGGCCACACGCAGCCACATGTCGTAATCCTCCCAGCCAACGTTTTCGACTGCCTCAGATAGCGCACCAGTGCGGTCGAGCAATTGCTTGCGAAGCACCACGCTGGAGTTCGGCATCGCGCATCCATTTAATACCAGATCATCGTATGCCCGGACCGCCAGTGCTCTTGATCGGGATAGATGACGCGATGATTTTTGCTCCATGCGTCGAATTATTCGAAGGTCGTGATAAATCATGTCGAATTCATCTCCTGCGGCTTCAATGGAAGCTGCCAGCTTGTCGCTTTCCCACCAATCATCTGAATCCAGAAATGCAATCCACTCGCCTTTTGCAGAGCGAATACCGAGATTTCTCGATGCGGCAATAATGCCTTGGTTGTGAATTTTCAAAACCTTGATCCGCTCGTCACGGTAAGCATCGAGGACGGCCTTAGTCCCATCTTGCGAATGATTATCTACAACGATCGCCTCCCAATTTGCGTATGTCTGTTTTAAAACAGAGTCCAACGCACGTCCGATGAGATGAGCATGGTTATAGGTAGGAATGACTATCGAAACCAGTGGTTGTGGAGATGCTTTCATAGACCAATAGGTGCAACAGAGAAGTTGCCTTTGCAAAACGCCAGCAGTTGATCAATCTCGGCAACATCGTTATTTGGCAAAACACCCACGCTATTGGTCAATCGATCAATTCTGAAATCCAAATTGCCAGTTTGCTCGCCTGGACGGGGCGATGGACGTTGAAGCACCGGCTCGAAGCCAAGTGATGTCACGCAACGTTGTTGGATCAAACTCGCCATATCAAACACTGAACGCGCTTTTCCCGAACCCAGGTTGAGCAGATCCGGCAAATCCCCGGCGGCACATTGCAGGTACTTTTGCAACACCATGCAGACATCTTCAATCGTGATGAAGTCCCTCAGCTGCATGCCGCTTGAATGCAAGGTCAAGCGGCCATGCATAACTGCCTGACGGCAGAGATCATTTATCAGAAGCATCCAGCAATTCGTGTCCGCTTCCATTGGTGCACCAAAGGCATTGGAGAGCCGCAGTACCGCACCTTCCAGCTTGCCTGAAGCAACCGCGGCCAGCAGAATTTGTTCGCCTGCCAGATGGCTAGTTGCATAGGGATGTAGGTTGCGAGGACAATCTTCTTCGACAATCGACCCATCCAAGGGACTGCCATACACGTGGGCTGTCGAGAAATAAAAGAATCGTCTCACCCCTTTCCGGATGGCTGCCTGCACCAGCCGTCCAGTAGCCACGCCATTGAATTCCAGAGCTGCGACGGGATCCTTCCCGCACTCTTGCGCATTCATGCCGGCGCAATGAATGATGACGTCGACATCGCTGCAAGCCTCCTCCAACGTCGAGGTGCTGGCCCAGTTCAAGACGGAAACGGTACCTGTCGGCAACCATTGTGGCAATGGTCGCACGGTCCGCGTTCCGAGAGCCACGTGGTACCCGCTTTGCCGACAAAGATGAGCTGCGATGCGTGCTCCCAGATAACCGAATCCCCCGGCGATGAGCACTTTCATACCATCCTCCGGATAGTAGAAAAGTGTCTCTGTCGGGCGATATCACCGCCGCTAACGTTAACGATCAGACCGCTATAAGTCATACACTACATTCCCCAGACCGCTTTGTTATTTTCTCTACGTCGATTGCAAAAGACACTGGCTCACCGATGCTTGAGACTCCAATCGTACGGAATTGACTTATCAAACGGATCCAGTCGATCAATCTCGTCCGCCTTGTGGGAAATACTAGAGCAGTTGGCAACGATCGCCATTTCGGCGCCGATCCCTTTGAAACCGTTCCAGACGAATGGAGGCACAGTCACCAGACAATAGTTATCCGGCCCCATGAAAATCTCTTGCAGTTCGCCCTTGGTCGGACTAGTGTCGCGATCATCGTAGAGCACGAATTTGATGTGACCATGTGGCACCGCATAGTTGAGCGTCATTTCCTTGTGAATGTGCCATCCCTTGATCGCACCTGGATAAACACAGGAAAAGTAGATTTCTCCAAACTGCTCGAAATGAGGATCCTCACGCCGCATCATATGCATGACCTTGCCGCGCTCGTCATGTATCTGCTTAAGCGGGGTTACTTTCACACCTTCAATCATCTTGCCTCCATATATTTTTCAATTTGTGCTGAGGATATTTTCATTGCGTCAGCTTTGGAAGCGGTCGCACGATACCACTCAACGGTTTTTGTAATCGCAGTTTCCGCATCCCAACGAGGTTGCCAGTTCAATAGTTGATGGGCTTTGTCGCAGTTGAGATGTAGCAAGCGAGCTTCGTGTACCGTATTGACCTGCGGCGCGATCTCAATCTCTCCACTTCCCCAAGTGCCAATAATCAACTTTGCGAGCTCGCCGACAGTCTTGACCGAAGATGTGTTCGGCCCGAAATTCCACGCCCCGGAAAAATTGGCGGGATCGCTTAGTAGTTGCGCCGCCACTGAGAGGTAGCCCGACAATGGATCCAGCACATGCTGCCACGGCCTTGTCGAATGAGGATTGCGTACCTGGATCGGCTGTCCTGTCGTCAGCGCCCGAATACAATCAGGAACAATCCGATCTTCCGCCCAATCACCGCCGCCAATGACGTTACCGGCCCGTACACTAGCGGCGCCAAAATGAGGCCGGAATTTGAAGAATGAGTCAACGTAGGACGAAAAAACGAGCTCTGCGGCGGCTTTCGAGGCGCTGTAAGGATCATGTCCGCCCAATTCGTCGTTCTCACGATACCCCCAGATCCACTCGTTATTGCGATAGCATTTGTCGGACGTAACATATACGAGTGCCCGGATCGAGTCGATGTTTCGACACGCCTCAAGGAGGTTGACTGAACCTGCGACATTGACATCAAAGGTTTCTTTCGGCTCTCGATACGAATAGCGAACCAACGGCTGTGCCGCCAAGTGGAAAACCACTTCCGGCTGAAAGTCAGTGAAACATTTCAAGACATGTTCGTAGTCGCGAATGTCGCCAACCTCATGCCTGATCGCACGGTCAAGACCTAACTGCGAAAAATGGCTATTGCTTTCCTGAGGCGGCAACGCGTATCCCATCACGTCTGCGCCCAGCTGTTTGAGCCATAGCGCCAACCATGAACCCTTGAAACCAGTATGCCCGGTCACCAGAACCTTGCGCCCGGCAAATGCCGACGCCAATGATGTCATGTCTACCATTTGATCCAGGGAGCCTTGTTGATCGCGACAGCATTATTCAGGTAGGAATAATCTCGGTAGGTATCCATCGGCTGCCAGAACCCGTCATGCTCGAATACCATCATCTGGCCATCAGCAACCAGTTTTCGCATAGGATCCGTTTCGAAAGTAAGATCTTCGCGGTCGTCCAGGTAGTCAAAAATATCGCGACGGCATACGAAATACCCTCCCGAAATACGTCCACCAGTAGCCTGCGGCTTCTCATTGAACTCGGTGACCTGTCCGTCCGGCGCATGCATCAGTTCACCAAATCGGCCTGGTGGACGCACCCCCGTCACGGTCAATATTTTTCCGTGCGCCTGATGGAACTTCAATAGTTCGTCAATATTAATGTCCCCAACTCCATCACCGTAGGTCAACATGAAGTTTTCATCGTCACCAATATATTTCCGAATACGCTTGATGCGTGCCCCGGTCAGTGCATCCAGACCGGTTTCGGCCAAAGTGACGCGCCAGTCCGCTTCCTTGTGCTCGGTGTGATACTCGATAGACTTCGCACCGCCAAGCACCAAGGAAAAATCACGAGTGTTCTGCTCGTAGTTCAGAAAAAAGTCCTTGATCGACTTTCCCATGTAGCCGAGACACAGAACAAAATCCTTGTGCCCCCATGTCGCATAGTATTTCATGATGTGCCAAAGTATCGGCAAACCACCCACTGGAATCATTGGTTTGGGCAGGTTATCGCTCACATCGCGGATACGTGTTCCTTGTCCACCGCACAGAATAACGACTTTCAATTTAACTCCTTGTTTTCGATAAAACGATCATATAAATTCATATAACGCTTCACTGCCAGATCCGCAGTGAAAGTCTCCACGAACATTTTTCGCGCCCGAGCGCCGGCGCAAGCAATTTGTTCTCTGTTTTGAGCCAGATGACCAAGAGAACATGCCAAGGCATTCGCGTCTCCAGGTGGTACAAGCCAACCATTAACCCCATCGACAATCTGCTCCGGTATACCTGCCAGAGCACTTGCAACGACAGCCTTTCCAAGACTCATCGCCTCTAGCACGACATTGGGGAAATCTTCATTGGCAATCGACGGCACCACAAGTACATCGGCGCATTGCATCAAATTGAAAACATTTTTCTCTTGCCCTACAAAACGCACCCGATCTTCGAGCTGATGTTGAGCGACCAGTTCCCGGAGTTGAGGCTCTTCAGGGCCGGTTCCTTCAATCAAAATGAGCGGTCGCAAATGGCTCGGCAGCATTGCGTGCATTTTGGCGACCGCATCGACCAAGACTCGATGGCCTTTGCGAGGTTCAAGCAAAGCAACTACGCAATACACCAGATCGTCCTCAGCTATTGCCAGCCGCGTGCGAGTCTCCCCTCTTGATTCGTCAGGCTGACGCGCCCCAATTCCGTTGTGCAATTGCTTGTATTTTTTCTCGGACGGCAATCCCAGTCGCTGTATGAGCGCCCGTCCCGCATAACGTGAACCCGTGATGAACACACTCGTCGTACTCACCAGCAGCTGGCTCAAACAGTGTTCTATGATACGTTCATGGAAGCGCGGCCTCACCGCGATGTTGTTCACCACCATAATGACATGAGGGATGCGCAACAGACGCGCGGCGATAACAGCGGCTCGGGACGAAGAGGCACCTGGATAGCCACCATTATTGATATGTAAAATATCGATTTTCTTGTTGCGCCAAGCCTTGACAAGAATAATTGTGTTCCACAATAGAATCCAATAGCGCAGAAGCAAGACGCCTTGAAGTGCGAGCGTGAACTTGGACAGCGGCCAAGGCAAGCGCCGCGCCCACGCCCCCGCTACGGCGTCGGAAACCAATTGCAAAGGCTGTTCGAGCGGCACTCTATGTACGCGTTTTTTTAGCCCCGCCCTGTACGCTTCGGTAAAGCGGTAGCTAAGTGAAACGAGGAATCTGGCACGCAAGCTTTCGTCGTTGAGCAAATTGGCGAGCATATTCTCACAACCAGCAAAAAAATCGCAGTCGGAGTGGAAATGCAGATGAAAGGACATTTCTAGACCTGCCGCTCTCGATACCATTGCACGGTTCTCGCCAGGCCTTCTGCCAGTGCGATTTCCGGTTTCCATCCGAGTATATGCCTGGCCTTAGAAATATCGAGCTGATAATGCATCGCCTCACCTTGTCGGTAATCAAGCGAACCTCTGAGCGCGTGACCGTGTGCTCCTGTCAATTCTTCGATGGAATCGACGAGCTTTGCGATACAAACCTCGTCGCCACTGCCAATGTTAATCACTTCTCCCGCCACATTCGTCGCTACCCCGGCAAGCAGCAACGCCTGAACGAGATCTGCAATGAAAAGAAAATCCCTCGTCTGCGCACCTTTGGTCATAGGAAATTTTTCCCCGCGCAACAAGGTCCGAATCAATGCCGGTATAAACATGTCTTCCTGTTGCCCGGGTCCGTACGCGACCGAAGGTCGCAGGACACAAACCGGCAGTCCCGAGCGAGCCATCATCTGGGCCAGATGCGTGGCGCTCAGTTTGGAAAGCGAGTAGGCGCTTACGGGGGCCTCCCTTGAGCCTTCTTTAAAAGGTGTGGGATTCTTGCCATACTCCTCGCCGGTCCCTAGCAAAACGATATTTGTCAGGCTCTTGGAGCGACTACTGGCCATCAACAAACCCAGCGTTCCCATGAGATTAACGTTCAAGGTTTCCCGAAAAGCATCTGGTGTCTGAGCCCGCACTTTGCTGGCCGCCAGGTGAAATATGATCTGAGGTTGCCAGCTATCAATGACCCCAGGCAAAAAGTCCTGATCGCAGATATCTCCGATGAATGACTCCACGGAGTTTTCCGGGGAAGCGCTTTTCCTGACAACGTGACCGACCCGCGCACCTTGCTCACGCAATCCTGCACTCAAGTGCTTTCCGATGAAACCGTCTGCCCCTGTCAGAAGGACGCGTTTCCCACTATAGGCACTTGAACCCTTGACCAAGAAAGAACCTTCGACTTGCAAATTCATCGGCTACCTATTTCACGACACGCAAATAGAAGCTCAGGTCATCCAGCGGCACCAGATGTCCCAAATATCGCTCATACCTTCCGGGCCAACGATTTGCAATCCATTTGATGGTCGATTTTGGTTGTCCGGTATGGATATTTTCGTTGAAAATCAGCTTTTGCTGACTAAAACGTGCCGATGAATAAGGATAAATTTGCGATATGGGGTTGGCAGGATCAAAGTACGAAAATGAATCCGCCGTAAAAAAATGCCGATGCGTCGGATCGATAAATGCCCAGCGCGAACGAAAATAGGGAACAATGATTTTGACCAATGCACCGTCCTTACATATTCGGTACAACTCTTCCATGACTTTCACTACATCATCAAGATGCTCGATAACATTGTCGGCATAGACTTCGTCAAAGAGATCATCCTCGAATGGGTAAGGAAACGAATTCAGATCATGAATAACGTCAGCCTGAGTCAATGGATTAACGTCAATTCCTATCGCACCTTCGCGCTTGCGCGTACCACATCCGAAATCCAGTATTTTCAAATCTTTCTCCATATTTTGCTGCGAGAGCGGTAGGCTTCCGAAATTGTCCGAATTATCGCGTTGCAGGACGTTCATTGGCAATCATAAATTCAGAAAATGCTTGCCACGGATGGGTTTCTGTCGACTCCTCGGTTCTCAGGTAATCAACCACATATTTTTCATATTTTTTCTTGTGGGGCTCCGTCAGCGATTCTGCAAAAAACGCTGCGTCCACAGAACGATCTATATTTAGCGCTTTGCGCCCCGTGAGAGTGCGTGCCATGGTCTGAATATGCAAGCCATACGGCGCCTTTTGTAACTCGTCCGTTGTCATGAACATGATTGGCTTTCCCGACAAAACTGCAAAAGAAGCAGCGGTGCTTCCGTGCACGAGGACAAGCTTGCAGTCCATGACCAATTGCGCTGTTCGCCCATAAACAATGGTCCGTCCACCAAAACTGTCATTGACGATCTGATGAAACTCGGACGAAGGATGGCCGGCAATCACTACTGGCATACCCCAATACTTCTCCAGCTCAGTAAAGAAGACGCCCAATGCCCGGTAGTAGACCTCAGGAGTAACAGGCGCTGGCAAACCCAGTAACTTCCAATCGCTTGCATATGGCAGATTGTCGTCCACAAAAAGAATGTAGGGTGTACGCGGTTCCCCTCCGGAAGAATGTTCCGCAAGCACCTGCCTATATCGGTGAAAGTCTTGGGAGGCTATCCAAACCAAGCGTTTTGAACGACGAGTGAAGAAATTCTGAGACTTCCGTCCGGCAAGCAAGCTTATGTCAGGGGATGACAATGACATTCTGTAGTAGACCGCTTTTAACAAGCGTTTGACCAAATCGAGCCGGCCTGCACGAATCGCGGGCAAAGGCGCCGCGCCAACGTTGCCTTCCGAGGACGGATCTTTCACAACTCCTCTCTTGCTCAGACGTATTCTGAGACGCCACATCGCACGAACAAGAAGCCCTGGAGTTGGCAGAGCACCGGTTTTCTGCACTACGAATTGCACTCCAGCGTCTGCCAGATGTCGTTGGAGTTCCCGCGTCACCCCCCCGAGCCCGATGAAGTCGATTGCATACGCAGGTTGGAATTTTTTCAAGGCCTGGCAAAATTCCTCAGCCGAAGAAATTTTTTCGTATTGATCCCAGTGCATTTGGCGGTGAGCAACATCTTCTGCACTCCGGCCCAGCCAGCTAAGACAATCAAACACCGCAACATCGAAATTAGCGGAAAGATACGGGATACCTGTTCGCTCAAAATTTTGTGCGGTAAATGGCGCCCCCAGCAGAATGACGATCCTGGAATGAAATTTTTCTTTTCGTTCAATATCGGACGATGCCGCGAATTCGTTCAAGGCAGTCACTTACCAAGCGCTCCAACCACCGTCCACAATTAAATTCTGACCCGTGACATAGCGCGACATGTCGCTGGCCAAGTAGGCAATTGCACCGCAAAAATCCGCCTCCGTCGCCATGCGACGCAGCGGCACTTTTTCCTCATACCGTCGAACAAATGCCCCTGGTTGCTGGCGAGCAATGCCTCCGGGCGATATGGCGTTGACACGCACCTGTGGAGCGACGGTCGTTGCCAGCCATCGGGTAAGCTGAAGCAGCCCCCCTTTGGACGCGCCATAAGCAGCGGGGTTGCTCATTTGAGTGCCTTCGTACAATCCCCAGTCAGGCCCCAACACGCCGTAAATAGAACCAATGTTGACAACACTTGCGGCCGCAGATTGTTTCAGCAGCGGCATAAGACCTTGGCAAAGGTCAAACACCGCTGTGAGATTGACTTCCAAAGCACGTTTCCATGTCTCCACGCTCTGCTGCTCAAAAGGAACGGCCCACCCCTGCAAATCAGAAGTGCCGACAAAGGCGGCGTTATTGACAAGGATGTCCAGACTGCATCGATCCTTCCTGATCTGCGTAATGAGATCGGCGCGCTGCCCTTCTTGCTCAAGATCACAAGAAATGAAAGTTATCTCGACGTTCCACTTGCTGAGCACATCCTTCAACTCAGTGAAGCCATCTCCCGATCTATCTACCAACACCAGATTTGCGCCCATTTCCGCTAGCGCGGCTGCCATTGCACGCCCCAATCCACCCATTGCGCCGGTAATCACGGCATCACGGCCGCGCAGATCCATCAACTCATTCAGCGTTTTCATTTACAGTCCCGAAACGTTCTTCTGCGTTGCCATAGTCGAGGCCATCTCAATTGAATTTGCGAAAGACCGGTTTGATTGCAGGGCCCACCAGATATTTTTCGACCCCCTCTTCGAGCGCGCGTCGATAAACCGGCAATGTCTTATCCAGTGCCTGTTCGGTCAGCTTCAGTTCAGTCTCCCCATGGCGATACGACAATGCGATCCACGGCATCAGAACACCGTTCTTGATCATTTCCTGGGAAAACAAAGTACGCAAAGCGAGAGAGTTTTCTCCCGCCGCATCACGCGTCAGGTAGTAAGGAGAGCACGCGATACCACCTGCGGTAAAACTCTGCTCAACCTGATGCTCCCGGGCTTTGGTCTGCATCAGATCAATCAACTTGCGTCCGTAGTCCCAGAGATGCTTGACTACGTTTTCACGCTTCATGAAATTCATCGTTGCGATAAACGCTCCCAACCCGGCCATTTCAGCGCCATGCGTGGTCGATAGAAGGAACACACGCTCGCGCCCTTCGAATTCGATAGCACCGAGTTCCATGATTTCACGACGACCTGCGATACAAGAAACCGAGAAGCCGTTTGCCATCGCCTTACCGAACGTACACAGATCGGGGGTGACGCCATACATATGCTGCGCGCCCTTCATGTGCCAGCGAAAACCCGTAATCATCTCGTCAAGAATGAAAACGATGCCGTGCTTGTTGCACAACGCCTGGACCTTGCTCAGGAATCCATCTTCCGGTTCCTGTGTGGCGGCGGGCTCCAACACCACGCAAGCCAATTTTCCAGGATATTGAGAAATCAACGCTTCCAATGATGCGATATCGTTGTAACGAAACATCTTCGTTTGTTCGATGGTGTCCTGAGTGATACCCCGCGTAAGCGGAGTTGATCCGATGAACCAATCGTCAAATGAAAAGAACGGATGCTCACTGCATCGAGCAACCAACTCACGGCCGGTATAAGCGCGAGCCAACTTTACCGCCGCAGAGACCGAAGTGGAGCCATTTTTGGTGAACTTGACCATATCGACCGAATCGATCAGATCAACCAGAAGTTCTGCGGCCTCCAGTTCGACCATCGAAGGGCGCGTCAGATTGTTGCCATTGCGGATCTGCGCAATGGCAGCGTTGTCGACCTCATCTTCCGCATAGCCAAGATTGACCGCGCGCAAGGCCATTCCGTAGTCCAAAAATCTCCGCCCGTCAGGGTCGTGAATGTACGCAGCCTTCCCGCCAACCAGAATTTGCGGAGCATTGGCCGGGTATTGATCGAATCCGCGCGAATATGTATGTGCACCGCCCGGAATCGCTTTTAGCAATCTATCTTGATAGTTCAATTTACAGTCTCGGCAAGTTTTTCAAGAGAATAAAGTGTTTGCAACACACGCCAGTCATCTTTCAGTGAGTTAGGAAACAGGCTCTGATCGGCTTCGCGCACAGACGTGATGAAATCCGACATTTCTGCGATATACGGCTCTTCCGGATTGATATAGCCACTTTCTACCGTCCCCCCGCCGAGATCTATTTTGGTCCACTCAGTGTTGAGGCCTGAGGTGTAGCGCACGCAATTATCATCGGCGCTCATGACCAGCTCACCTGCGCTACCCAGAATTCTTAATTCTCGGGTAGCTACCGGGCGAGAAATAACATCCACTGTCACGTTGGCGAGCACGCCACCCGGATAACGCAACAAACAATAGTAGATGTCGTCGATATCTGCCGGCATGTCCGTCAGCTTACCCTTCACGCAAGCCAGCGCTTCCGAGTCCCCAAATACGTCATCCAGCCACGTAAGTTCAAACGGAACAATTTCGCGGCAACCGCCAGTGGCACGATCCGACACATAGAAATCCTCAATTTTCTCCCATGGATGCCAATCAGGAAGATATTGGCCGGTGTGATAATGAACGCTCAAAGGCTTACCGATCACCCGCTCTGCGAGCAAACGCTTCACGAGCTTCGGACCGGGAAAATAGCGCATTGTGCAGGACGGCGCAAAAACTACGTTCTTTTTTTCAGCGGCCTCGGATAACGCCAAGATCCTGTCTGCATCCACCACTGAAGCTTCTATGAAACAAGGCAGGGAGAGATCAAGACCGCGCCAAGCATAGGTCATGTGATGTGCTGGCGACGTTGAGATCACAAGCGCGTCCGGTCGATGCCCTGAAATCCCTTGCTCAACATCCTCATAAACCGTAATTCCATATTTGACTCTGGCTTCTTCACGGCGATCCGCACGTAAGTCAAATCCGGCAACGTCCCGATATCCCAAAGCTTGTAAGTTTCTGACCCGACGTTTTCCCATTGAGCCCAGACCAATGACAAGAAATCTCATTTCAATTTCCACTCCTGTTTCATGATGGTTTCTACACAAAGGAAATCGTAAATATCATCAATCTCGTAGTTTTGATAACGCTTGATTTCAAATCCCATGCACCGCTTTGTGTAGAACGTATTTTCGCTTAACAACACCGGTGTTTTGGCCAGATAGGCGACGCCGAAAGGAAAGTAAGCGGTCTCATTATCTTGACGGCGGGTGGTTTGTTTTAGCTCAGGGCAAAACGGCACGACTTCACTCCCCGCAAATCGTTTGATGATGGAAGGATGCTCTCCGACTGCTCCCAGCGTTACTATGGAGTCAAAGACCTCGCTGTTATCATCAAGCGCCTCAATGACTTTGTCGATATCGTCATCTTCCCGCAATGGCGAGGTAGGTTCGAGCAGCATCGTGTACCCGAACTGTCGCCCGCCTTCTTGCTCGTAGTGCGCTAGCACATGCCGGATCACGTCATATGAACTTGCCATATCCGTGGCCAATTCAGGCGGTCTCAGAAATGGAACCTGGGCACCATATTGGACCGCAATCGCTGCGATTTCCTCGCTATCCGTACTCACCATCACCACGTCAAGGTATCTCGATTTAAGTGCCTTCTCGATAGTCCAGGCGATCAGCGGCTTGCCACAAATCTCGCGCCAATTCTTTCCCGGCAACCCTTTGCTCCCGCCACGCGCAGCAATGATTCCTACAACGGCTTTTCCATTGATCAATTGGCATCCTTTAGAGTCGTACTGAAATCATTGTTGGCGCGTTGGAGGTCAAGGGGCCTTCCGACATCCAGCCAAGGTTCGTGCATCGGGTAAGCGACAGTACGTTGCTTGAGCTTCTGAAGCCTTTCGAACAGCGTCGGCATGTCACAGCGCCGTTCTGCATCGAGTACCTCCAGAGCCTGCGGATCGAGAGCATAGACCCCCGCATTTATATGCGTACGTGCAATCGGTTTTTCCTCAAATCCGACAATATCTACACCTTGAGTTTGCACTACGCCAAACGGATGCTGCCACTCGTGAACTCGCACCGCCATTGTCGCTACAGCGCTGTGCCGAAGATGAAAATCCAGTAGTTCACCGTAGTGAATATCCGTCAATACGTCACCGTTAGTAACAACAAAAGGCGAATCTGGCGTGGGCTGCAGGAGTTTTAGCGCACCAGCGGTACCCAAGGGTTCATTTTCTCGTAAATATTCGATCTGTATGTTCAGCCGCGAACCGTTGCCGAAGTATTCCTCGATCATGTGACCGAGATAGTGGATGGCCAGCACGAAACGGGTAAAACCTTGTTGCTTGGCGCGCTCGATGATGTGTTCGAGCATTGGCTTTCCAGCAACTGGCAACAATGGCTTGGGACAATTTTCCGTATGCGGCAACAACCGTGTCCCCATACCTCCAGCCATGATGACCATTAGATTACTGCGCGCTGGTGTCGTTGTGATTTCATCCCACAAATGCAAACCCACGACTTCCTGCTTTTCATTGATCACAGGAATTTGCTGAACCTTGTTCGCGACCATGAGCTGCATAACGGCATCTCGCCCCATCGCAGGAGGAATCACCAGCGGAGTACGATGCACGATGCTCTCGATTGAACTGTTCAGATCCAGGCCTCGCAGCAAGCCGCGGCGGATGTCGCCATCGGACACTGTGCCGTGCAATTGCCCATCTTCGTTCAAAATCAGAATAATCCGCACGGCAGTCTTATCGAGATTACCAATGGCTTCCTGCATTGTCGCGTTCAGCGGCAAACACGCATCCATCCAATGTTTACCCTTTTCGCCAATCTCTGAAGAGGTATTTTCGTTCATGCTCAAGTCCGTTCCCTCAGCAATTCGAAGGCTTCGGCGGCCATAAAACCCGATGCTGCCCCTCGCACTTTGGCGAGTGCCCGGATTGCTTCATGGCTGCGTGGGAAAGGAAACTCTCCCAACTCGGATGTATAAATATCAATAGCCTCTATTTTTTTCTCCATATAGGGGGCGATATCAACGAAAACGTTGGGACGAAATACTGCCTCATGGCCGATACTAAAATCGGTTTCCGACAAAGTTTCATACGCAAGCACTCGCGTGACCGATGGATACCGAAACCATTTTGTACAACTCGCGACCGCGGTAAATAGCACGCGATGATCCGTATGCACATCCGAATAATGCGGGACCAGGACTTCATTTGGCTGAAACGTTTGAAAGATCTTGGATATCGCCGCCACTATATCGCCCATAGGGAAACGGTCCAACTGGGTGGTTGGAAAACCCAACTGAAAGACTTCGTCAAAACCAATCAACGATCGAACACGCTCTATCTCGCGCTCCCTGCGCGCCACTTTTTCGTCGCTCCACCCTGCCGCAGTGGAAATTTCAGTGCCAATTAGCCATGCTACGGAGCCTCCCTCACTCTTGCGACGCAACAACGTCCCGCCAGCACCCAGTATCTCGTCGTCGGGATGAGGAGCAATAACAATAGTTTTCATAAATAAGTTCCGACCGGAACAAAAAATGGAGGATCTGTTTCTATCAGAAAGATTGCGTCTTCGCCGCATTTGACGACTGGCTTGCCATCTCTCAGCGCAAAAACTTTTCCTGGCTCGTGATTTTGGCTGCACTCCTTCACTGGCACTGCCTGCCAAACCTTGACCGTACCGTCACCATAATCAAAATGCGCACCAACATACGGCCGAGATAAACCACGCACGAGATTGTGTACAGATTGTGCCGACATGCGCCAATCGATTCTGCCATCTGCGATACCT
The DNA here is from genome assembly GCF_044767325.1 of Herbaspirillum sp. NPDC101397. NCBI lineage: Bacteria > Pseudomonadati > Pseudomonadota > Betaproteobacteria > Burkholderiales > Oxalobacteraceae > Herbaspirillum > Herbaspirillum sp. NPDC101397. The sequence goes on from NZ_JBIWNS010000004.1 coordinate 171,996, forward strand.
CGCTTGCGCCAGGTGTTCGACATGGCATGGTCCTGTTGCTGCCGAAGATTTTTTCCTTTGGCCAGGGCTGGAACAAACTCATCTAACTGCGCAATTGCCGTCTCCACCACCTTTTCGTAAAGTGTCGCGGCAACGTCATGATCATCAATCAACACTTCTCGCTGCGACAGGATATCGCCACTGTCTGCGCCTTCATCCATGAAGAAAAAAGTCGAGGCAGTATTTTTCAAGCCAAGAACGAGGGCCCAAATCAAGGGATGCCGGCCTCGGTTGGCCGGCAGTGCACTGGGATGATAGCCAACCACGCCTACCGGGGTCAGTTGCAGGAGCTCTTTCTTTAGCAGTTTTGACCAGCCAAAGCAAAAAATGACATCCGGAATCCGCGCGCGAATCCAATTCAACGTAGCGGCAGAATTTACATCGTCCGTGTAGCACCAATCTATGCCATTGGCTTCACACAATCCGGACAAATCCGAATGATCCGCATTGAATGCAGAAGCGTGCGTCGTGCAAACACCTACAATATGCACGCCGCGCTGTATGAGGTGCTGCAGCGTGCGTCGCGAGAACTCGACAGTCCCAATGAATACTATGCGCATGAGTGTGAAATATCGTAGAACCGCTTTTTTAATATGCCATCCAAAGAAATCGTTTTAAGGACATCAACAATTTTTTTGCTGGCCCCCGACTCTCCATAAGGATTGACAACGTTCGCCAGACTCAATTGAAACGGAGCTGAATAGAGATGCTGCAAAGCGGCAGTGATACTGGATTGCACAGGTTCGCAATTGATAACGCTTCCAGCCTGCAATCTCCCATCCTGGCGAGAACCGATATTGATCGTCCCTTTTTTGAAACTTGGCGCCTCGATTAGTCCGCTGGAAGAATTGCCGATGACGCCATCAACCTGAGCCAGGCAGGACAAATAGCGTAACTGCCCTAGCGAAGGAAACGCCACGGCGTTTGGATGCGCTTCCACGAAGCGGGCAATCATTCCGATCATCTCGCGACCATCCGTGTCAGCGTTAGGTAGCGTAAAGATAATTCTCGTCTCGTTAAGCTCGGCAAGTGATGCGAGCAATTCCTGCATTTGCACCCACGCAGTATTCGACTCCAACGTAACAGGATGAAAAGTCACCAGAAGATTTTTCTCGGCAAACGAAAAACCCAAAGAATTTTCCAATGCGGCGCGATCCATCAATTGGACCCTGTTGATACCATCCAGGCCCAACCCTCCCACGTTGTAAACCCTGACGGGATCTTCACCCAACTGAATGACACGCCGCCGATATTCTTCAGCCGCAACAAAATGAAGATGCGACATCTTGGTAATGGAGTGCCGAATGGCTTCGTCTATTAGACCTTCGGTTGCTTCTCCGCCATGCAAATGAGCGATCGGAATGCGTGAAGCCATTGCTGCTACAACGGCGCTGAATATCTCAAATCGGTCTCCCAGCACCAATACCAGATCCGGCGCCAAATCAGCAAAGACGTCTGCAAAACCAATCAGGCCCAGCCCCATCGACTTTGCGATTCCGACCGACGTATCTGAACTCATCAGGAGCTCGACCTTCTTATCTATTCTAAAGCCGTCCTTTTCGATTTCCTTGTAAGTCAGACCGAACTCGGGGGACAGGTGCATGCCGGTTGCAACAATCTGCAAGGTGAGATTCGGCTCGTTGCTGACTTCTTCCATTAACCAACGCAGCAGGCCGTATTCTGCGCGTGTACCAGTCACGATACAGATCTTTCGCTTCATAGCTCGATCAATTCATCTGCAGAAAAATCGCGTTTGGCCACACGGCCAATGACGTCATCCCAACTCATCGGAGAAATGCCGCTGCCGGGACGTTTGGCGACGAGATTATCGGATGTGAATATCTCTCCTGAACGAATTATCCGGCCGGCGACCAACGACTTTCGCACTACCTTCCGGTTCTGTACTTCGATTGGCGTCAATCGCTTTATCCCATCTCCAAGAGCGTACTCAATATGACGAATGGCATCGACCATCGCTTTTAGTTCGGTTGGTTCGAGGCTGGCCTTGTGATCGGGCCCGGGCAAATTTTTGTCTAGCGTGAAATGTTTTTCGATTACAGACGCTCCCAGAGCGACCGCAGCGGTCGCCACTTCAATGCCAACGGTGTGATCTGAATATCCAACCGCGACGCCGAACGCGCTCTGTATGCTCGCCATTGCACGTAGATTCACTTCATGCATTGGCGCTGGATATTCTGTCGTGCAATGCAGCACAGTAATCAGAGAGCGTGTCGTCCCGGCATTTTCCAAAACAGAAATCGCACTCTCGATATCCGCCATGGTCGACATGCCTGTCGACAGGATAACTTTTTTCCCAAAGCGCCCGATGTGACGAAGATAGGGAAGATTGCTGATTTCACCAGATGGGATTTTAAAAAAATCCTGCCCCAGAGACACCAATAAATCAACACTTTCAATATCGAAACCGGTAGAAAAAAAGCCTATCCCACGATTCTTGCAATGCTCTATCAACACGCGATGATCTGTTTCCGAGAGCTCCAGACGTGCAAGCATTTCATATTGGGATTCCTTAACCCCGGTGTTTTGCACCTGATAGTCCGCTTGCGCAGCGCTACGCGTAGTAAGCCGTGTAGCGCTGAAAGTCTGAAATTTAACCAGATCGGCGCCCGCTGCTGCGGCAACATCCACCAAGCGCTTGGCCATGTGAATATCACCGTTATGATTTACGCCTGCTTCGGCAATGATGAGGGTCTTACTTGTCATGTCTCTATCCTACGAATTCTGAATTGTCGGAAAGATGGTGCCTGAGATGGACGCCCATTCCTATCATGCATTTTTCTCCGACTTGCAAGCCTTGCTTCACAACGCTGCCACTACCAATGAATGTGCGCTCGCCAATACAGACATCACCATTCACGATCGCTCCAGTGGAAATATGGCAGTGATCGCCAATGACAGCGCCGTGCTCGACCAAAGCGCGTGTATTAATAATGCAATTTTCACCAATGCGTGCGCCTGCATTGACAACTGCACCGTGCATCACAATTGTCCCCGCGCCGATTTTCGCGTGTGGCGATACGTAAGCTCCCGGCGAGACAATCACCGGCATTTTAAATCCCAGCAACTTTGTTTTCGCGTATAAGTGAGCCCTTGGTTCTGCTGATTTGATCTGCCCCAAGACTATAAAAGCGTATTGGATCGTCTCCGACATCTTGATTAAATCGTCATCAGTGCCGATAACGGTATAACCCAGACGGACTTGATTCACCTCACCGTCGCAACCAACCAGTCCAGCGATGTTGTACCTTCCATCCTGCTCGATGACGTCAATGCATGCATCTGAATGCCCCCCTGCTCCGATTAGGATCAAGTCGGGTTTCACGACGTTGCAGCCACCAAATGTGGGCTACTTGGAATATTGATCAGTCGTTGCGCAAGGTCTTCCACACAAGAAAGATCCATCCGTGGCTCACTGTCAAAATGCGGCAGCTCACTCATGAGCGTCCAAACGGGACGCGTCATTACCTTCTGCTCATTGGTTGCAGTCAACAGACAATCACGCAAAGTGGCGTCGCGCTCAGCCAACTCAATGGTCTGCAACCAATAATTGCTGACGCAATTCGCTGGCTCTTCAACCAGTCGCAATCCACTAACGTTTTTGAAGGCGTCCTTATAGCGTAAAAACAATTCACGCTTTGCCGCCAGCATATCCGGCAGCTGCTCCAGCTGCGCACAGCCTAGCGCCGCGTTGAGATTTGGCAGACGGTAGTTATAAGCGATTTCGTCATGGCGGTATTCCCATGCATGAGGAAGCTTGGCTGTGGTTGTCAGATGCTTGGCCCGACGAGCCAATTCGGAGTCGTTAGTGAGAATAGCGCCACCGCCTCCGGTAGTGATGGTTTTATTGCCGTTAAAACTGAGCGTACCCATGCGACCGAAAGTACCCGTGTGGCGGCCGTGATAGTAACTTCCGAGTGACTCGGCTGCATCTTCAACCAACGTGATATTGAAATCGCGAGACACTGCAAGCAACGCGTCCAGGTCGCCGGGATGTCCGAATGTATGCATCGGCACAAGCGCGCGAATAACCCGACCACTGTGACGATTTATGCAACAACCGAGTCTTTGCTCGGTGTTTTCCTGAAGATAGTTGCGCAGCTTTTCCGCATCCACCCCGAGGTTTCGTGCCGTGCTATCGACAAAGTGAGGATGCGCACGACAGTAGGCAACGGCATTCGCCGTAGCGGCGAAGGTCAACGCAGGCACGAGCACTTCGTCATCCGGCTCCACACCGGCCAGCATAAAAGCAATATGGAGCGCAGCGGTACCATTGACTACGGCGACCGCATGTCGCGCTCCGGTAAACGCAGCCAAGTCACTCTCAAAACGGTCAACGAATTTTCCGACCGACGACACGAAAGTCGAGTCCAGGCACTCTTTCAAATAGATCCATTCGTTGCCATTGAATCGTGGTTCATGCAAGGCGGCAGGAGCTGTCCCGATGACGCTTCGAATCGCTTCGACGACGCGCCCGGCCAATATGGCGTTGGAGTCAGGAGTGCTCATACGTTATAAATATTAGATTTATAGGCAGAAAGATTGCCAGACTTCACAAACCACTCAGCGGTTTCGACCAGACCGCGCTTGAATCCCTCGCGGCCGGCATAAGCCGGTTGCCAGCCGAAGAGAATGTTGGCCTTGTCGTTAGCGGCCCAAAGACGTTCCACTTCCGAGTTCTCAGGTCGCAATCTCGCCTCATCAGTGACTATCTCTACCTCAACGTTCATGGCTTCTGCAATCAGACGTGCGGTATCTCCAATGGATATTTCAAAATTGCTGCCAAAATTGACAACTTCACCCAGCCCCTGGTCAGACTCCATGGCGGCGATGAAGCCTGCAACCGTGTCTCGGACGTAATTGAAGTCTCGCGTAGGCGACACTGCACCAAGCTTGATCTGACGTTGGCCACTGGCGATCTGCGTAATGATCGTCGGGATAACGGCTCTAGCCGATTGACGCGGACCGTAGGTATTGAAAGGACGAGCGATGACAACAGGCAGCCCAAAAGAAGCATGGAACGAATATGCCAACTGATCGGCAGCGATCTTCGTTGCAGAATAAGGCGACTGGCCGACCAGTGGATGCAATTCTGTAATCGGGACAAATTGCGCAGTCCCATACACCTCGCTGGTGGAGGTATGTACTAATCTTTTCACACCCAGATCACGGGCCGCCTGGAGGACGTTGAGCGTTCCCTTTACGTTAGTGTCGACGTAAGTATCCGGAGAATGATACGAATAAGGGATCGCAATCAAAGCCGCCAAATGCAATACCACGTCACATCCCTTCATCGCTTCTTTTACGCCATGAGGGTCGCGAATATCGCCGGAGAAGACTTCAAAATGTCCTTTCACATCCTCGGCGGCTTGATCCAGCCAGCCCCATGAATTGAAAGAGTTGTAGAGCGTGAACGCACGAACTTCATGGCCTTGACGAACCAATGTTTCGACAAGATGCGACCCGATGAAACCGTCTGCGCCAGTGACTAGGATTTTAGATTTTTTCACATTTAATATCTTAAATTGCACAACAACATAAAAATTATCACGTCGAACTTGGTAAATAGGGCGATAACTGCGTCAGCAAGTTTTGTTTATATTCCTCAAAACTATCGAATTGATAAGCAATCAATTCTGCAAGGCTCGCCATGCGGGCTTCATGCTCCCGGCGTATTCCTGGAGCGTCCTTAATCCAACCTTGCACAGCCTCTAGCGCAAGATCCGGATCAAGAAACACGCCATCAATGGATGTTTGCCAGAGATAGAGATCCGGATCGCTCCAAAAATCGACACTGTAAAATGCACCGCCAGCACTACAGAGATCCACTGCGGAGCTCGATATTGACGTCACGAATAGATCGCTCACGTGCAGGAAGTCAAACAACTCATATTCTTTATGTGTTAACAGAATATTCGGTGCATTGCCGAGTTGTTCCACATAAAAATTTGCGTATTTTTCCGGCGGCGCCACTGGCTTCATCCGAACAAATACGCATATTTCAGGGTCCTCTGCCAGTCGCTTTGCCCATAACATCAGCCGACGCTCGACAGACAGCAACCCATCCTGAATACCGCAAGACAAAATGGTGACGGCTTTTCGGGCACCTTTGAAATCCTGCAGACGTCTGATGCGCGCCTTCATTGCAACGTCTTCCGGAGACTTCAAATGAGGACTATATGCTCCCGTTTTGAGGAAGACTTTTGTAGCAGCCCCTTGCAGGCGATATACATTTTCCAGCAGCCTGGAAGGCGAGCACAGCACATCATAGTTATAGCGATACTCTGGCGAAAAAAAATGATCTATCGCGTAAGCATTATAGGGAACAAACACAGAATTATTACCGCGCTCCCTCAACAACTCATTCCTGACCGCTTTAGTGGTCGACATATGCTCGAATGTCAGATAAGTGCTTCTTTGGGCGTCAGGAGCTAACAGACTTCCTTGGAGCAGGCATTTGAAATAGTCAAACAACAAGGGGCCGTAATTAGCAAATCGCAGGCAATTTTTTCCTGCGAACAAAAGAAAGCCTCGCAGCAAAACATATACCCGCGCCACGCCACGATCATTTAGTCCGTGAACTTGCAATCCCAGGGACTTGAACTCTTCATTATCGAACGCACTGACATAGTGCCTCTGGATGAAATACTGCACATTGGCACGGGTTCCGAGCAATTCCCGGAACATGTCATAAATTTTTTTACAATCGACTTCACAAATGATCGCTTGCTGCAAAGTCGGACGCGCGACACGATTTTTCCTGACAAAGTGGAAGGCAAAGAATGGAGCGACCAGAACACCTGCAAAAAACTGCAACCCTGAAAATCCCATCGCCTGCCGAACTTCCAGTCGAGGGGTGGTAACAACGCTTGTATCCACCGCCAGAGAATTAATCGTCAGACTCACGCTGCAATGCGGATTTTCGTCTGCGTATTGGCAAGCCAAGCCAATGAATTCATATCGATTGAACAAGAAATCCAGCAAGAATTTTTCGGCAATCAGATGATAGTCAATGGCGAGTTTCTTTCTCAAGCCGAAGTCCCACAAATCCACATGAAATGTCTGGATTTTCTTGAGTGCACGAGCATAGGCATTTTTCCGAATGCCAGTGATTTTCTCGAGGTCACCGTACCAAATAGTGCTGGCGTGGGGCGAAATATCCATACGCAGCAATTTGGAAAAAATGCGCAATGGCAGAGACTGCGTATTGTAAAAAATCTTGCGATTGAATATCGCGGCAGCGATATACGCCATTAAACTCAACGTCTCATAAAATCGGATCTGCTCTGCGGCACGCATCAGTACCAACCTTTGCCAATTGTGATGTAGCCACGGAGATTGTCGCACTCCATTTCATTTGTCGCTGAGAAAAGTGGTGTTGCCGGAACCGGCGATATGTCTGAGTCGCTTTGCAGACTGCTCCACCCCTGGAATGTCCATTCACCAGGCTCGCCTTCCTTCCAGAAACGTGGATTCCTGTGCTGATCAAGAATAAATTGCAAAGCTTTCGGTGTAACACCAAGCCATGTACAGAAGTTTTCCAGATATTGCAAAGGACGCTGCTCCCGAGAACGAACCATCGCCAGCCCTTGCTCACGGCTAAGTCGCCCAAATCGAATCTCTCTTGACGCATGATCCGTCACCTTCGAGTAACCATGCTTGTACAACTTCAACTGATCATGTAAATCCATGTAATTGAAACAGTCCACATGGTCGTAGCAATCAAATGTCCTCGCAAAAGCTGCCGTCTGGTAGCCGTGATCAGACATCATTTTTTCATGCTGCGCCTTTGGATCCCATCGCACATAGTTGCCCAGATAGATGCCGCGCACCCCCACAGCGTGTAGGTCACTGTCATCCGGATAACGATACTGCCATACGTCTTTTTCCTGAAGCGTATCAAAAATGGACAAAAGATCATCCGCTTCGCGCCCCATCAAATCGTGATCTTTACGATAGCGGCGACTCATCTCGACTTCATGTTCATGCGAAAACATTCCTACCTGCTCCAACCCTTGATGCGCCCCCCAGATAATCAACGGAATGCGATAGCGCACTGCCGTCTGTACAGGAAATACTGTTTGCCCCGCAAGAATCGGCCAATAGATGCTGCCTAATTCTCTTAAAGTAGTGCGGACAATTTTTTTCACCGATATAGGATTGACATTCTGATAAACGATGTCGCAGTTAAATCTAATGCGCAATTGCGCCAGGTTGCGTATGCCAAGCGGAGTATTAAAATATTTGTTGTACGTCACCAGTAACGGATTGAGCCCGAGTCGCTCCTTGACGAGATGGACGATATAGAACGAATCTTGTGAGCCGCTCACCGGAACGATGCAGTCATAAAACTCACCATCCCGACGACGATAAGGCGCGACCAGATCTTTCAGTTTTTCCCAGCGGGCATCCCAGTCCAGGGTGTCTTTTTCTTCATGCACGCTGCATCCCGAGCAAATACCATGCTCATCGAGAATCAGGCCGAGTGGATGCGCCGAGGTGTACAAGCAGCGTTTACAAAATTGAATGTCAGTCATTGCTGAGAAATGAATGTTCGGTTGCGTACATCGGTGGCCTGAAGGTCGAACGCTCCAAAGCATTCTTGAATTGCTGGATTGCCAGTTCGCGGTAGCTCAGAAAATTTCCAACAGCAACAGCCACAACCTTGGGCATGGCAAGGAAATTTTGCATTTGCCGGGGAGTACTGATTCCGCCGAACAACAGCAAGGGCAGCTCACCGAAATCGAAGGCATCAGCCAGAACAGCGTCAAAACCCGCAGCATGGCCTTCATGGAGATAGTCGATCAGCAATACTTCAGAAACCATCTTCTGCTCTACGATATCTGCCAGCGCCTCGATTGAACCTAATGCCTTGCTGCGGTAGTCGTACCATTGCAGCGTGTTCGCGCTCATCGCAACAGGTATCGATGCTATCAATGCCTGAACCCCCAGTTGCTGTCCCAGCTCCGACAAGACTTGCCGGTCGTCATGCAGGAGAGCGTCGATTGCAATCCGGTCTGCGCCAGCCTGAACGACCCGAACACCATCATCCACCGTACGGATGCCGCCGCCATATATCAAAGGAGTACCCAGCCCCAACTGGGCCAATTTTTCGAGTAGCTGGAAATCGGGGCCTTTCGCATGAGCGCTGCGGTCGATGCATTGAACCAGGATTTCGTCTGCGCCCCAACGATCCAGATTTTCTACCAGGCATTCAGGGCGCCCAAGAGGAAGATATCGGCTATAGCCAAACGACTGCACTGCCCAACCCTCTTTTACCGTCACTACCCCAATCAATCGTTTCTTAAGCATTGGCGAGTTCCGTCATCAACGACTGCAATAAAACTCTGCCAGCTGTCTGGCTTTTTTCAGGATGGAACTGCAAGCCTACGACTGATCCGCGTCGGATGATCGCAGCAAACGTGAGCCCGTTGCTGACTCGTGCTATCTGAAATTCAGCCATTCCACGATAATAAAAAGCATGATTAAAATAGAACGCCTGCATGTCGCTCCCTCGTACCAGCGCATCGCCACCGGGGCAATTTAGCGTATTCCATCCGATGTGCCAGCCCCCATTGTCGAAAGGCACAATTTCTCCAGGAATAAGACCAAGACCTTCGGTGTAACCATGCTCATCGGACGTGCTTGCCAATAGCTGCATACCAAGACAGATCCCTACGATGGGACGCCGTAGTGCTGCCTGCTCGCGCAAATAGCTGACCAGCCCCCGCTGATGGAGCTCACGCATGGCGGCAGGAAAAGCACCTACACCTGGCAGAAAAAGAATGTCGACGCCATCGAGCTCACTTGCCAGGCCGCTGATGCGCACCCGAAAGCCCAACGATCTCAGCGTATGTACAACCGAGGCATGATTCCCCATTCCGTAGTCGACCACACCAATGGTGATGACTTTCATAGCCCGACTCCTACCTTGTACTTCCTGCGTACAGCGCCGGCAGCATCGATCGTAAACAGATCACGATTGATTGCCGAATCAACTTGCTCCCGAAACCGCGCCTTGGAAATGCCAATGTAAGCACAAAAGCTATCGATATATTCGTCGCTGCAGGCATCATCATATTTCTCAACCAGGTCGATTCCTCGGTTGCGCGTCATGCGGCCAAGCCGAATTTCTTCGTTGGCATAGTCAGTTACACGTCCGAAACCAAACTTGTAATACTTTATCATCTGGTTCAGCGTCACCCAGTCCTCGTCCAGAGATGTAATACCCAGTAAATCCCCGGTGTTGGCAACTGAATCCTCTCTCAACTGCAGGCCACTCGCGACCGAATACATGCCGTTGTTAGCGAGGGACCAATCCCCGAGGAACCATCCAAGATAGACGATTTGCAAGCCATGAGCGTCAAATTGTTCGGGCGATGGATATTGATAGGCGATCAAATCCTGCCGCTGCACGCCGGCTTCCAACATCCAGTCAGAGGCAGCTCCTGAGAGGGTATTCATGTAACGCAGGTTGTTGCCGTCATAACCCGTGCGCCCCAACGTCTTGAGATCCCCCAACTGCAAACCGGGATTTTCGCCCCACAAAATCAACGAAATACCATAACGTATCGCTAATTGAGGGACGGAACTGAATAAAGCCAATTCGGTCGATTTTGCCCAATTAGTGAACCGATCAAAAGACGCCCGCATCAGATTTTTCCAAGTACCCGGCGCGGGTGCCGACAACACGACATCGAAACCAAGTTCGATCAAGTTAGAGATATTGTCCACACCGCGCTGAGTTACTTGCTCCGGCGGATAACTCAGGCATGCCAACAACGGCCGCAAGCCAAGTTTGTCCCTTACCCACAACGCTTGGCGAGTGCTGTCCTTACCTCCGCTGACGCCGATGATGCAATCAAAATGTTGCCCTTGTTTGCGAGGAAAAGCTGTCAGCAGATCTTGCAGGATATCGTAACGCTCTTGCCAGTCCACATGTTGCAAGCGACCGAAGTAGTCACACGCAGGGCATAAACCTTCCGCCGTGAATTTCGTATTTGGCCGCGTGTCGGGCTGCAGGCAATTCGTACAGTACTTCATTTGTAATCCAGTTCCCCGAGCCGTATCAGGCCCGATTGCGGTAGCCGGCAAGGCGGCGCCCACGGTGGTTGCGTACAATAAACGACGCGCCCTGCCTGCAAAGCCAGAGCTAGCGCGAACGACTCGCAACCGGCGACCCAGTCGGCGCGGCCCAGCGATTCGAAAATCGCGGGGGAGTCATCCAGAATGAGGTTCAATTGCGGATGCCGTCTTATCCAATCATCATATTTTCCCAACGGATCAGAAGGATGCGGTCGTAACCTGATTTGGATGGTGGACGGCAAATCTAGCAAACTCAACTTCTCGACGAAATAATCCAAAGCCTGAAATTCACCAGGATGTCCTCTTCCCCAATCGCTCCTCGCGGGTTCGAGAACATATAGCAACTCGGGCATCAACGGCCGTGGAACAGCAGCGATTTTTGCCAGCTGTTGCCGCAGGTACCAATTTTCCACCTGCACTACGCGGGCACCGGGAAAACTCGCTTGCGCGATCGCCAGTGCATCCTCATCGGTCACCCAAAATTCATCCGGCCAGACAACTTCTGCGTCACGAACGAAACGTTCCGCATAATTTACCCAATGGTCTATCACCGCAACCGATGGAATGTTCATTCTACGAGCAGCTAACCTCGCCAAATGTTCACAGTCGCTTGCCCAGCCCGTGCCGCTGATTAGCAACTCAACACCTTCCAGCGCCTCTTCAGGTGTCTCGTACACAGGTATCTCTGGGAAAGATTCAATCCACAAGCGATATGCAGGCCCTTGCATGCACGCCCGCCAGTCGGTACGACCACTGTGCTTGAGCGCGGCAATAATGACATTCGCCGCGCCGGCGTCATGACATATGACAGCTGTGGAAGATGGATAGTCAGGCGTCACGGAACTTTGCGTAATACAGAATATCGACAGCCTCATCCTCGATAATCTCCTGAGCCACGCGGGTTGCTTCCAGATGCATGCCGTATCGTTCCATTATTCGTATCATGCCCTTGTTCACAACAGCTGTACCGGCCGTCAATTTACGGATGCCTCGTGTCGCAAAAAGCCAGTCACAAAACGTACGCCACGCATCGAAGCCGTATCCTCCACCCCAGACCGCCGCTTCGCCGACAAGCAAGCCCACGTCAACGGTGCCATGAGCTCGCGACAAATAGGCAGTCATGGTCCCGATCATCATGTCGTCTTCCCGACGACGCAGCGCAACGAAGAGGTTGTCGGTGCCGCTGAAGCTTTGTAAATAATTCAGGCTGCTGGCGTGATCATGTCGCAGGAATCGCTGGTTGCTAAAGCGCAAAATACGCGGATCGTTCAACCAGGAAAGGTAGGTTTCTCCTATATCTTCTTCGACAAACGGACTCAATTTCACCTTCTCGCCGACAAGAACGGGCATACACATGTCAGGACGCAGCGTGGCGACGGAGAACTTCCAGATTGGACCAAGCCTTGTGAAAGGCTTTGGCGACATCATCAATGTCTGCGCGACTCATACCGGGACGCATCATTTCATGCGTAATGACGCGATGGAAGTGCGCCTCTTCGACATTGGGACAACTTCCTTTTTGATAACTGATGTTACCAGCCGCATGCGCTTTGGCCATCGGCAGTCCCGGACCACTGCATGCCTCCGGGTTCTGAAACAGTGGCAGCAGATACAAAGGCCTGACATAGCCGGCCCCCATCAATGCTCCATCACCTTCCCGCAACTCCGTCGCGGGCAATTCCGCTCGAATGGTCCGCACCAACAAATCCCGGGATACACCCGTAATTGCAGCATCGTAGTCAAGTGCATGCACGTAGTAAACGTGATCCCCTGCTGCTCCTACATGGGGCATTGTCAATCCGGGGAGATCCTTGAGCTGATTTTCAAGATAGGTGATATTTTCTTTTCGCTGTGCAATCAGGCCCACGCCTTTTTTGAGTTGCGCCAGCCCGATTGCCGCTTCGATCTCACCCAATCGAAAATTAAAACCAATCATGTTCCTTAGGTTAGAAACGCCTTTCTTCTCGACCACCGCTTCTGCGTGGTTTCGAATCAACTGCACACGCTCTGCGAGCGCGTCGTCATTTGTCGTGACGATGCCGCCCTCTCCCGTATGAATATGCTTGTGATAGTTCAGCGAGAACACACCCATGTGCCCCAGGCCACCAACCGGACGCCCCTTGTAAGTTGCATAAGGCGCCTGAGCACAGTCCTCGATGACGATCAGGTTGTGCTCTTCCGCAAGCTCCATGATGGGATCCATATCTGCAGGCTGCCCGAAAATATGCACGACTATGATGGCCCGAGTACGCGAAGTAATCTTTGGTCGGATCGTCTCTGCGGAAAGGCAGTAGCTGCGAGGATCGATATCGGCGAAGACCGGCACCCCATTGAAAATCAACGGCGCTGTTGCCGACGCCGCCATCGTATAGGGGGATACAATAACCTCATCTCCTGGCTGAATACCGGCCGCGCCAATAGCAGCATAGAGGCCGCTGGTACAAGAGTTGACCGATATGCCATGCTTGACCTGCGAATTGTCGGCCCAAGCTCGCTCGAATGCCTGCACTTCCGGACCGCCATAAAAATCTTCGTGCCAAGCTCCCAAGAAGCGCGACAAGATCCCACTGTCCAGTACTCGGCAGGCCGCTTCTTTTTCTTCCACTCCCATAACTTTATAGGCAGGAAATAGTTTGGTGCGGATGGGGGGCCCCCCAAAAAGAGCGAGAGTATTTGTATTCATCGGATTTCCTGTTCTAGTTCTGGCTACGATTTGCCATAGTACGTATGGATTCGCAAACACGTTGAGCCGCCAAAGCGTTTTCGCCACTGGACGACAGCGTGCCTCCTTGCGTCAACACCTGATGTATTTCGCGGACGGCCGCCAGCGTAGCTGCCTGCAGATCGCCTGGAGAATACGACCCGTGATTCAGATTCTTATAGCCGTTGAACGTTGGACTATCCACGGTTCGACGGATGCGCCATGCGAGTCCACCATCTTCCATGGTGAGTACGCCATGTTCGGTGACTATTTCTAGTTCAAACAGAGCGTAGTCTTGGGCGTAACCACAGTTCAAAAATACCGGAACGGCATTTTCGGTCATCAAGAAGGCTGGGATGCTGGGATCATCCTTCCACATGTCAACAATTGGCGCTCCTGCAGCAAGCACATGCAGAGGGCCTAGCAACAAGTGCAGCAAATCAATCATGTGAGAACCGTTATTCAAGATTCCCTTGGTGTAAACAGCACTGGCAGAACGTACTGCGCCCCACGCGCCAGCTTTTAGCTGGCTAGCGACACCCTGAATCACCGAATCCCAACGGCGAGTGTAGTTAACGACGACAGGAATACCTGCTCGATCGAAACGCTCCAGTATAGATATGCTGCTTTCCAACGAAGGCGTGACCGGCTTCTCACAAAACAAGAGACGCGGCTCGAGTAGCAAAGCCGAGGCCATATCCGCCTCATGTGCCATTGTTGGCGAACAGATGCTGATGACGTCATACCGCAGAGAAGCGTTCAACGCCTCGGCGGTACTTGCAAATCCCACCTCAACATTCCATCGCGCCATGAAATTCTTGCGCGTCTCTTCATTTGGTTCGACGCAGCCGAGCACCCTGAAACCGCCGTGACGACAATAGGCACCTGCGTGGGAAAAAGGCAGATCAGAAGATGGTCGATTGGCATCAAAGCCACCCGCGATATTTCCTGCACCAATAATCAATACCTGCAACATGACTATCCAAGAATATCCCAGCTGAGCGCGGTACCGCGTTTGACATGCTGGCGCGCACGCTTGCCCAATACGGTCTCCAGGTACTTGGTGGGCAAACCCCATCCCGGACGGATGGCGCGAATATTTTCAGACGTCAGCACTTCCCCCGCCTGTATGTCTTTAACTACGTACAAAGAACGGCGAAACTGCACAGATTTCAATTCCGCCTTTGTCGGCCCGTAACTCACACTGCCCAGTGCCTGCCATGCACGTTCGCTCTCTTGGACCAGCATCGCCATTTCATGAGGTTCCATCGAAAAAGTGCTATCCACGCCACCGTCGGCACGATTGAGGGTGAAATGTTTTTCGATTACAGTCGCGCCCAGCGCCACACTCGCCACCGAGACTCCGACACCCATGGTGTGATCCGACAAGCCGACTTCACAGTCAAACAGCTCGCGCAAATGTGGAATCGTCAGAATATTGGTATTCTCTGCGGTCGCAGGATACGTGCTGGTGCATTTCAACAACACCAGATCCTTGCAGCCCGCATCCCGCGCTGCTCGCACGGTCTCATCGAGCTCGCCGACCGTCGCCATTCCGGTAGAAATAATCAGCGGCTTTCCAGTTGCAGCCACACGTCTGATCAACGGCAAATCAGTGTTTTCAAATGACGCGATTTTGTAGCAAGGAACGTTGAGACCCTCTAAAAAATCCACGGCCGTATCGTCGAAGGGCGTACTGAAGGCGATCACTCCGAGCTCACTGGCACGATCAAAGATCGCCTTATGCCAATCCCACGGTGTATAGGCCTCACCATATAGCTTGTATAAAGAGGTCCCACTCCACAGACTCGCTGGATCGCCGATGTGGAAATCACCTTCATTCAAATCCAGCGTCATTGTGTCAGGCGTGTATGTCTGGATCTTTAGCGCATGTGCTCCAGACTTGGCAACAGCCTCGACAATCTGAAGAGCTCTTTCGAGTGATTGATTGTGATTTCCCGACATCTCCGCAATTACGAACGGCGCGCAACGCTGCCCGATATCCCTGCCACCAATATTGAATACGCCCTTACTCATTCCAACCTCTTAATATTTTTGACATATAGGATGCATTGCCCATTGCATTGAGATGAGCATCTCAGATTTCACCAAGCACATTGCGCATTTTTTCCGCCCTCATCCAATCTTCTGGCGTGTCGATATCCACAACTCGCCAATTGGGTATAACGTATCCGACACTACTGCTATGAATCCGAGGATTCGACAGCCATGCGTTGCATCCGCCCCAATAAAATTGGCCCGCGTCGTGATAAGCCAAAGGCAGATCCTGCGTTCGGGTCAGTTCATACTGCGGATATAACGGTGTCATCCCGCCATTGTCTGCGCGCCCTAACGCACGTTGCACCGCAGAAGGGAATTCTGTCACCGGAAAGCAGTAATCTGCATTGCTTTCTTGCAGCAATTTCAATGCCCCTGACAGATCCTGCGCCAGCATGAAGGGCACGCCTGGATAGATGCAACAAACTTGCTCTGCAAATATCCCCAAGCTGCGGCAGGACTCAATCGCGTGGGCAATAACAGGCACCGTCGCAGCATAATCATTCGCTAATTCAGGAGGTCTTAAGAAAGGCGTCTCGGCACCATACTCCCTGGCAATGGAAGCAATTTCTGCGTCATCTGTCGACACGACGATACGCTCAAACAAAGAAGCAGCAGCTGCAGCCTCAATTGCGTAAGCGATCATCGGCTTGCCGCCGAACAATTTGATATTCTTGCGCGGAATGCGCTTGCTGCCGCCACGGGCGGGGATGATGGCGATATTCATCCTGGCATTACCTGTTTCAACGCAGAGATTACGGTATCCTGCTGCATTTGAGTAAGTGCTGGATAAAGAGGAATGCTCAATGCCTCCTTGAAATACAACTCCGCTTGCGGGCAATAACCTTTGTTGAATCCCATGCGCTCATAAAACGGCTGGCGATACACCGGGATGTAGTGCAGATTGACCAGAATACCTGCAGCGTGCAAGCTATTGAAGGCTTGACGCTGCGATGCACCTGTCTTGTCGAGCTTCATTCGAATCACATACAAATGCAAACTGGAATAACCGTCGGGATGCTGCCACGGGATCGTGACCGGCAATGCATTCAAGAGCTCGTTGTAGCGAGCAGCCAATACATGACGCTTGGCGATAAGATCGTCAATCCGCTTTAACTGACTCAAACCCAATGCAGCATGAATGTCCGTCATACGATAGTTGAAACCCAGATCTATTTGCTGGTAGTTCCAAATTTCGTCGTCAGGACGCGGCGCCATATCAGCAGGCGTACTTGTGATCCCGTGGCTGCGTAGCCGACGCATCGAAGCGGCCAAATCTGGATTATTTGTAACAGCCATGCCGCCTTCTCCCGACGTAATGATCTTGACCGGATGAAAACTGAAGACTGTAATATCGCTGTAACGACCGTTTCCGACGCATTCGTTCTTGTAACGCGCCCCAATTGCATGCGACGCATCTTCAATGATTTTAAATCCGTAACGCTGGGACAATGCATGAATGCTTGCCATATCGCAAGGCTGCCCAGAAAGATGCACGGGAATAACCACTTTGGGCAAAGCTCCGTTTTTTTCAGCCTGAGCCAGCTTTTCTGCAAGCGCACCAACGCTTAGATTGTAGGTGCTTGGATCAATATCTACGAAATCGACACGTGCACCGCAAAACAAGGCGCAATTTGCACTGGCTACAAAGGTGATGGGCGATGTCCATACGATATCGCCGGCACCGATACCCAAGGCCATGCAAGCAATATGAAGTGCGCTGGTGGCGCTGTTGACCGCAATCGCATGTTGCGCGCCACAATAGTCGGCTACGGCTTGTTCAAAACGGGGAACAATCGGTCCTTGTGTCAGAAACTCAGATTGCAGCACTTCGACTACTGCATCAATGTCATCCTGCACTATGTCTTGGCGACTGTAGCTAATGCTCATTTCATACCTTTACAGCAGATTGGAAAATATTGGCCGAGCAGCCTCTCGCTTGAAATGGCGACTGACTTAGCGTCAACTGACTATGCATTTCGTTCATTCATCAAATCCTGATAGCTGCCGACCATACGAACATCGCCCTTGGTGATTTCGATAATTTCGCTGCAATTGCGAAGTGTCGACAGGCGATGGGCTATCAGCAAGACGGTGAGATCTCCGCTCAGAGCCTCAATGGATTGCATGATGGCTTCTTCTGTCTCGCCGTCCAAGGCGCTGGTCGCCTCGTCAAAAATGATGACATCGGCCTGCTTGTACAGGGCACGTGCAATGCCGATGCGTTGGCGCTGACCTCCCGAAAGCCGAACACCGCGCTCACCAACGGGCGTCATGTATTTTTGCGGCAACGTGTCGATCAACTGAGCGATCTGCGCCTGCTCAGCGGCGTGAAGGACACGCTCATGATCAATGCTATCTTTCGGCACTCCGAAAGCGATGTTTTCTGCAATACTGCTATCTGCCAGGAAGATACTTTGCGGGACATGGGCAACGTGACGTTGCCATGCGCGCTGATTGGCGATTGTCACAGGCATGCCGTCGACCTCCAGCCAGCCCTCCGTTGGTTGCAAAAGCCCCATCACAATATCGAGCAACGTGCTTTTCCCGCCGCCGGTGGGCCCGATGAACCCAATTCGACTGGATTTTCGAATGGACAAATCGATACCCTTGACCACCCATGGCAAGTCTGGCCCATAGCGAAACGATACTGCCCGCAACTTCAGGCTCCGCTCGAAAGGCATCGGTTCATAATGGGAAGCAAGATGTATATGATCGGGCATAGGCTGCGCCAAAAGATCCAACACATCCTTGAGAGAAATTTGCCCACTGCGAATGGCAGACCAAGATCCGTAGGCTTGCTGCAATACAGGCAAAAGTCTTTGGGCTCCCAACGCCAACGCGCCCAGTACGGGAATTGCCATTCCTATTCCGTTTTGGGGCTGCGCCATGGAGAACGCCAGAATGGCAATCAACAGCATCCCCAAAGCCTCAACCACAAAACGGGGACTGGTACCGATGAAGGCACTGCTCGCTTCGGCGCGACGCAAAGGCAACACTGCATTGCTATAGACCGTACAATATTCAGCCTGACTCCCGTCGAGCAAAACATCACGAATGCCGCCCAAGCCTTCTTGAAGAGATTTGACAACCTGCGTTGACTCGCTGGCAACTAGCCTGCTGTTCTCTATCAGCCGCGCCCGGGTTAATTTGGCGATACCACCATAAATCAATCCAAATCCGCCAAACGCGCTCAACGCAATGACAGGATCCACCGCGAGCAGCGCAAACAGAATGGCAAATAGCATAACCACTGAACTGATCAAGGTCATCAGCATCGTGATGATATAAATAAAGCTGTTGATCTTTGTCGAAATGGCATTGATTACTTCGCTACTGTTTCTGGCGACATGCACTTCATAGGGTTGATATAAAGTTCTGCGGTAGATGTCAATGCTCAAGTCAGCGCCCGCAGCAGAACAAAGCCGCGTGTTCGCCCACAACAGCGACAAACGAGCAGCCCCCGAGACAACCGCCGCAACACCGAACAGCAGCGTCAGCGGCAACAGCAATTGATGCGCCGATGTCCATCCAAATTTTTGAATGAAAGGGGCCGCAGCAGGATGCGCGAACACATGATCTGGAGCGACTAATACGCTCAGAAATGGCAGTACCGCCCCTATGCTAAAAATCTCAGCAAACGATGCAATCACTGTAAATACGAGCAGCGCCAGGAACTGATTCCTTCTGCGTTGCGGCAAGTAATTCCAGAGCCGCCGGATCAGTGCAGAAATCGTTTGATTAGATTCAACCGTCAACAAAAAACCTCATTCCGACATAGCTCACGGAGAATTAGTGAGTTCAAAGTATTGCCGGCTTCGCCGGAGGAAATCGAAATTAGTAAATTCATCCCCTTGAGGACGAGAGGCTTCCACCATCGACTCTGCGTCTTCGCTGACATACAAGAGCTTTCTACTACCAGGGGAATACGCCACCGATCTGCCTCAAAAATGGAATCAGGCAGGCTACCGCATTGCTGTTTCGCGATCAGCAAGCGCGTCTAAGAAGTTTACAGGGAAAATTCGTCACCAAACAGAAGGGAAACAAGGTGACGGATCGTATCATCGTACCATAGATGAGAGTAGGGGATTAAAAGAAGCCTCTGCTACCGGTAATCATCAATGACGCGCCTCAAAATTGTCAAATTGATAATTTTCGTATGTTGGCTATCGGAGCACGTAATGCAACTGGCTTGCTTAACAACTCGATAAGCACCATGACGCGATTTTCGCCGTCCTGCATCTGATAAATGCCTTCAATACCAGCAAACGCTCCTTCAGCGAACACTACGCGCTCTCCCTGAGTGAACAATGGTGCTGCATGGGAATACTCATCACGCTCTTTTGACTTAAGAAACTCAATCAGATAATTACTAACCTTGGCCGGCTCAAGACCAAAGCTAACGAGACGACTAACTCCTTTGGTCGAGCGAATAGGCACCCAGCTCTTACCCGAACTACTGCTGTCGAGCTGGACAAACAAATAGCGAGGAAATAATGGCTTTTCGGCGATCACGACATTGCCGTTCAGTAATTTTTCAGCCTGCAACAGAGGCAGGTAACAGGAATATCCTTGCTGTTCGAGATTTTGCAAAGCACATTTTTCTTGTCGTGGTTTGGTATAAATTAGATACC
This sequence comes from Herbaspirillum sp. NPDC101397, assembly GCF_044767325.1. NCBI lineage: Bacteria > Pseudomonadati > Pseudomonadota > Betaproteobacteria > Burkholderiales > Oxalobacteraceae > Herbaspirillum > Herbaspirillum sp. NPDC101397. The sequence goes on from NZ_JBIWNS010000004.1 coordinate 192,531, forward strand.
ACTGCATCGCAACTCCTCTTTTCTGAGATGTGCTGAATTTTACAAGTGGGGTTTTATAGCAGCAATGGATTTATCCAGCTTGCAACTATCCACCGTGCTGAGACACCCTAGTGTTGTAATTTTTGCTCATATTTATCTGCCAAGGTGATTAATCGTCAACATTATAGAGGGTTGCCGAAGAGAATCTTTCCGACCTTGGCGAACATCAAAAACATTAGTATTCTCAATGCCGCACAGAGTTCCTGCCCGCTCTGTGCGAAGCTGAACCAATGGCGCCCCTCCCCCATTCCCCAAGCCGTATTTGAATGCAGCGTTCCCCCACTACAAATATTGACTCATGAAACCAAATCCTTCCATATTCAAAGCGTATGACATCCGCGGCATTGTCGGCCAAACCCTCGACGCTGATGTGGCAAGACAAATCGGCATGGCTTTCGGTAGCGCAGCACTAAAAAAACACCAGTCCGCAGTCGTTATCGGCCGCGATGGTCGACTTTCCGGCCCCGAATTGAGTTCGGCCCTGGCCGACGGTCTCAAATCCGTTGGCATTGAAGTGATTGACCTTGGTGTGGTCGCTACACCCATGGTGTATTTCGGCACTCACATATTGGGAACGCAATCCGGCGTCATGATCACCGGCAGTCATAATCCGCCCAATTACAACGGCTTCAAGATGGTACTGGCTGGCGAGGCAATTTATGGCGACACCATTCAGGAGTTGTATCACGCAATCCTCAAAAATACGTTTGCAGCTAACACTGGCAGCTATCGTAACTACGATATCAGCGCTGAATACATTCAGCGAATCGTAGGTGACATCAAGATGGCGCGGCCGATGAAAATCGCGGTGGACTGCGGTAATGGGGTGGCTGGAGCGTTTGCGGGTGAACTGTATCGCGCGCTGGGATGCTCGGTGACCGAACTATTCTGCGAAGTGGATGGCACTTTCCCGAATCATCATCCCGATCCAGCACAACCGAAAAATCTGCAGGACCTGATCCGCAGCCTGCAGGATGGTCAGGATGAGATCGGGCTAGCTTTCGACGGCGATGGCGATCGCCTCGGCGTAGTCACCAAGGATGGCCAGATCATCTACCCGGATCGCCAACTGATGCTATTTGCCGCGGATGTGCTCTCTCGCAATCCCGGCCGTGAAATTTTGTACGACGTCAAATGTACACGCCATCTTGCGCCATGGATCCGGGCTCACGGCGGCCAGGCCCTGATGTGGAAAACCGGCCATTCATTGGTCAAGGCCAAGATGCGCGAAACTGGCGCTCCACTGGGAGGAGAAATGAGTGGGCACGTATTTTTCAAGGACCGGTGGTACGGTTTCGACGACGGTTTGTACGCCGGTGCGCGTCTGCTGGAGCTATTGAGCCGTGCGCCGGATCCATCTGTCGTGCTAAACGCCTTACCCCAGTCGATCAGTACACCAGAGTTGCAACTGGAATTGCAAGAAGGTGAAAATTTCCTGTTAATCGATCAATTGCAAAAAGACGCAAAGTTTCCCGGTGCCGATCAAATAATCTCAATCGACGGCTTGCGTATTGAATATGCTGACGGTTTTGGCCTGATGCGTTCATCCAATACGACTCCAGTCGTGGTTTTGCGTTTCGAAGCAGAAACGCCGCAGGCACTAGCGCGCATCCAGCACGAATTCCGGCGCGTTATTCTGGCTGCCCGCCCTGATGTAGCACTGCCGTTTTGAAAGGGGTAAGATGCAGGCCCAAAGACCAACAACTATGGAATAGCCTTGAACATCCTGATCGTCCGCGTCTCATCATTGGGCGACGTAGTGCACAACATGCCCATGATCGCCGACATCCAGCGCCACTATCCCCATGCCAATATCGATTGGGTAGTGGAAGAGGCCTATACAGACCTGGTGCGGCTCAATCCCCACGTGCGCACCATCATTCCGATTGCTTTGCGACGGTGGCGTAAAAGCTTGCAAAGCGCGGTGACGCGCGCCGAAATAGTCAGTTTCTATCATCAACTGCGACATGAAATTTACGATCTGGTGTTCGACACCCAAGGCTTGCTAAAAACCAGTATTGTCATGCGCTTAGCGCGTCTGGCACCTGACGGCAGACGCGTTGGACTTAACAACGCAACCGAGGGATCTGGATACGAACCTGTTTCCAAAATATTTCATACCCAAAGCGTACCAGTAGGACTGCGTACACACGCTGTCATGCGAGCCCGTGCCGTCGCAGCAACGGCACTGGGTTACCAGCCTGATACAGCCCCTGATTTTGCAATGCAGGCGCCGGTGCACGACTGGCCGGGGTGGCTCCCCACGCGAGCCTATGCTGTATTTCTTCACGGCACAGCGCGCGCAGCCAAGCAATGGCCGGCTGACCATTGGATCGCGTTGGCTCGGGTGCTGAACGAACGTAATATGCCAATATTGCTGCCATGGGGAAACTCCATGGAGAAAGCTGCGGCGGAGAGTCTTGCCGCACACATGCGCCAAGCCATCGTGTTGCCGGCGCTGTCACTAATGGAAGCCGTCATGTTGGTGCGAAATGCCGCTTTGGTGGTTGGTCTTGACACCGGCCTAACCCATATTGCAGCGGCATATTGCAGACCTACAGTGGAGATCTACTGCGATTCTCCGCGTTGGAAAACCGAGGGTAACTGGTCTCCACATATCGCCAATGTCGGCGATACAGGCGAATCACCTGATGTAGCGCAAGTACTTGATGCCATCGATATTGTATTGTCCGTACCAGCGACAAGGTCACGAGACGAAGGGATCCTTGGAGGCATTGCACAAAACAACGAGGCATAATATTCAAATGGAATCGCAAATTATAGAAATCGACGTTACTGAGTGGCACGTCGCCGTCCCGAATCAAGATTGGATTACCGGCCTTGAAGCTGGCAAAGTACTGTATTTTCCGCGTCTGCCGTTTGAGTTACTGCCGGAAGAACGAGCACTGCTGAGACCAGAAATACGCGACCCCAAGATTCGCAACATCAGCTTGGATGCCAGCGGCCATCTGAAGGGGGCAGTCGGTGATACCGCTACGCAATTGGCACTTGCGCTTATGATCGGACGCTTTCGAGCACAGGCACAATCGCTGGTATATTCGTTGCTGCCAAAATATAAAAACGCCCTGCGATTGGCCCCGACCAGCTATCGGCCAACCCAAGTCGAAACGCGAACGCAGTCTTGGCGCGCGGACGATCGACGCTTGCATGTTGACGCCTTCCCTTCTCGTCCCAATCATGGCGAGCGCATCTTGCGCGTGTTCAGCAACATCAATCCCCATGGCGCGCCGCGCGTCTGGCGCGTCGGTGAACCGCTCAAAACTGTGGCACAAAAATTTTTGCCACGCGCCAAACAATATTCGCCGTGGCAAGCAAGCCTTTTAAAGGCTTTGCACGTTACAAAATCTTATCGTAGTGAATACGACCACCTAATGCTCCAGTTACACGATGGCATGAAGCGCGACATGTCATATCAGGAGAATGCCGATCAAGTCACCATGCCGTTTGTCGCCGGCTCAATCTGGATATGCTTTTCTGATCAGACATCACATGCCGTGATGTCAGGCCAGTACATGCTGGAGCAGACAATGCATCTCCCCGTAGAAAAGCAATACGATCCTGCTGCAAGTCCCTTGGCGATCTTGAGTAAACTAACCGGACGCCAGTTGGTCTGATGCGACTGATTTATTCCGCGCTGTGGTGGGCCGCTCTGCCTTTCGTGCTGTTGCGCCTGTGGCGACGTGGCATCAAAGAACCTGGGTATCGGCAGCACCTTGGCGAACGCCTCGGTTTCTATCGACAATTCCGAGGAATGCCGCTGCCGCCTCTCATCTGGGTACACGCCGTGTCCGTCGGTGAAACGCGAGCCGCGCAGCCATTGATCGAGGCCCTTTTGCAGGCCTATCCACGACATACCGTGCTGCTCACTCACATGACGGCTACCGGGCGCGCGACTGGTCAGCAATTGTTTGAGCATCACAGCAACCGTGTAGTGCAGAGTTTCTTTCCTTATGACACAGGGTGGATGTGTTCGCGCTTCCTGCGCTACTTCAAGCCCCAGATCAGCATTTTGATGGAGACTGAGGTCTGGCCGAACATGGTGCGCCAATGCAAACGCCATCACGTTCCCGTCATGCTGGCTAACGCGCGCCTTTCAGAGAGGTCTCTGCGCAGAGGCCAACGTTTCGGTGCGATCTTGCTGGAGGCTTCGGCAAGTATCGATTGCGTCGCGGCCCAATCGGAGGACGACGCCGAACGCCTTCGCAGCTTCGGCGCCAGACAAGTGCAGGTCACCGGCAGCATCAAATTTGATGTCAATGCACCGCCGGAGATGGTTGCACGTGGCGTGCACTGGCGCGCAGGTTTCGGCGAACGTCCCGTATTGCTTTGCGCGAGCACTCGTGAAGGCGAAGAACGCCTGATTATTGATGCGCTTGCCAGCATAAAGCAGCGCGACTTCCTGACGATGATTGTTCCGCGTCATCCGCAACGTTTCAACGACGTTGCGGCCTTGATTGAATCCAGCGGACTATCCTTCTTGCGCCGCTCTGATCTGAAAGGCGCACTGAACGCGCGGGAAGTAGACATTGTGTTGGGTGATTCGATGGGAGAAATGTTTGCTTACTACGCCGCCTGCGACGTTGCCTTCATTGGAGGCAGTCTGCTGCCATTTGGAGGGCAAAACCTGATAGAAGCATGCTCACTGTCTAAACCGGTATTGCTTGGCCAGCACACGTTTAACTTCCATGCGATCAGCGATACAGCCGTTGCCGAGGGTGCCGCGGCAAGAGTCGTTGATGCAACGGACATGTTGTACCAAGCCCGCATGATTGCAACGAATTCGGAATTGCGCGCGACGATGGCCCAACATGCCGTCGCATTTGCTCGCCGTCATCAGGGTGCGACCGAACGAACGATGAAAATTCTTGGCACGATCCTAAATCCGTAGCGCCTCTCCGGCAATTAGCACAGCATATGATTATCAAAATCCACGTTACCAAGTGAACAGGAAGATGGAATACGCTCTGGAAATCATGTCCGAAGATCCGCGCAATCAACACGCTATTGCTCCACGCATTTCATCGCGAATTTTTCCGTAAACTATGTCCATTTATGCCATCGGCGACCTCCAAGGCTGCGGCCAGCAGCTGCAAAACCTGCTCGACCTGATCGGCAAAACCGCTCCCGACGCCGACCTGCTGTTCGTCGGCGACCTGGTCAACCGCGGGCCGCATTCGCTGGCCACGCTGCGCCATTTGCGCGCTCTGGGCGACCGCGCGCGCGCAGTTCTGGGCAACCACGACCTGCATCTGCTGGCGGTGTCGCAAGGCATCCGCCCGCTCCATGCCACCGACACCTTGCACGACATCCTGATCGCCCCTGACCGCGACGAGTTGCTTGACTGGGTGCGCCATCGTCCGTTGGCGCTGTTAGAGAACGGCCATCTGCTGTTTCACGCTGGGGTGTTGCCGGAGTGGGATGCCGACAAAGTCATGTCGCTGGCGCATGAAGTCGAAACCATGCTGCGCGGCCCCGACTGGGTCGACTTCCTGCGCCAGATGTACGGCAACGAACCGGCCGTGTGGAGCGACGATTTGCAGGGCCATGACCGGCTGCGCTGCATCATCAACACGCTCACGCGCATCCGCTTTTGCCGGCCCGACGGCGGCATCGATTTCACGATCAAGGAAGGCGCCGGCGCTGCGCCTGAAGGTTACCTGCCATGGTTCGACATGCCGGGACGCAAGACCGCCGACGTCACCTGCGTGTTCGGACATTGGTCGGCATTGGGATTGACGCTGCGCCCCAATCTGATCGGCCTTGATACCGGTTGCGTGTGGGGCGGCAAGCTTACTGCGGTGCGGCTTGAGGACCGGGCTCTGTTCCAGGTGGATTGCCCGCAGACGCTGAAGCCGGGTTGAGGTCTTCCGGCAGATAGCCGAGTCCGTCGGCGACCACCTTGCGCGCCGCCACCGCCAGCTCGCGGCGATGCGCGTCCTCAGTGGGGATGCTCGGCAATTGCGTCAACTCAGCCGTGATCGCGCCAGCCTGCAACACCGCCAGGATACTTTCCACAATGGTCGTGTCGCCGATGAAGTCGGCGGCGGAATGGTAATTGCCCTGCGCATCCAGATAGCGCAACGCGTACGGCTGCACCGGCACTTTGGCGTCCAGCGCCGCTTCGAACAGATTGGCGTGGAACGGCAACAGCTTGCCTTGTGCGGCAGTCGTACCTTCCGGGAAGAAGGCCACGCGGTCGCCCGCTTCGATGCTTTCCACGATGCCCTTGAAGATGCGGCGCACGTCGCTGGCCTTGCCGCGCGAGATGAAAATGGTGCCGGTCTTGGCGCACAGCCAGCCGATGAAGGGCCAGCTGCGGATGTCCGACTTCGCCACGAAGCGGCACGGCTGCATCGAGTTCACCACGAAGATATCGAGCCACGAAATGTGATTGGCGACGATCAGCGCACGCGGCGGCGCCGGCGTACCGGGCAGCGCGCGCACCACCAGCTTGATGCCGCAGATGCCCAGCAGCTGATGCGACCAGCGGCGGATATGGCCTTCCCGGCGCGCCGGTCCGATCAGGGGAAAGATGAAGGCGCAGATCGCCATGCCGACGAACAGATGCACCACCATGCGCAACACGCGGAAAACAAGCATGGATCTTCCGTAATTAACGTTCGAACGCGACGTGACCCGACACGATGGTCGCCTGGACCTGGCCGCTCAGCTCGTAACCGAGGAAAGGCGTGTGCTTGCCCTGGCTGGCGAGTGCCTTGGCTTCGACGGTCCAGCGCGTCTTCGGATCGAAGACGCAGACGTCGGCGACGTCGCCCACCTTCAGGCTGCCGGCCGGCAGACGCGCCACGCGCGCTGCGTCGGTAGTGACCTTGGCGACCGCCCTGCTGATGGCGTCAGGTGCACCGGCGTCTTCCGCCCACTTGAGCGACAGCGACAGCAGCAATTCCAGGCCCGTTGCACCTGGCGAGGCTTCGCCGAACGGCAGCAGCTTCTCGTCGTCGTCGACCGGGGTGTGATCGGAGCAGATCGCGTCAACGGTGCCATCCAGCAGCGCCGCACGGATCGCGTCGCGGTCGCGTTGCGAACGGAACGGCGGATTGACGCGTGCGTTGGAATCGAAGAAGCCGATGTCCATGTCCGACAAATGAATGTGATGGGCGCCGACGTCACAGGTGACCGGCAAGCCTTCACGCTTGGCCGCGCGCACCAGTTCAAGCCCGGCGGCCGAAGACATGCGACACAGGTGGACGCGCGCGCCGGTGGAGCGCACCAGTTCGAAGATGGTGTAGAGGGCAATCGTTTCCGACATCACCGGCACGCCCGACAAACCCAGGCGCGACGCCGCCGGACCGCTGTGCGCGATGCCGTGGCGACCGAGGTGCGGATCCTGCGGACGCAGCCACACGGTGTAGTCGAAGGTCTTGGCGTATTGCAGTGCGGACAGCAGCACCGTGGTGTCCAGCACCGGCTCGTCGGCTTGAGAGAAACCGACGCAACCTGCCTCGGTCAGTTCAGCCATTTCAGTCAGGGCTTTGCCCTTGAGGCCCATGGTCAATGCGCCCAGCGGATACACGTGCGCCTGGTTGAGCGACTTGGCGCGATGCTTGAGCATTTCCACCAGGCCGGGTTCATCGAGCACCGGATCGGTGTCGGGCGGGCACAGCAGGCTGGTCACGCCGCCTTGCATCGCCGCCTGCATCTCGGATTCCAGCGTGGCCTTGTATTCGTAGCCCGGCTCGCGCAGGCGCGCGCTCAGGTCGACCAGGCCGGGAGCAACCACCAGGCCGCTCGCGTCAATGGTCTTGTCGGCGCTGAAGCCGGCCGGCGCCTGGCCGATGCCGGCAATTTTGCCGTCGGCCACGAACACGTCTTGTTGCGCGTCGATGTTGTTGGCAGGATCGATCAGTCTGCCGTTCTTGATGTGCAGTTTCATGCGCTTATTCCACTCTTGTCCGCGTTGCGTCTGTTGAATTCGTTGTCACTCAGTTTCCTGCGACGATGCTCATCACCGCCATGCGCACCGCGATGCCGAAGGTCACCTGCGGCAGGATCACGGCTTGCGATCCGTCGGCCACGGCGGAGTCGATCTCGACGCCGCGGTTCATCGGGCCCGGGTGCATCACGATGGCGTCAGGCTTGGCCAGCGCCAGGCGTTCCGGCGTCAGGCCGTAGCTCTTGAAGAACTCCTGCGCCGACGGCAGCAGCGCGCCGCTCATGCGTTCGTTCTGCAGGCGCAGCATGATGATGACGTCGACGTCCTTCAAGCCTTCTTCCATGTTGTGGAAGACGCGCACGCCCATCTGCTCCAGACCGTTCGGCAGCAAGGTGCGCGGACCGATCGCGCGCACTTCCGGCACGCCCAGCGTGGTCAGGCCGTGGATGTCGGAACGCGCCACGCGGCTGTGCAGGATGTCGCCGACGATGGCCACGCGCAGGTTGGTGAAATCCTTCTTGTAGTGACGGATCGTGTACATGTCGAGCAGGCCCTGCGTCGGATGAGCATGGCGGCCGTCGCCGGCGTTGACCACGTGTACGTGCGACTGCTTCGTGTCGATCAGATGCTTGGCGATCAGGTAAGGCGCGCCCGATTGCGAATGGCGCACCACGAACATGTCGGCGTGCATCGCCGCCAGGTTGTCGATGGTGTCGAGCAGCGACTCGCCCTTGCTGGCGCTCGAAGCGGAGATGTTGAGGTTGATCACGTCTGCCGACAGACGCTTGGAGGCGATCTCAAACGTTGTGCGGGTGCGCGTGGAGTTCTCGAAGAACAGGTTGAACACGCTCTTGCCGCGCATCAGCGGCACCTTCTTCACTTCGCGGTCGCCGATGCTGACGAAGGACGACGCAGTGTCGAGGATGTTGGTGATGATGGCTTTGGGCAGACCTTCGATGGTCAGCAGATGTTGCAGTTCGCCGTTCTTGTTCAGTTGTGGATTAAGCATGGACCACCGTCAGGGAAAATCGGCCGTCGTCGGCGCGTTGCAGTTGCAGGGATTGATCGTCGGCCAGCGCAATCGTCTCGGCCAGGAAGTCGGCGGCGATCGGCAGCTCGCGCCCGCCGCGGTCGACCAGCGCCGCCAGCAGGATGCGCGCCGGGCGGCCGTAGTCGAACAGCTCATTGATTGCGGCGCGCGTGGTGCGACCGGTGTAGAGCACGTCGTCGACCAGCACGATGGTCGCGCCTTCGACGTCGAAGCCGATCTGGCTCGGCTTGACGTCGGCACGCAGGCCCTTCTCGGCAAAGTCGTCGCGATAGAAGGACACATCGATGAAGCCGAGCCGGTCGTTCAGCTGCAGCTCTGTGGCCAGGCGTTCGGCCAGCCAGGCGCCGCCGGAATGGATGCCGACGATGGCGACCTGCTCGACGCCTTGCAAACCGGCTTTGACCTGCTGCGCCAGCCTGGCGTACAGCGCTTCCGCATCCAGCGGCGGGAGAGTGTTAGTTGTGCTCATGGGTATCGTCAAAATATTGCTGCAAAATGATGGCGGCAGCCTCGTCGTCGATATGCTCGCCGCGGCGCTGTTCGATGACGGCCGACGAATAACGCTCGTCCACCAGCACGGTTTCGACGCCGAAGCGTCCGTGCAATTGATTGGCGAAACGTCGGCAGCGTACGGTCATTTCATGCTCGGCCCCGTCCGGATGGCTGGGCAGGCCGACGATGCAGCGTGCCGGCGTCCACTCGCTGATCAGCTTGCCGAGTTCGGCGAACTTGGCGTCGTTGGTGGCCGCACTGATGATGGTGAGCGGCTGGGCTTGCTTGATCAGGGTATTGCCGATTGCCACGCCGATGCGCTTTAAGCCGAAGTCGAAGGCCAGGAGCGTTTCCACGACGTCCCGTTCAGGCGCGGCCGAAATCGCCGCTGAGCATGACGGGATCAATACCCAGCAAGGCCAGCGCGGCGGTGAAGCGCTGCTCCACCGGCAAGTCGAAAATGATGGACGGATCGGCCTTGACCGTAAGCCAGCCGTTGCGGCCGAGTTCTTCTTCCAACTGGCCGGCGCTCCAGCCCGAACAACCGAGGCTGACCAGCACCTGCTCCGGACCGTCGCCATGGGCGACCGCTTCCAGCACGTCCTTGGAGGTGGTCAGCGAAATGCCGTCGGTCACCTGCAGGGTCGACGAAAACTGGTCCATCGCGCTATGCAGCACGAAGCCGCGCTCGACCTGCACCGGCCCGCCGAACATGACCTGGCTGCGGTACAGCTCCGGCTTGGCTTCGGGTGTGTCGTGGATGATTTCCAGCTTGAGATTGATGCGATCGAACAGGACATCCATGGTCATGTCGGTCGGCTTGTTGATGACCACGCCGAGCGCGCCGTTCTGGTTGTGTTCGCACAGATAGACGACGGTGCCGCCGAAAACAGGGTCCAGCATCGACGGCATTGCGATCAGGAAATGATCGGTCAGATCGAGCTCGGCCTTGAGCGGCGCGGCTTGTTCCTCATTGGCAACAATATCGGCGGATTCCGGCGCGAGGGCTGCAGCGTCGGAACGGTTGGCGGGAGGGGCATTGCGTCGCTTGATCATGCCCGCCATTTTAGCAGTTTTAGCGCCGGCCCCCAAGCCGATCCGACGCCACGGCTAGTCCTCCAGCAGGCGCCTGGTGGCGGCGCGCGCCTCGCGGCCCAGCTCAACCAGATCGACGCCGGCAATGACGTCGTCCTCAACCACCGCCCTGCCGGCCACGTACAAGGCCTTCAGGAAGGGCCGCCCGCCCCCTACCACAGGCCCCAGCGCCGGATCGTGCAGACCGAAATAGCGCGGGTCGTCGAGACGGTACAGGGCGATGTCGGCCTGTTGCCCGACCTGCAATCCGTCGAGGCCGCCAAGGCCGAGCACCTTTGCCCCGCCGGTGCTGCCCCAGCGCACTACATCTTCCACCGTCGCCGCGTCGGCGCCGCCTTCGAAGCTGCCGCCTGCATAGGCCGGCGTCGCCTCCTGGCCGCGCCGTGCGCGTTGCATCAGCCACGCCGCGTGGGTCTCCGACAGCATGTCGGCTGCCTCGTTGGAGGCCGCGCCGTCGACGCCGATGGAGACCGGCACGCCGGCCTCTTCCAACTGGCGAATCGGCGCGATGCCGCTGCCGAGCCGGCCGTTGCTCTGCGGACAGTGAGCGATACCGGTGCCGGTCTTGCCCAGCAGGGCGATTTCCGCGGCATCCAGCTTGACCAGGTGGGCGAACCAGACGTCGCTGCCGAGCCAGTCGCAGCGCTCGGCAAATTCCACCGGCGTGCATCCGTGCTTGCCGTGCGCGGTGTCCTGGTAACCCACGGTTTCCGACAAATGGCTGTGCAGACGCACGCCGGCCCGGCGCGCGAAACCGGCCATGGTGCGCAGCTCTTCCGGCGTCGCCGAATACAGCGGCGTGGTCGGCGCCATCACGACGCGGCGCATCGCCGCCGGCGACGGATCGTGGTAGAGCTTGATCAGGCGCTCCATGTCGCCAAGGTAGCCGTCCAGCGTCTCGGGCCGCAATGCCGTCGGCAACTCAGCCTCCAGCTGACGCGTCTGCGTCGCGCCGCCGCGGCACAGCACGAAGCGCACGCCGAGCGCTTCGGCTTCTTCGAACAAGATCGCCGACGTGTCGTAGGGCATGCCGGGGTAATACAGATAGTTGTGATCGGCCACGGTGCCGCAACCGGAACGCATCAGCTCGACCAGGCCGATGCGCGCGGCAAGACGAAACAGCTTCTCGTCGAATTTGGCGCGGTAGCGATACGGCGTCGCCGCCAGCCATGGCGTCAGTGACGCATCGATGCCGGCCGGATCGCCCTTGAGCATGGACTGGAACAAGTGATGATGCGTGTTCACCCACGACGGATAAGCGATGCAATCGGTGGCATCGACAATCGTCTCGCCCGGCAGGGGCGACAGCTTGCCGATGGCGCCGATGACGCCGTCAACCACGCGGATGTCCGGCCCGGAATGACGGGCCGCCGCACCGGGCAAGCCGGTCATGATGGCGTCGATGTTGCTGATCAAGAAAGAAGTCGTCATTGTCTGCATATTCGTTTAACCCATTTCGCTTTCATGCCATCCGGCCAGCGCCACGCGCGACAAGGCCGTCATGGCGAGGAACAATACGATCCCGGTCACGGTGATCAGGAACAGCGCCGCAAACAAGCGTGGAATATTCAGTTGAAACCCTGCCTGCAGAATCTGATACGCCAGCCCTGACCCGGTGCCGCCGGTGCCGGCGACAAACTCCGCCACCACCGCGCCGATCAGCGCCAGTCCGCTGGAAATCCGCAAGCCGCCGAAGAAGTACGGCAAGGCGCTGGGGATGCGCAACCGGCGCAGGGTCTGCCAGCGCGACGCCTTGTTCAGCCTGAACAGGTTGAGCAACCCCGGATTGACGCTGCGCAGTCCCAGCGTGGTATTCGAGATGATCGGGAACAGCGCCATGATCGTTGCGCAAATCACCAGCGCGAAGGTCGGTTCCTTGACCCAGATGATGATCAGCGGCGCGATGGCGACGATCGGCGTCACCTGCAGGATGATCGCGTACGGAAAGAGGCTGACCTCGATGAAGCGACTCTGCACGAACACGAAGGCAATCGCCACACCCAGCAGTACCGACAGCAAGAAAGCCATGAACGTAATCTTCAGCGTCACCAGCAGCGAGTCGGACAACAGGCCCCAATCCGCCACCAGCGTCCTGGCAATCACCGACGGTGTCGGCACCAGATAGACCGGCACTTCCAGCGCCACGCAGATCAGTTGCCAGGACAGCAGCAAGGCTACGCCGATCATGAACGGCGCAGCAATGCGCAGGAACTTCGGATTAGTGATGAGCGGAGTCATGCGCCCCTCCTTCCTGGTTTTCTTGATTGGCCAGCGTCAGGTAATCGGACAGTATCTTGCAATAGCCCATGAATTCCGGCGAGATGCGGAAAGCATCGTCGCGCATGCCGCCGGCGCCCGGCGCTTCAATCGGCACGTCGGCAATCACGCGTCCCGGCCGCGCCGCCATCACCACCACGCGGCTCGACAGATACACCGCCTCGTAAATACTGTGCGTGACGAACACCACGGTCAGGTCTTGCTGGCTCCAGATCTTGCGCAGGTCGGCGTCCAGCTTGTTGCGCGTGAACTCGTCGAGTGCGCCGAAAGGCTCGTCCATCAGCAGCAGATTCGGCTGCGTCGCCAGGGCACGCGCAATCGAGGCGCGCATCTGCATACCGCCCGACAGCTCGCGCGGATAGGCGTCATGAAACCGATCCAGTCCCACAAGTTTGAGCGCATCCCGTACGCGCACATCGCTGTCGGTGCGCGGCATGTGCCTGAGGTCGAGCGGCAGACGTACGTTCTGTTCCACCGATGCCCACGGCATCAGCGTCGCTTCCTGAAACACCATCGCCAGCGTGCGATCCGGCGACCCCACCGTCGCCAGATTCTTGCCCCACCAGCGGATGTGACCGTGCGACGGTTCTTCCAGCCCCGCAAACATTTTCAGCAGCGTGCTCTTGCCGCAGCCGGACGGTCCCAGCAGCGAGACGAACTCGCCGCGCCGGATGTCCAGCTTCACCTCGTCCAGCGCGCGGGTGCCGTTGCGATAAGTTTTCTCCACCCGCTGCGCACTGAGCACCGCATCGATGGAGGATGCAGGATCGGCAGCGCCCTGTTCCCATGCCGCCAGTTGCGGCATCGCGTGATCGTCTCGTTTCATCATTGCTCCCGGCCTCTAGTTTCTGCTGCGGAAAACTTCGGTTTCGCCATGCTCGTCCAGCAACTGCAACAGCATGCGGCGCATAATCAGTCCCGGCCGGTCGGACGCCATGTGGAACTCCTGCTTGCGGCGCACGTCGATGCAGGCGTCGGGATCGGTCGCCTCCAGGATCTCGCGGTCTTCCACGAGAATCGGTGCATCCCAGGCGATCAATTCGGCTTCGGTGCAATCCTCTTCGGTGTCGTTGCGGTACAGCCATTGCGCCAGCATGATGGAACCGTCGTCGATCGGCGTGGCGCAGTTGTAGATGATGTGGTGGCGGCCCGAGCCTGGGTACTGGCAACCGAAACGGCGCGAGAACGGCAGGTACCAGCGGTTGAACATGTGGCGCATGGTGGTGTCGTCGGTAGTGCCGGTGACACGGTAGCTGGCCGGCACGTTCTTGATCGGCACCAGGGTTTCCGCTTCGAATCCGTAGTCGGTTTCGTTGATCTCGTACTTCTCCGGCTTGGGCTGGTCGTACAGGCCGAAGGTGCCGCGATGCACGTAGCTGAAATGCGAATTGTCGAAGGAGTTTTCCATCATGCGCAGCGCACTGGTCTCCCAACGCTCGTAGAACTGGAAGATGCGGCGATAACCCGGCATGGTCTCCTCCGGGAAGAACGGGATGTCGCGCAGCGGCTTCTCCAGCGCCACCCACACGTAGCCGTAGCGCTCTTCGCAGTAATACGACTGCACCATCGCGCCGGCCGGCACCGAACCGTCGGCGTTCTGCGGCACGCGTACGCAGGCGCCGGCGCAGTCGAAGGTCCAGCCGTGATAGCCGCAGACGATGTTGCCATTCTCGACAAAGCCTTTCGACAGTTTCGCCGTGCGATGGCAGCAGCGATCCTGCAAGGCCGCCGGCTTGCCCGGCGACTTGAGCCAGACCACGATGTTCTCGCCCAGCAATGTGAACGGCTTGGGACCGTCTTCCAGCATCGAGATCGGCATCACTGCGTACCAGAACTTGCGCAAGACTTTTTGTTTCGTAACCAGCATGGTGCAACTCCTTTAAAACCAGCCGTGTCTTGCTCCTGCATAGACATGGCCGAGCAGCCGGCGCGCCATCATGGTCGCCTTCGCCGCGAATTCAGTCAGATCAGATTACGACGCCGCAGCCAGTACGCTGGCGGCGCCGAAGGTTTCCTGCACTTTTTGCGCGAGGTAGTCGCCGATGGTGCACGGTGCATAGCGCGCCGGATGCTCGTCGGAACAGCACGAGGGCAGACACGACACCGTCACCGCGTGATCGCCGTCCATGAAAAACGGCAATGAATAGCGCGGCACCGGATTGTCGTTGCGCACGCGATGCGCATTGCTGTGATAAACGTCATTGCTCCAGCGCTGCAGCAAGTCGCCGATGTTGACCACGAAGCTGCCGTGTATCGGTGTCGCGCGTACCCAATCGCCGTCGGCATTGCGCACTTCCAGACCGCCGATGTCGTCTTGCGCAAGGATAGTGACGAGTCCCCAGTCGGTGTGCGCACCGGCGCCGATCTGGTTGTGCTGGGCGTCGGCCGGTTGTGGCGGATAGTGCAGCATGCGCTGCGTGGCGATCGGCATGCCGAGTGCGAAGTAAAAGAAATCCTCCGGCAATTGCAGCGACAGCGCAATGATCGCCAGCAGCCGTTGCGACAAGGCGCTCATGGCGGCGTGATATTGCTGCGCATGGGCGCGCATGCCGGGCAACTCCGCAGGCCAGAGGTTGTGGCCGTAGCGCAGCACGCCTTGCTGCACATAAGGATGATCCAGCGGCAGATCGGTGCCGAACTGGAAGCCCTCTTTGAGATCGGTAGGGCCATCATCCAATGCCTGCGTGCCGATGCGTTCATAGCCGAAGCCGGCCGGCGACAGCGACATGTCGACTGCGCGCTTGACTGCATCGGGAGCGGCAAAGAACCGCCGCGCCCAGTCGAACTGGCCGTCGATCAGGCTTTGTGGCACGCCGTGATTGACCAGATAGAAGAAGCCGACGTCGCGGGCGATCTTGTGAATCTCCCAGGCGACGGCCTCGCGCTTGCCGAGGTCGTTTGAAAACGCATCGGCGAAGTCGATGACCGGCAGGCGCTGCGCGGTCTTGGGTGGGGTGTAGAGAATCATGGCGTCCTCACGCAAATGAACTTCGGACATCCGGTCTGCGCCGATGAAGGACACAGCCCGACGGGCAATCACCAAATCGTCAGAGCATCATGCGCATCAAGGCATTACGTGCATGTCCTTGACGAACTGCGTGGTGTACGCTTTGCGCCAGTCGACGTCGGCTTTCAACAAACCGGTGGCAACCATGATGTCGTAGGTCTTCTTCCAGCGTTCGTCGGTCATGATGCCGATACCTTGCCTGGCGGCGTCGCCGCCGGTGACGACCTTCAGTTCCTTCAGCTTTTTGACGGCGTAAGCCAGTTGCTCGTCGCCCATTTCCTTGTTGTCTTTCTTGATCAGCGCGTTGCCCGCAGACGGATCTTCCAGATAGCTCTTCCAACCTTCGGCGGTGGCCTTGACGAAGCGCTTCACCAGATCAGGCTTGGTCGCCACCATCTTTTGCAGCGTGATGATGGTGGTGCCGTAAGGCGGATAGCCTTCCTGTGCAAACAGGAAGAAATTGGCCTTGGCGCCGGACTTTTCCGCCTGGAACAGTTCCGAAGACGGATAGGCTTGCTGAACGATGTTCGGATCGGCGAAGAACGGCTGCAGGTTGAAGGTGTAAGCCTTCGACTGGGCGTCGGTGTAGCCGTACTTGGCTTTCAGCCACGGCCACCAGCTCGATTGTCCGGAGCCGGCCACCAGGATGGTCTTGTCCTTCAGCGCGCCGAGATTGGGCACGTCGGCGTGCGTCATCATGCCTTGCAGATCAGATTGAAAAGAGGTGCCGACGGTCACCAGCGGCAAGCCCTGCTCGATGCCTTTCAATACGGTGAAGTCGTAGCCCATGCTGAAGTCGGCCTGGCCGGCCACCAGGATCTGCATGTTGTTGACCTGCGGGCCGCCCATCTTGATGGTGACGTCCATGCCGTACTTCTTGTAGATGCCCTTGGCGACGGCCTGATAGAAACCGCCGTGTTCTGCCTGGGCGTACCAATTGCTCAGGACGGTGACCTTTTCCTGCGCCTGCACGCCGGCTGCTGCCTGCAACGCCAGTGCGCCTATCATTGCTGCGGCAATGCGGATGAGGGATGTTCGCTTGCTCATGGCCTTCCTTTCAGGTGGGTTGTTGTACTTCAATCGAAAATCAGATATCCAGCACCAGGCGTTCGCTGCGACAGCGCGATACGCAGGGCATCAGGCATTGGTTGCCCGCGCGTTCTTTTTCCGTCAGCACGCTGTCGCGATGATCGGGGATGCCTTCCAGCACACCGGTCTGGCAGCTGCCGCAAAACCCTTCGCCGCACGAGGTGCCGATCGCCACCCCGGCGACGGCGGCAGCAGCAACGATGCTTTGTCCCGGTGGCACCATGCAGCGCACGCCGGAACGTTGCAGCACGAGTTCGAATACGCGGTCCTGCGTGGCGGGCGCATCGCTTGCCGGTGTCGTGGCGGCGAACAGCTCGAAGTGCACGTCGACGTCGCGCCAGCCACGTTGTGCAGCCTGATCGCGCACCTGCGCGATGAACGGTGCCGGACCGCAGATATACAAAGGAGTTGTGCGTGGCAACAGGGCAAGTCGGGCGGCAACGACGGCGCCGACCTCGCCCGCATTCAGTCCGAAACTGAAGTGGCAATGCCCGGCCATGGCCGGCTGCGACAACGGGGAGAGAAAGGCCGCGTGCTCCACGCTGCGCGCGAAATAGTGCAATTGCGCGGCGCGTCCGCGGTGCAGCAAGTCGGCTGCCATGGCGTAGATCGGCGTAATGCCGATGCCGGCCGCAAACAGCGCGACGGCGTGTTGACTGTCGTGCAAAGGAAAGGCGTTGACCGGCGCCCCGACGATCAGTTGTGTGCCGACGCCGGCTTGTTCGTGCAGCCAGGCTGACCCGCCGCGCGATGCCGCCTCGCGCTTGACCGCGATGCGATAAAAGCCGTCTTCGCCGGGCGTGTTGCACAGGGAATAGCAACGCTCCAGCCCGCCGGGCAGCGACAGCTTGATATGCGCGCCGGGCGTCCACGCCGGCAGGCGGCGCGCATCGTCGGCAGCGAGGTCGAAGACGCGGATATCACGGCCATCGTCACGGACGGACACCACGCGCAGGTTCAGCGGCGCAGTGGTTTGCGCGGCTGTCATGAAAGCGTCGCGCACGGTCGTCATCGCGCGCCTCCGCGAGGAAACAATCGCGCAGCACGGCGCCGACAATCGTCACGAGAAAAGGAATTGCCGCAGAGAGCGGCGAGGGAAATATGGCGTGAGCAGCATGAGTGCGGAGATGGTCGCAGCATTTCTCGTGTCCTATAAATTCACAGGTGCCACCGGTTCATTCCGATGGCGTCACGAGCAATGCCCCACAGTCGATGGTATTTGGATCGACGGCTAGCCGCTTCTACTCAATCTTCAATCTAGCAATCTGCGTGCCATGTCCAACAGAGAAGAGATACACGCTTTTTGTTGCCGGACAAATAAAAAGAGGACGGAAAAATCCGTCCTCAGTGCAAGCAGTTGATCCAAATCAGTGCGAGGGTCCCCAAAAACTGGCGCGAGCATCGGGCCGCCCCTGCTGACTTGTGCGGCTATATAGAGATCAGCCCCAGATCAGACCACGCCGTGCGACTTGAACCATTCGACCGCGCGTTTCCAGCCCTCCTTGGCGTCCGCCTCGACATAGCTCGGACGATAATCGGCGTTGAAGGCGTGACCCGAATTCGGGAACACCACGAACTCCGACTTGTTGCCGGTCTTGGCCAGCGCTTCCTTCATCTGCTCCACGGTCGCCACCGGGATGCCGCCATCCTTGCCGCCGTACAGGCCGAGCACCGGTGCTTTCAGGGTCGGCGCGATGTCGATCGGATGCTGCGGCTGCAGCGCCGATTTCTCGCCGACGATGCGGCCGTACCATGCGGCGCCGGCCTTGATCTTCGGATTGCGCGCGCTGTACAGCCAGACGATGCGGCCGCCCCAGCAGAAACCGTTGATGCCGATCTTGTCCGGATTGCCGCCGTTCTGGCCGGCCCAGGCAACGTAGGCGTCGAGATCGCCGAAGACTTGCTCGTCAGGGACCTTGGAGATGATTTCCTTGTTCAGTTCGGCAATGGTCGGATAGGCCGCCGGATTGCCCTGGCGCACGAAGAAGTCCGGCGCAATCGCCAGGTAGCCGAGCTTGGCGAAGCGGCGCGCGATGTCGGCGATGTGCTCATGCACGCCGAAGATTTCGGAGATCACCAGAATCACCGGCAAGTTGGTCTTGCCTTCCGGCTGCGCGCGATAGGCAGGCACCTTCTGGCCGTTGACGGTCACGCTGACTTCGCCGGCGGTCAGACCGACGGTGTCGGTCTTGATCATGGTCTGCGCGCAGACCGGCAGTACGGCAGCGGCAAAGCCGGTGCCCAGCGCGGTCTTGATGAAAGTGCGGCGGTTGCCGGCATCGAGCAGGCCGGTCGTGCCCACCAGGCTGTCTACATCGTTCTTCAGATCGTTCATGAGATTCTCCAGGAGTCGGAAGTGCGCAAAAGGGGATGAAACTGGCTGGGACAAAAACACGGCCTGCCTGGCAATGAAGGCCGGCAGGCCGTGCGTGCTGAGTCTTGGCTAACGGGTCAAGCAGCTAACTGCCGCAAAGCATTCTACAAGATACAACCGCTTGTTACGCCGCCATCGCTCCCGGCAGTTCCGGATGCATGGGCGTGATGTCGATGGTCCGCTGCGTCAGTGGCGCGCTCAGCTGGCGCCCATCGAGCTTGAACACGCTGACCAGCGCGGTCAGGTTGGCCGCCTGGTCCTGCAGGGACTGCGCCGCAGCTGCCGCCTGCTCGACCAGTGCGGCGTTCTGCTGGGTCATGTCGTCGATCTGGATGATCGCTTCGTTGACCTGCTCGATGCCGCTGCTCTGCTCGCTGTTGGCGCTGGTGATTTCGGACATGACGTCGGTGACGCGGCGGATGCTGGTGACGATATCGTTCATTGTCACGCCGGCCTGCTCGACCAGCTTGCTGCCGTTCTCGACCTTGCCGACCGAGTCACCGATGAGCACCTTGATTTCCTTGGCGGCGCTGGCCGAGCGCTGGGCCAGGCTGCGTACTTCCGACGCCACCACGGCGAAACCGCGGCCCTGTTCGCCGGCGCGCGCGGCTTCGACTGCAGCATTGAGCGCGAGAATGTTGGTCTGGAAGGCGATGCCGTCGATCACGCTGATGATGTCGACCACTTTTTGCGATGAGGCGTTGATCGACTCCATGGTCTGCACCACCTGCGACACGATGCTGCCGCCCTGCACCGCGACGTCGGATGCGGCGACGGCGAGCTGGTTGGCCTGCTGCGCGTTCTCGGCGTTCTGCTTGACGGTGGAATTGAGTTGCTCCATCGACGAGGCGGTTTCTTCGAGCGAGCCGGCCTGCTGTTCGGTGCGCGATGACAGGTCAAGATTGCCGCGCGCGATTTCGGTGGAGGCAGTGCTGATGGTTTCGGAGCCGACGCGCACCTGCGTGACGATGGCGGCCAGCTTGTCGCGCATGCCCTTCATCGCCATCAGCAAACTGTCCTTGTCGCCCGGTTTGGTTTCGATGTGCACCGCGAGGTCGCCGTCGGCGATCTGGCCGGCGATCGCCACCGCGTAGTCAGGCTCGCCGCCGAGCTTCTTGAGCAGGTTGCGTGTGATCCACGCCGCCGCGATCAGCGCGGTGATGATGCCGACGGCGCTGGTGACCAGCATCAGCCAGCGTGCTGCGGTGTAGGCGCTGGTGCTGGCTTGCGAGGCATCAGCGTTGAGGCGGTCTTCGACCGCCACCAGTGCGGACAATTCGGTCTGCCATTTCTTTTGCACCGGCAGGTATTCTTCCTTGAGGAATTGCGCCAGCTCATAAGCTTCGCGCTTGAGGCCAAGGTCGACGGCCTGATCGATCAGCTTGTGCGCGATGTCGCCCTGCGCCTTGATCTTCTGGATGGCCGCCTTCTTTTCGGCGACCGCGCCGGCATCCTTGTCGAACATGCTGCGCAGCTTCTGCTCCGAGGCCTGGTATTTCTGTGTCTGCGCCTTGATGTAGGCGGCTTCTTTTTCGATATCGTCGGCGCCGCCCTGCAACATCAGGTTGCGCAGCGAGATGGAGCGTTCCGAAACGGTCCCCATCATTTCATTGACCAGTTTGGTCTCCGGGTTGTTGACCTCGACCACATCGAGGAACCGGCGCTGCATCTGGTCCATGTTGTACAGACCAAACGCCGTCACTGCGATCAGCAGCAACACCACCCACGCGAACCCCAGCCCCAGCCGTGTCCCCACCTTCATCCCTGCAACCATGACGCCTCCTCGTTTCTGCTTGTCCGAGAAGCGGTCGCCCGCGAATGTCCGCCGAATCCGTCGTCTTGCCTATGCCTGTGTTTCCGTCGACGCAACAGCCAACTTCACCGCAACAGCTTCGTGTCTCTACTGCATTTGTATTTGGTCTCAAACAGCATCGGGCGATGCCGTTTTTACAACTTTATCGTTATTCGTTTTTATCTTGCATTTTCAGCAAGTGTGCCCCTGCTTCCGAAAATGCATTTTGCATCAATCTGCGTTGTCGTGCATCAATATAAATTCATGCGGAAAATGATTAGCCGAAGCTTAATGGCTTGGTGAAGCGTAGCGAGCGCGTCCGTGTGTGGCCGAGGAGCGGAGTCGTACGCGAGTACGTCGAGCACCGCAGGCCGCACACGGGCGCGCGCAGTAGCTTCAACAAGTCATTAATGGGCTTGGTCCCAGTTTTTGCCTGTTCCTACTTCGGCAATCAACGGCACCTTGAGCTCCGCAACATTTTTCATCAGTTCCGGCAGTTTTTCACGCACCAGCGCCAGCTCCGCATCGGGTACTTCCATGACCAGTTCATCGTGCACCTGCATGATCAGTTTGGATTGCAAACCATCCTGCTCGATCCAGCCCTGCACGGCAATCATCGCCAGCTTGATCAGATCGGCGGCGGTGCCCTGCATCGGCGCATTGATCGCTGCGCGTTCGGCGCCCTGCCGGCGCGGGCCGTTGGGCGAGTTGATCTCGGGCAGCCACAGGCGGCGGCCGAACACGGTTTCGACATAGCCCTGCGACTTGGCTTCGAGGCGCGTGTCGTCCATGTATTGCTTCACGCTGGAGAAACGCTGGAAATACTTGTCGATGTACATCGCCGCAGCAGCGCGCTCGATGCCCAGATTGCCGGCCAGTCCGAAGGCACTCATGCCGTAGATCAGGCCGAAGTTGATGACCTTGGCGTAGCGGCGCTGTTCGCTGGTGACGTCGCCGAGGCCAACGCCGAAGATTTCGGAAGCGGTGGCGCGGTGAATGTCTTCGCCGTCGGCGAAGGCCTTGAGCATGTTGGCGTCTCCCGAGATGTGCGCCATGATGCGCAACTCGATCTGCGAATAGTCTGCGGAGACGATGGTGCTGCCCGGTGGCGCGATAAAGGCTTCGCGGATGCGGCGGCCTTCTGCAGTGCGGATCGGGATGTTTTGCAGGTTGGGATCGTTGGACGCCAACCGTCCGGTGACCGCCACGGCTTGCGCATAATTGGTGTGCACGCGACCGGTGGTCGGATCGACCATCTTGGGCAGCTTGTCGGTGTAGGTCGACTTCAGTTTCGACAAACCGCGATAGTCGAGCAGGATCTTCGGCAGCGGATAATCCTCGGCCAGTTTTGCCAGCACTTCTTCGTCGGTGGACGGCGTGCCGGACGGGGTCTTTTTCACCACCGGCAATTGCAGTTTCTCGAACAGAATTTCACCAAGCTGCTTGGGTGAATTCAGGTTGAACGGCTGGCCGGCGAGTTCGTACGCCTGCTGCTCGATCTCGAGCATGCGCTTGCCGAGTTCATTCGATTGCGTGGCGAGGATGGCGGCGTCGACCAGCACGCCGTTGCGCTCGATCTTTTGCAGCACGACCGAGGTCGGCACCTCGATCTTTTCGTAGATGTAGCGCAGCTTGGCGTCGTTCTCGACCTGCGGCCACATGGCCTGGTGCAGCGCCAGCGTGACGTCGGCGTCTTCCGCCGCGTATTCGGTGGCGCGACCGATCTCGACCTGGTCGAAGCAGATCTGCGAAGCGCCCTTGCCGCAGACGTCGGTGTAGCTGATCGTGGTGCGGTTCAGATGGCGCAGCGCCAGGCTGTCCATGTCATGCGTGCGGTGCGATTCGAACACATAGGATTCCAGCAGCGTGTCGTGCACGATGCCGCGCAGCTGGATGCCCTGGTTGGCGAAGATGTGGCTGTCGTATTTGAGGTTTTGTCCGAGCTTGGGCTTGCTGTCGTCTTCCAGCCAGGGCTTGAGCTTGGCCAGCACCAGTTCGCGCGGCAGTTGCGCCGGCATGTCCTGGTAGTTGTGCGCGACCGGAATATAGGCCGCACGTCCCGCCTCGCAGCACAGCGAAATGCCGACCAGTTGCGCCTGCATGGGAACCAGCGAGGTGGTTTCCGTGTCCACTGCCGTGAGCTTGGCAGAATTGATGGTGGCGATCCAGGCATCGAGTTGCGCTTCGGTCAGGACGGTTTCGTATTCCTTGACGATCGTTGCGCTGGCATCGAACAGGCCGACTTGCGCGGGGCCGCCGGCGGCATCGACTGAACCGGTTGCGGGAGGCGCCGCTGTCGATTTGGACGCAGCATCGGCGCCGGAGGCTGGAGCTGAAGCAGCATCCAGTTCGCGCAGCCAGGTGCGGAAATTGTAGCGGGTGAAAAGTTCACGCAGCACGTCGTTGTCGTTCGGCTGCACTGTCAGCGAATCGAGGATGGTGCCCATGTGCGCCGACAGGTCGCAGTCGGTCTTGATGGTCACCAGAACGCGCGCCTGTGGCAGCCACGGCAAGGCCTTGCGCAAGTTCTCGCCGACCACGCCGGTGATCTTGTCGGCGTTGGCGATGACACCGTCGAGCGAGTCGTATTGGGTGAGCCATTTGACGGCGGTTTTGGGGCCGCACTTTTCAACGCCGGGCACGTTGTCGACAGTGTCGCCAATCAGGCTGAGGTAGTCGACGATGCGCTCCGGCGGCACGCCAAATTTGCCGATGACACCGGCGCGGTCCATGGTTTCGTTGCTCATGGTGTTGACCAGCGTGACGTGGTCGTTGACCAATTGCGCCATGTCCTTGTCGCCGGTGGAGACGATGGTCTTGAGTCCTTCTTCGGCGGCGCGCAAGCCCAGCGTGCCGATGACGTCGTCGGCTTCGATGCCTTCGACCATCAGGATGGGCCAGCCCAACGCGCGCACGGCAGCGTGGATCGGCTCGATTTGCAACGCCAGGTCCTCAGGCATCGATTTGCGTGTAGCCTTGTACTCGGCGTACAAGTCATCGCGGAATGTCTTGCCCTTGGCGTCGAATACACAAGCGATGTAACTTGCTGGATAATCATTACGCAGTCGGCGCAGCATATTGATGATGCCGTACAACGCACCGGTCGGCGCGCCTTCCGCGTTACGCATGTCGGGCAGAGCATGGAATGCACGATAGAGGTAACTGGAACCATCAACTAACAACAAGGTTTTTTGCATATGGAACTTAGAGGAAAAAATGTCCCGCGACTGCGGGAAGTGGATGACATCGAGCGCGCCACCGCCAAGAAGGCACGCGAGTCATGGCATGTACTCACGATTATGGCAGAATTTATCGAGTCCACCGAGCGCCTGTCAGAGCTGCGCCCGGCGGTTTCCATCTTCGGTTCCGCCCGCACAAAACCGGACGATCCGCATTATGCCCTGTGCGTTGACATCGCCCGGCGCCTGTCCGACGCCGGCTTTGCCGTGATCTCGGGCGGCGGCCCGGGCATCATGGAAGCAGCCAACAAGGGCGCCTTCGACGGCGCCTCGCCGTCGGTCGGACTCAACATCGAGCTGCCGCATGAACAGCACGGCAACGGCTGGCAGGATATCTCGCTGTCGTTCCGCCATTTCTTCGCGCGCAAGGTCGCCTTCGTCAAGTACGCCGACGCGTACGTGGTGCTGCCGGGCGGCTTCGGCACGCTGGACGAACTGACCGAAGCGCTGACGCTGATGCAGACCGGCAAATCGCGCCTGATGCCGGTGATTCTGGTGGGCAGCCAATTCTGGGCGGGCCTGATGGAGTGGATCCGCACGCGCCTGGTCGACGATGGCATGATTTCCGCCAAGGACCTAGATCTGTTGCAGGTGATCGACGATCCGGCCGAGGTGGTGGTGGCGGTGCAGAAGTTCTATGACGCGCGCAAGAAACCGGCTGACCCGGAAGACGCGGAACGCCAGACCGGCATGTATCTCTGATTCAACCGCGTCAACTGCACTATCGAAAACGCCG
Organism: Herbaspirillum sp. NPDC101397; assembly: GCF_044767325.1. NCBI lineage: Bacteria > Pseudomonadati > Pseudomonadota > Betaproteobacteria > Burkholderiales > Oxalobacteraceae > Herbaspirillum > Herbaspirillum sp. NPDC101397. The sequence continues at coordinate 217,637 of NZ_JBIWNS010000004.1, forward strand.
CCCCGCAACGAGTTGCCGGTCGGCGCTTATTTGTGACACTGTTCAGTGTAGCCAATCCCCAATAACGCAAGGGCATCTGGGACAAAGACCGCTCCGATTCACGTCGACTTCGAGCGGTCTTTTTTAGTATCTGCAATATTTAACACTATCTACACCCCCGCCCAATCTGGCACTGCACCTCATTCGATGAGGGTAAAAATGGTCATCGAGAAAGCGTCATGGATTGCTGAAACGAAGTAACGACTCTGCACAATGCTGCTGACATGCCCACCCGGCAACCATCGAATTTCCGCATGCGGCCAATGATTGCGCATGGTTTCATAAGAAGCCTTAGATACGAATCGATCGTGCCGGGCACCAATCAAAATTACTTTCCTGTCCGGTATTGGCGATGGCAATCGTTCCAAACTGGTCGCATTGAATACCGATTGCATCCGGGCGGAAATATCGCCGCGCTCACCACATGTATGCTTTAGCTTATTCCAGTCACACAATCCGGAAGTCAGGCCGTCGACAAAAACGACGATACCATTGTGCGGAGCCACGATCGTCACGATGGCAACAGGAAAAGAACTCAGGATACCGGCAACCGACGCAATATATCCGCCTTTGCTGATACCGACCACCGCCAATCTTTGATAGCCCTGCCTGCGTAACCAAAGCAACAATGACCGAGATTCTTCGATGGCGGCGCCACACAGCAAAACGAAATCAGACAATTTTCTCAATGTGGCCGTCGGCTGACATGCCGGTCGCCTACGCCCACGGAACGGATTTTCCATCAATACGGATCCGATTCCTGCTTTCGCCAAGGTTCGTGCATTTTTTTCTCGACCTTTGTAACCATTTTCTCTAGTCGTCGCAGGATGGACTACGATCGGACAGTTTTCCATACAAGTCGGTAACATCATGCGAAAGTAAGCCATCAATGATTCTGACGGCAGATGCTCCTGATAGAAAGGCGATCGAAATTTTCCGTCTCGATACCGATAACCATCAGCAACAATCCAATCTCCCTCCCATTCGACTTGAATGTCGGCAGCACTGTCTCTCGCATCAAATCGTTGTTTAACCGCATCGATTGCAGCATTAGCCCCCCACCCCTCATAAAACAGAGGCGGCTCGTTGGAAAAAATCCTGTTTCGAAGAAAAAAGTAACCGTTATCCAGCCAGCCAAGTCCGTAGCTTAATATCTTGTGCATATTAGTATCAGGCACCTGTTGCCAGCTTTACGCTTGCGATGACGTCCCCCGGTGTAATCACCCCCTGACGGGATAGAACGACGCCTTTCGAAGTTCCTTCTGCAAGAATTCGTTCGTTGTTGCGAAAAGTATGCGTCATATAGAAATATTTTTCGTCCCAATGCGTCAACGCCATTGAAACCTGAAACTTGTCGAATAAATTAATCGATTTTTTATAGGTCATTGTGTGTTCTGCAATGATAGGTCGCCATTTTTTTTTCAACATGACCTTCAGCAAGCCTGTTCGAATAAAAAAATCTACCCGAGTCAAATCACAAATTGTCAGATAACGTCCGTTATTCATGTGAAAGTTAACGTCAAGATCATTAGGAAATGCATATAAAGTTAGATTATTTTCTGCCTTCCCAGCGGGAAGCCGCTCTTTAAAAAACGACGCGACAACCACATAAATCAAGCGGAACAATAAATTCATACAAAACCTTCATGAATTGAATAAAAGATTAATACATCGGAAGCCCAAGCTTACGCATTTCCTCTTCATCGGTTGCGGATGGCAATCGATTTACGCGATGCTTTGGTGCCGCCTCTCGGCGGGAAAAAAAATTTCTGAAAGATTGACGTAACCAATCTCCACCCAACAGCAGATTGAAGTTACATGCGACGTATTTATGATGCACATAATGATGACGGATCATTTTTCGGAAATACGATGTCTTGAGAAAAAGAACAATGCCTTTCGGCGCTCTCCGAATCGCCTCTTCATGCGGCATATGCAAGTAAGGATGTATGAAATTATTTAACAGCGGTGATAGTGTGGTGGCAACCGAGAACGCGCCGGCAAACATTGGTGGAGAGATAGTAAACAACAGTGCAATCACCGGTATAAATGGCAGAATGAAAACCAACACTCCGGTCCCTTGCAGTTTTATCGCGTAGTGTGATTTTCGGATGATGTTTCCATGAGTTCCTCGTGCCGCCAACACTTTATCCAGTGCATTTCTTTCCTGATCATCTTCAAACTGAGTAACATAGTTTTTCCGGAATGTTTTTCTGTGGTGAATGACATGATGAGAATAATTTGCATTAATAAAAATTGCAAAAAATCGCGGGTATCGCATCCAAAAATTGACTGTCTTCTTGGGTGCGTCAGAAATTTTCTGATGCAAAATTGATTCAATTAAGGTTGAGACCATATACCCAATCAAAAAGCCCCCCACGATCATCAGTGCAGCGTAGAAAAAGTACATAGTTGTCCATACACACATATTGAAACGTTTTACAGCAATCGTAGTTACGAACCTTTTTTTAACGCATGGAAACTCACCATTTTTTGCTTTCTCTCATCCCATAATTTCAATCGGGAGAATTTCAGACTTTCTCGCAACGTGAACCGCTTTGCTCGTTTAAATTCGTCGTTCTCGCGGTAACACTTGGGCAAGTGATAGTTCGGCACATTTACGTTCAGATGATGGATATGGTGGTAGCCGATATTGGCAGTAATCCAATGCAATACGCGCGGCAAATCGTAAAAAGAGGAGCCTTCCAGTGCTGCTTCATGAAAGCGCCAATCACTGTCATCTTTCCAGTATGCGTCCGGGAACTGGTGTTGGATGTAGAACAACCAGACGCCGACTCCTGTCGCAATGAACATCACACCGATGTGAAAGAAAAGAATCGACCAAGCATCATCTGCAACTACCGCAATAACGCTTGCTACGGTGAAGATACCCAACGAAGTGCCATGTATACTCCATCGCTCTTTAATCCAGCTTTTTGGCACACGACAAGTCAGGCGCTGGCGAACCAGAAAGAACAAGAAAGCGCCAAATCCAAACAAGATCAACGGATGGCGGTATAGCCGGTAGTACCACTTTTTCAATAACGGCAACGCCGCGTATTCAGCGACAGTCAATGTTTTGACATCGCCATATCCACGTTTTTCAAGATTGCCGTTTCCCGAGTGATGCATCAGATGAAAGCGCCTCCAACATGCATGCGGCGTCAGCGTCAAAATACCAATCAGAAAGCCAAGGATTTCATTAACTTTCATTGATCTGAAAAAGCTGCCATGACTGCAATCATGCTGCAGCATGAATGCCCGAATAATGAGCCCGGCAATGAGTAGCGCCGATAGGATAGTAAGCACCGGATACGTATGCATGGAATGGATTCCAATCGGGTAAAGCAAAAAGATCGGCATAAAAGTGCTTACTAATTGACCGATGCTTTTCCCGACGCTACCTCGTTGATATGTCTTCGTCAAAGCGTGAAGGTCGCGAAGAGGACGTTGAGCAGCATTGTTGTCTTGGTGAGTGATGTCGATATTCTGCAAAATTTATCCATGAAAAATCCCAAATCCCACAATGGAAACCGGCTAATTTCATGCAGTGCAGAACGTGCAAGAACAATGGCTGTAACGTTGACCGACGCGCCATTGCAATTAATGGCGCGGCGCTGTTCAAGATTTGAAACGTTGTTATTTAAAAATTTTGCGAAGTGTATGTGAGAGTTGCCATACGATCAACCAAACATAGCAAGAAACCAGCAGGAAATAGTAATTATTCGAAGAGCCTGTAAATCCTGCGGCACCGGCTCAGCAGACTCGAGATAACGAAAAGAATTGGGCAATCATTGATGGAATGGATCAGCACGCGCTAGGTCGACGACTGCATGATTTCCGCCAAGGACCTCGACCTGTTGCAAGTGATCGACGACCCGGCCGAAGTGGTGGTGGCGGTGCAGAAGTTCTACGATGCGCGCCAAAAGAAACCGGCCGATCCGGAAGACACCGAACGCCAGACCGACATGTATCTGTAATTCAATCGCCTCACCAAAAACGCCGATCCGCAACAAGTTTGCCGGTCGGCGTTTTTTATGAATGACATGCAGTAATTTTTCTATAACTCCACAACAATCGTCGCATAATCAACGCGACGCCGAACAAATTTCCTCCGTGTCCGTCGAAACCTGTTCCGTGCAAGCGCTCGCTGCCCGTTGCTCTTCTCTTCTTCGACCGGACCCAATATGATCATCAACTACTGGCTGTGCTGGCTGCTTGCATTCGCTGCGATGCAGGCGAGTCCGATTGCCTCTGCCCAATCGACGGGCGCGAGCGCCGGCGCGTTGTCGCCGGCCGTGGCGAAGGTCGCTGACGCTGCCGCCGCCGGCGACGCCGAATCCCAATACACGCTGGCGCAGATGTACCACAGCGGCAGCGGCGTGCCGAAGGATCCTGCGGCGGCGGCGCTGTGGCTGCAAAAGGCCGCGAACCAGGGTCATGCCAACGCCCAGTACAGCCTCGGCACCAGTTATCTGCTGGGCGACGGCGTGCCGAAAAGCACGGCGTCGGCAATCGAGTGGCTCAACAAATCGGCGCAACAGGGCAACTCGCTGGCCCAGGCCAATCTCGGCGCGATCTACCTGAACGGTGACGGTGTTGCGCAGAATTTTCGCGTGGCCTTGTCCTGGTTTGAAAAAGCCGCCGCCCAAGGCCTGCCACTGGCGCAATACAGCCTCGGCAAGATGCATCAGAACGGCTACGGCGTGCGCACCGACGAGACGATAGCGGCGCAGTGGTATGCCCGCGCCGCTGCGCAGGACTATGCGCCGGCGCGGCAAGCGTTGGCGGAACTGAAACGGCCGGTGTCGCCTACTTCGCGCACGCCGACTGCCGTCACGGCTGGCCCGGCTGCAACGCCCCCGGCAGCGGCGTCACCGGAACAAGCCGCGGTACTCGCCACTGTTCGCGACTGGGCTGCGGTGTGGGGCCGCAAGGACGTCGATGCCTATCTGGCTTACTACGCCGACGACTTCCGCCCCCCAAATGGCGAGCGCCACAGCGATTGGGCAGCGCAGCGACGCACGCGCATTGATGCCAGCAAGCGTATCGCCGTCGACATCGTCGCGCCCGGCGTGACGGTGAGCGGCGACGTCGCCACCGTCAGGTTCACCCAGAAATACACGTCAGACCGACTCGCCGAGACCAGCGAGAAGACACTGGTGCTGGCGCGTCGCGGCGACGCCTGGAAAATCGTCCAGGAAACTGTGCGCAAAGCCGCGTCAGCCGGTAAATAGCGGCTGACAACCGTAACCGGGACAAGACGCGCGATAAAACAGTTGAGCTTCGACAACATGCCCCCATCTATATAGCGGAGCACATTCGCGAGGATGCGGGCTCCGACTGATTCGTTTGTTACAATGACCACCTACTGTCAACCTGTCCAGATTGCGAGTTCCCCATGATTACCAGAAGCCGGTCCGTTGTGTCCGCCATGTCGCTTTGCTTCTCCCTGCTGATGCTGTCTTCCCTGGCGCACGCCCAGGCGGTATCGGACAAGCCGGCCCCGCCGCCGCCTGAGCTGCAAACTCTGGAAGAAGGCGAACCGCCTGCCGTGACCATCAAGAAGCCGGGCGAAGAGCAAGGCAGCGGCAACAGCATCACCGAGCGCCGCGACCACGGCCAGACCAAGGAAGTCAAAGTCAAATCGGGCCCGAGCACGTATTACGTGAAGCCGACGCAGCAACTTGGCGGCTCCACGCCGGGCGATGTTCAAAGCGGCCCGCCAAGCGGCGCCCAATGGCAGATCAAGGAATTCGACTGGGGCGGCAAGAAGAAAGCCAAAGAAGGCGAAGCCGGCGACGCCAGCAAGTAATTCATCCTCTCCGGACGGCATCCCGTCCGGATTTTCCATCGTTCTCCATCATTCCCGCACATGGCAGTTTTTACTCCGGTCAGCCTGGACGACCTCTCAGGCTGGATCACCCAGTTTTCTCTCGGCAAAGCGCTGGCCGTCAAAGGCATTTCTTCCGGCATCGAGAACAGCAATTTCTTCATCACGACCGAAAGCGGCGAGTACGTCCTGACGCTGTTTGAAAAACTGAGTTTCGAGCAACTGCCGTTTTATCTGGAACTGATGCGCCATCTGGCCCAGCGCGACGTGCTGGTGCCGGCGCCGATCCCCAACAAGAGCGGCAGCATCATCAATGCCCTCAACGGCAAGCCGGCGTCGATCGTCACCAAGCTGGAAGGCGCCTACCAGCCGAAGCCGGAGCCGGTGCATTGCGCCGAAGTCGGCGCCATGCTGGCAAAAATGCATCTGGCGGCGCAGGACTTCGGCATCCGCCAGCCGAATCTGCGCGGCTTGACGTGGCGACGCGAAACCGCGCCGGTGGTACTGCCTTACCTGAACGCCGAAACGCAACAGGTGCTGCGCGCCGAAATGCAATTCCAGGAAGGCTTCGCCGCCTCCGATATCTACGCACAGTTGCCCAACGGTCCGGTGCACGCCGACCTGTTCCGCGACAACGCCATGTTCGTCGGCACGCGCCTGACCGGTTTCTTCGATTTCTATTTTGCCGGCTGTGACACCTGGCTGTTCGACCTGGCCGTCACCGTCAACGACTGGTGCATCGACCTGGCCAGCGGTGTGCTCGACGTTGCGCGCGTGCAAGCCATGCTGGATGCCTACCACGCCGTGCGCCCGTTCAAAGCGGTCGAACAACAAGCCTGGGCCGCCATGCTGCGCGCCGCCGCCCTGCGTTTCTGGCTGTCGCGCCTGTATGATTTCCACCTCCCGCGCGCCGCCGAAATGCTGACGCCGCACGATCCCACGCACTTCGAACGTATCCTGCGAGAGCGCGTGAACGGCGCCATCCCGCCGCTGCCCGGACCGAATGATTGATATGGAAAAACTGCCCGCAAAAACCGGCTGGCTCTGGGTCAAGGAAGGCCTGGGGCTGTTCCGCAAGCAACCTGCTGAAGTGTCGACGCTGTTCCTGAGCTACATGTTCCTGATGCTGGCGCTGGGCATCCTGCCCGTCATCGGCCAGTTGCTGCCGCTGATCCTGGTGCCGGTGTTCGCGATGTCGTTCATGCAAGCCTGCCGCCAGATCGAGGAAGGCAAACGCGTCTATCCGAGCCTGCTGCTGGTCGGCTTCCGTTCGCCTGCGCTGCGTACGCTGCTGGCGCTGGGCGTGCTGTATCTGCTGGCAGCCTTCGCGGCGGTCGGCGTGTCGACGCTGGTCGACGGCGGCGCCTTCTGGAAAGCCATGACCGGCCCCGGCCTGGACCCCAAGGACATTGAAGGCAGCAACCTGCGCCTGGCCATGATCGTGGCTGCGCTGGTGTATATCCCGGCGGCGATGGCGTTCTGGTTCGCAGCGCCTCTGGTCGCCTGGCACAAGATGTCGCTGGGCAAGGCGCTGTTCTACAGCTTCTTCGCGGTGCGCCGCGCCGCCAAGGCGTTCACGGTCTACGGCCTGGCCTGGCTGGTGATCGGCGTGCTGCTGCCGGCCACCATCAGCACGATCGTCGCTTTACTATTTAACAACATGACTGTGATCGTGTTTATTTTGCTGCCATTGTCGATAATATTGACCGTGGTCATGTATTGCTCTTTTTACCCGACTTACACTGCAGTCTTTGGCAAGCCTCCGCGCGACGAAGCACCCGCTCCAGAGAGCGGCGACAGCGCAAGGTAAATGCTTGCCGAAAAGGCAAGTATAACTACCACCACAACGCAGCTGTCACGGGGAAAAAGATGCGCATGAACCTGCCGGTCACCAATGCCGAGTATGAATTACAAGACGGCAAATCGATCGTCTCCAAAACCGATCTGAAGGGCAACATCACCTACGTCAATCCCTACTTCATCGAAGTCAGCGGATTCCACGAAGAAGAATTGATGGGCGCGCCGCAAAACATCGTGCGCCATCCCGACATGCCGGCCGAAGCCTTCGCCGACATGTGGAAAACGGTCAAGAAGGGCATCCCCTGGACCGGCCTGGTCAAGAATCGCCGCAAATGCGGCGATCACTACTGGGTGCTCGCCAACATCACCCCGGTGCGCGAAAAAGGCCAGGTCATCGGCTACATGTCGGTACGCACCAAGCCGTCGCGCCAGGAAGTCGCCGGCGCCGAAAAACTCTACGCTGACATGCGCAAGGGCAAGGCCAAAGGCATCGCCATCGAGCAGGGCAACGTCGTCAGGACCGGCCTCAAGGGCTGGGTCGGCAAGTTCGGCAAGATCCAGCTCAACACCCGCATCAACCTGTCCATGATCACGTTGCTGGGCCTGCAGCTGGTAGCGGCGAGCGTGAGTTTCGTCACCGACCACAGCGTGCTCAACACCGGCATCTGCATCGCCACCATGCTGATCACGCTGTATATCTGGTACGCGCTGCACAGCGCGCTGGTGCGCCCGATCCAGGCGGCGTTGCTGGCCACTTACGCGATCACCGGCGGCGACTTGTCGAACCGCGCCGAATCCGACCGCCACGACGAGATCGGTCGCTTGTTGCGCGCCCTGCGCCAGATGAACATCAACCTGACCGCGATCATCGGCGACGTGCGCTCCAATGTCGAATCGATCAACGGCGCCACACGCGAGATCGCCAGCGGCAACATGGACTTGTCGCATCGCACCGAGGCGCAAGCCTCCAACCTCGAAGAGACCGCGTCGAGCATGGAACAACTGGCCGTCACCGTACGCCAGAACGCCGACAGCGCGCTGCAAGCCAATCAGTTGGCGGCCTCAGCTTCGGCGATTGCGGTCAAGGGCGGCGACGTGGTCGCCAAGACCGGCAGCACCATGAGCGAGATCAGCGCCTCGTCGAAGAAGATCGTCGACATTATCAGCCTGATCGACAGCATCGCCTTCCAGACCAACATTCTGGCGCTGAATGCCGCCGTCGAAGCCGCACGCGCCGGCGAGCAAGGCCGCGGCTTCGCCGTGGTCGCCTCCGAAGTGCGCAGCCTGGCCCAGCGCTCGGCCGGCGCCGCGAAGGAAATCAAGACGCTGATCGAAGACTCGGTGGAAAAGGTCGACATCGGCAACCGCCTGGTCGATGACGCGCGCAGCACCATGACCGAGATCGTCGAATCGGTCAAGCGCGTGACCGGCATCATGACCGAAATCACCGTCGCCACGCAGCAGCAAAGCGCCGGCATCATGCAGGTGCACCAGGCTGTCACCGACATGGATGAAAGCACGCAGCAGAACGCTGCGCTGGTGGAACAGGCGGCCGCCGCAGCGGGCAGCCTGGAAGAACAGACCGGCCGCTTGCTGCAGGCCATCTCGGTGTTCAAGTTCCAGCACCAATAAACCTTCCGGCAGCATGAAGCCGCGATAAAAGGAAAAGGCAGTCGGAGTGTTCTCCGCCTGCCTTTTTTCATGCTCGTCTCAGCCGCGTCAATACTTGATGTAGCGGCCCTGCTGCATCAGACGCGTGGTGATGGTCTGCGACGTCTTCAACGCGGCTTCCACGCTGCTGCGGCCCGTCAGCGCACGCGCGATGGCCTGACCGGTGAAGGTGCCGATGCTGGTGAATTCGGGGATCGTCACCAGCTGGATGCCTACGTAAGGCACTGGTTTGAGCGTAGGGCTGTCGGGGTCGGCGCTTTGGATGGCATCAAGGACGAAGTCCGCATACGGCGAGGCTCTCTGGTAGCCGGCCGACGCATAGGTCGATTTGCGCGTGCCCGGCGGCGCCAGTCCCCAGCCGTCCCGTTCAGCAACCAGCTGGATGTATTCTTTCGAGGTCGCCCACACGGCGAATTTTTTTGCTGCCTCCTTCGATTTCGACGAATGAGGCACCGCCAGCGCCCACGCCCACAACCACTGCGCACCTTTCGCCGTGGTCGCGGTCGGCGCCGCCACGAAGGCGGTCTTGTCGAACACCCTGGAATTCTTGCCGTGGAAGAGTGTTCCCGCCGCGACGGTGGCGTCGATCCACATGGCGCATTTGCCCGCGGCGAACAGCGCCAGGTTTTCGTTGAAACCGTTCTGGACCGCGTCGGCGGGGCCGTATTTGCGCAGCAAGTCGACATACAGGCCGACCGCCTGCGCCCATTCCGGCGTATTGAGCTGAGGCTGCCATTGTTCGTCGAACCAGCGACCGCCATACGCATTGACCATGGTGCCGATCAGCGCCATGTTTTCACCCCAGCCGGGACGCCCGCGCAGGCAGATGCCGGCAACACCGCCCGCGGGATCATGCAGCTGGGCGGCGAACGTGGCGATTTCTTCCCAGCTCGGCCGGGTCGGCATGACCAGCTTCTTTTGTGCGAACAGATCCTTGCGGTAATAGGTCATCGAGCTTTCCGCATAGAACGGCAGCGCGTACAACTTGCCCTTGCTGCTCAGGCCGTCGCGCACCGGCTTGAGCAAGTCGTCCACGTCATAGCCGGCGGGCAGGTCGTCCATCGGCACCAGCCACTCCTGCTCCGCCCACAGCGGCGTCGACATCAGGCCGATGGTCATCAGGTCGAACTGTCCGCCGCTGGTCGTGATGTCGGTCGTCACGCGCTCGCGCAGCACGCCTTCGTCCATGATGTTCCAGTTGAGTCTGATATCGGGATTGGCTTTTTCGAACACCGTGGACAGCCGTTGCAGCTCCAGCATGTCGGGGTTGTTGGTGGTGGCGATGTTGACGACGGTCACCACGTCGGCGCCGGCCAAGCCCGGCCAGAGCAGGCCGCTGAGGATGGCGAGCAGGGACAGCCGGCGCGTGAACGCGCCGCGACGTGCGTAAGGTTTCATGCGAATCCCCCGGGCGTTGGAATAGGTTCCGGCCTGTTCAGGGGATCATCAGACAAGCCCTGCGGCAAGTCAAGCGAGTGTCTTTTTAATGAAAAAACCGCGCATGATTTGCCGCAACGCAAGGAACGCGTGAGACTCAGGCAGAGCCCGACGGCAATGCTTCCCACGGTTGGTAAATATCACGATAGCGCTGCAAGCGCGGTTGCAGCCGTGCGTGGCGCGCCGGCCGCGGCTCGTAGCAATCCTGTTGCGGCGGCTTGCGGCACACCACTTCTTCGCTGCCGCCGTCGGCCAGCCAGGCCAGTCGGGCAGCGCCCAGGGCGCCGCCGGCCTCGCTGCCTACGTGGGTGACGATGCGCACGTCGAGCGCGTCGCTGAGCAACTGCGCCCAGTAAGCGCTGCGTGCGCCGCCGCCGACCAGCGACAATTGCCGCACATCGGTGCCGGCTGCACGCAAGGCGTCGAGGCCGTCGACCATGCCGAAGCTCACGCCCTCCAGCACCGCATACGCGAGCGCAGCGCGCTGGTGTTCGTGCGAGAGGCCGTGGAATACGCCGAGCGCGTAAGGATCGTTGTGCGGGGTGCGCTCTCCGGACAGATAGGGCAGGAACAGCGGCGCATTGGCCAGGGCTTCGTCATCGAGCGCAGCGACTTCCTGCAGCAAGGTTTTCTCATCGACGCTGCACAGGCGGCAGAACCAGCGCAGGCAGCTTGCCGCCGACAACATCACGCTCATCTGGTGCCAGCGCTGCGGCAAGGTATGGCAAAACGCATGGATGGCGCGCGCCGGATTGGGACGGAATTTATCGTTGACCACGAACAGCACGCCCGACGTGCCCAGCGACAGGAAGCCATCGCCCGGCTTCACGGCGCCGATGCCGACCGCACTCGCAGCACCGTCGCCGGCGCCGCCCGCCACCACCACGTCATCGGCCAGCCCCCAGGCCCGCGCTACTTCCGGCAACAGCAAGCCGGCGGCGGCGCTGCCGTCGGCCAGCTCCGGCATTTGTGCGCGACGCATGCCGCCTGCGGCCAGCAAGGCGTCCGACCAGTCGCGCCGGGCCACGTCGAGCCAGAGCGTGCCGGCAGCGTCGGAAGGATCGGAAATCTTGCGCCCGGTCATCTGCAGCCGCAGCCAGTCCTTGGGCAGCAGCACGCAGGCGACCTGCTCGAAAAGTTGCGGCTCGTGACGCGCCACCCACAGCAATTTTGGCGCGGTGAATCCCGGCATCGCCAGATTGCCCGCGACCTGGTGCAGGTCGCCGGATTCACTCCAGCGCCGCGTCAACTCGGCGCATTCATCCGTGCTGCGCGAATCGCTCCACAGGATGGCCGGACGCAGCACGCGCTCCCGCGCATCCAGCAGGACCGCGCCGTGCATCTGCCCGGACAGGCCGATCGCGCGGATGCCGGCGAAACGTTCCGCTCCCAATTGTTCGCGCAGACCGGCGACGGTGTCGCAGGCTGCCCGCCACCAGTGCTGCGGATCCTGCTCCGACCAGCGCGGGTGCGGACGCGACACCGTCAGCGGCGAACCGGCCAGCGCCAGCAGTTTTCCTTCGGCGTCGATGACAACCGCTTTGACTTCCGACGTACCAAGGTCAATCCCCAGATACATGGTGCTCCTTGTTATTGATTGTTGTCCGTCTCAAGCGGGCATTTTAGTCGAGGTTGCAAGCCAGGCGTTCACGCTGACGATCCCTTCGCGCAACAGCCGCTCAAGCTGGATGCTCCCGGCAAGTTCGCCCCACAGCAGCGGATCGTTGCAATAGGCGCGTACCGGGTCGGGACTTTCCAGCATCAGCCTGACCGCCGCCGGATCGAACACGCCGTCCTGGTATTCATACGTCAGCTCGCCGCGCCGCCAGCGCTGCAGGAAGGCGAAAAACAACGCCGCCACCTGTGCCGTAGCGCGCGGCTGATGGCCACGCCCCAGGCTGTCGGAGATGGTCGGGCGAATGAAGCCGGGAATCTTCGAGAAGCCGTCCGCCGCCACCCGCTGGTTGGTGTCCTGGATGGCGGGATTGGCAAAACGCGCCAAGGTCGTGTCGCGATACGCTTCGAGGTCCAGCGGACTCGGCGTCAGGCACGGGATGACATCTTGCGTGATGTAGTCGTAAGCCATCCGGCGAATGTCTTCGTGTACCGTGCCTTCGTGGATGTAGTCGAGGCCAATCATGGTGCCGGCCCAGGCGATGCAGCTGTGGCTGGCGTTGAGGATGCGGATCTTGGCTTCTTCGTAGGGCAGCACGGACGCCACCATTTCGACGCCGACCTTTTCCAGCGCCGGACGGCCGGCCTTGAAATCATCCTCGATCACCCATTGGATGAAAGACTCGGCCATCAGCGCACACGGATCGTCGACGCCGGTCGCTTCCTTCACGCGCTGCCGCACGGCCTCGGTTGGACGCGGCGTGATGCGATCCACCATGGAGTTGGGGCTGGCGACATTGGCACGCACCCACTCCAGCAGCTGGTGATGACCGCGCAAGGTCAGGAATTGCTGCAGACCGCCGAAGAAGCGTTCTCCGTTGTGGCGCAGGTTGTCGCAGTTGAGCAGCGTCACGCCGCCGGCGTTGCCGTCCTGGCGCGCTTGCAGGATCGCCGTCACGGCGCCGTAGATGGTGCGGCGGTCGCCGCCGATGTCGGCCGCCAGATCAGGATTGTGCACGTCCAGCAGATGTTGGTGGTCGAGGTAATAGCCGCCCTCGGTCACGGTAAACGATATCACGCGCGTGCGCGGCTCGGCCCCCGTCTTCACGAGGCTTTTCAGCTGCGCATCCCAGGGCACGATGTCGCGGATGGCGCGGATCGTCTCATACGCACGCTGTCCCTGTGGCGTCACCGTTTCCAGCGTGTAGCGGCCTTCGCTTTGCTCCAGCTCTTTCAGCAATGGCGCCATGTCGGCGCGGATATTGCCCAGCGCCAGTTGCCAGCGGCGATCGTCGTCATTGCCGCGCTCGCGCAGACGATGCAGATAGACCGCCTGGTGGGCGCGGTGAAACGATCCGGCGCCGATATGCAGCCAGACCAGGTCATTTTTTGAATCACGGTTCGTCATGTTGTCCTCTCTGTCCTCGCCAGCTTCTCAATGCACCGCCATCGCCGGATCGCGCAGCAGGCGCTTCACGGCGCTGCCGTCCTCACGGAACAGATGGCAGCGATGCGCTTCGGCGCCGACACCGATAACGCTGCCGGAAGCAAGCTGCAGGCTGTCCGCGACGCGCAGGATCAACGGTTCGTCGGAAGCATCGGTGGCGGCGTACAGGTAAGAGAAATCACCGAGCAACTCCAGCGCCGTATAGCGCGCCTGCAGCATCGGCTGTCCGGTCACGATGACAAGATGCTCGGGACGAATGCCCAGCGTCACCTTGTCGCCGACCTTGAGCGTGCCGGCCTCGACCGCCGCCAGCTGGCGTCCGCCGCCCGGCACGTCAACCAGCACGCCTTCGGGGCCGATCTCGGCGATCACGCCGTCGATGAAATTCATCTTGGGCGAACCGATGAAACCTGCCACGAAACGATTGGCCGGATGGTGGTACAGCTGCTGCGGCGTGCCGACCTGTTCGATGCGCCCGGCCGACAGCACGACGATCTTGTCGGCCAGCGTCATGGCTTCGATCTGGTCGTGCGTGACATAGATCATGGTGGTCTTGAGATCGTCATGCAGCTTGGAAAACTCCAGCCGCATCTTCACGCGCAGCGCGGCGTCAAGATTTGACAGCGGCTCGTCGAACAGGAACACGCTGGGCTGGCGGGTGATCGCGCGGCCGATGGCGACACGCTGGCGCTGGCCGCCGGACAAGGCGCGCGGCTTGCGGTCGAGCAGATGATCAATGTGCAGGATTTTGGCGGCATGCTGCACGGCGCTGTCGATTTCGGCCTTGGACTTGCCGGCGATCTTGAGGCCGAAGGCCATGTTGTCGTACAGCGTCATGTGCGGATACAACGCATACGACTGGAACACCATGGCGATGCCGCGCTTGGCGGCCGGCACGTCATTCATGCGGCGCTCGCCGATGTTGAGCTCGCCGGCGCTGATGTCCTCGAGGCCGGCGATCATGCGCAGCAGCGTCGATTTGCCACAGCCGGAGGGACCGACGAAGACGACGAACTCGCCGTCGTCAATGTCGAGATTGATGTCGCGCATCACTTCGTTGTCGTCGTAGCGCTTGGCGAGGTTGCGGATGGTGACGGCTGCCATGATGATCTCCTTGTTTCGTGGTTTTCTTGCTTATGCAGCGCGTCCGGCCAACAAGGCCGCGATCAGCGCAGGCAATTCCTGCATGTCTTCAAATACCAGTTCGGCGCCGGCGTCGAGCAGCTTCCGGCGCATGCCGTGGCGGTCATGCGCCACGCCGGTGAAGCCCAGCACATGCATGCCCGCGCTGCTGGCGGCGCGCACGCCGGTCACGCTGTCGTCGACTGCGACGCAGTGCTGCGGGGCCACGCCATAACCGGCAGCGGCGGCGAGATAGACATGCGGCGCCGGCTTGGGCCGACCGACGTCGTGCGCGCTGTGGATGTGACCGTCGAACAGGGCGAGCAGGCCGCAACGCTGCAAACCCCTGACGATGCGATCGGTGCTGCTGTTGCTGGCGACCGCCTTGGGCAAATCGATTTTCTGCAAGGCCTCGGCGATGCCCGGTACCAGCTGGACCTCGTCGCCGCAGGCGATGCCGACGGCGATGTTGATGTCGGCGTATTGCGCGGCGTTCAGGCCGAAGCCGAACTCGACGTCGAGTTCATCCAGCAGCAATTCCGTGAACATGCCGAGGCGGGAGGCAATCGCGTGATGCAGCTTGTCGCCGTCGGCGGGATTCTTCAGCAGCAGCGACAAGTGTTCATGCAGCACGCGTAACGCAATGCTCTCGCTGTCTAGCAGCACGCCGTCGCAGTCGCAGACCAGGTGGGTGATTTCCGGCTTCATGTTTCCTTTCATTTACTTCACGGCGCCAAAGGTCAGGCCGCGCACCAGTTGCTTCTGCGCGAGCCAGCCGAGCGCCATGATCGGCGCGATCGCCAGTAGCGAGGCGGCTGACAGCTTGGCCCAGAACAGGCCTTCCGGATTCGAGTAGGAGGCGATGAATACCGTCAGCGGCGCGGCGTCGACGCTGGTCAGGTTGAGGCTCCAGAACGCCTCGTTCCACGACAGGATGATCAGCAGCAGCGCGGTCGACGCCAGTCCCGGCATGGCGGTCGGCAGCAGCAGGTAGATCATCTCCTGCCAGGCGTTGGCGCCGTCGATGCGCGCCGCCTCGAGGATTTCCTTCGGCACGTCGTTGAAATAGGTGAAGGCCATCCACACCGCGATCGGCAGGTTGATCAGCGTATAGATCAGCGTCAGGCCGGTGACGGAATCGAGCATGCCGCTGTTCTTGGCCAGCAGGTAGATCGGCACCAGCACGCCCACCGCCGGCATCATCTTGGTCGACAGCATCCACAGCAACAATTTCTGCGTACGGCCGGTCGGGAAGAAGGCCATCGAATACGCCGCCGGCACCGCGATCAGCAGCGACAGCAGGGTCGAACCCAGCGAGACAATCATGGAATTCTTGACGAAGGCCAGGTAATTGCTGCGCTCGAAGACTTCACGGAAGGTGTCCAGCGTCGGCATGAAAATCAGGCTCGGCATGTAGGCCTGGTGCTCCGTCTTGAAGGCCGTGACGGCGACCCAGAAGATCGGGAAGAACAGGATGACGGCGCAGGTCCATGCCAGCAGCCCCACCCAGAGCGGACTCTTTTTTTGGTCGTTCATTTTTCGTTCGCTCCTTTAAGGTTCTTCGCCAGCATGCGCACCAGGAAGAACGACACGATGTTGGCCAGCACCACGGCGAAGATGCCGCCCGCCGACGCGATGCCGATGTCGAATTGCTGCAAGCCGATCGAGTACACAAGGTAAGTCAGGTTGGTGGTCTCGGTGCCTGGGCCGCCGGCGGTGGTGGTGAAGATTTCAGCAAATACCGACAGCAGGAAAATGGTTTCGATCATGATCACCACGGTGATCGCCCGCTTCAGATGCGGCAGCACGATGTAGAAGAAGATGCGGATCGGTCCGGCACCGTCCAGCTGGGCGGCTTCCTTCTGATCGCCGTCGAGCGATTGCAGCGCCGTCAACAGGATCAGGAAGGCAAACGGGATCCATTGCCACGACACGATGATGATCACTGACAGCATCGGATATTCGGCGAGCCAGTCGATCGGCTCCATGCCGAGGTGGCGCATGACGAAGGCCAGCATGCCGTAGACCGGATGCATGATCATGTTTTTCCAGATCAGCGCAGCCACGGTCGGCATCACGAAGAACGGCCCGATCACCAGCAACCGTGCGATGCCGCGGCCGCGGAACGGCTGATCGAACAGCACCGCCAACAAGGTGCCGCCGATCACGCTGATGCCGAGCACGGAACCGATCAGCAAGGCGGTGTTCGCTATCGACGGCCAGAAGGCGGGATCTTCCAGCAGGAATTGGTAGTTTTCCAGTCCCACGAAACCGGTCTGGTCCGGCGACATCAGGTTGTAGCGATTGAAGGAGAAGTACACCGTCATCGCCAGCGGCACAATCATCCACAGGAACAGCAAGGCCACGGCCGGCGTCTGCAGCAGGCGGATCGGCAGGAAACGCTCGCCGCCCGTGCGCTTGCCGCGGCGGGATTTCGGTGTGGATGAAGAAGCGTTGGCTTCGGAAGGCATGGGAGAAGTATTCGATATCGACGACATGGCGGCCTCGAGGCAATCAGGTTCGGGCCGGCGTCGTGAAGGACGGTCCGGCGGAAATCGCTTAAACAGTTTCATGCGCCGCCCGGCGTCAAGCCGGGCCGGCGCATAGCGGCACGATTGCCATTACTTGATATAACGCCCCTGCTTCATCATGCGCACAGTTTGCGCCTGCGCCGTCTTCAGCGCGGCATCGGCAGTACCCTTGCCTGCCAGCGCACCGGCAATCGCCTGGCCGGTGATGGTGCCGATGGACTGGAACTCCGGAATCGTCGCGAACTGGATGCCGGTGTAGGGCACCGGCTTGACGGTCGGATTGTTGGCATCGGCCTTCTGGATTGCATCGAGGACGAAGTCGGAGAACGGCGAAGCCTTCTTGTACTCGGCGGAAGCGTAAGTCGAGGTGCGCGTACCCGGTGGCACCAATGCCCAGCCGCTATCCTTGGCGACCAGCTTGATGTAGTCCTTGGAAGTCGCCCAGGCGGCGAATTTCTTCGCGGCGTCCTGCGACTTGGACGACTTCGGCACGGCCAGCGACCAGATCCACAACCAATGCGAGCCCTTGTCGGTGGTCGCCATCGGCGCCGGCGCGAACGCGACCTTGTCGGACACCTTGGAATCCTTGCCGTGGTACAGCATGCCGGCGGCGACGGTGGCGTCCACCCACATGCCGCACTTGCCGCCCGAGAACAGCACCAGGTTTTCATTGAAGCCGTTGGAGCTGGCGCCCGGCGGACCGGACTTGCGCATCAGGTCGACGTAGAAATTGACGGCCTGCTTCCATTCCGGCGTATCGAGTTGCGGTTGCCATTTTTCATCGAACCAACGGCCACCATAAGCATTGACCATGGTGCCAACCAGCGCCATGTTTTCACCCCAGCCTGCGCGCCCGCGCAGGCAGATGCCGTAGACGCCCTTGGCCGGATCATGCAGTTGCGAGGCCAGTTTTCCGATCTCTTCCCAGGTCGGCTTTTCGGGCATCTTCAGGTTCTTTTGCGCGAACAGATCCTTGCGGTAATAGGTCATCGAGCTTTCCGCATAGAACGGCAGCGCGTACAGCTTGCCGTCGCTGGTCAGGCCTTCGCGCACGGTCTTGATCAGGTCGGCTTCGTCGTAGTCGGCGGGCAGGCCCGTCATCGGCGCCAGCCAGCCCTTCTTGGCCCAGATCGGCGCTTCATACGCGCCGATGGTCATCAGGTCGAACTGGCCGCTGTTGGTGGCGATGTCGGTGGTCAGGCGCTGGCGCAGCACGCTCTCTTCCATCGTCACCCAGCGCAGCTTGATGTCGGGATTGGCTTTTTCGAACTGCGGCGACAGCTTCTGCAGTTCGATCATGTCGGGGTTATTGATCGATGCGATGTTCAGTGTGACGGGTTCCGCGAAGGAAAAACCGGCAGTACCGAGCATGGCGATAGCGGCAGCAAGGCGTGCCAACGGACGTGCGGGGGCGCGAAGTTTCATGCTTGTCTCCATTGTGTGCGGGCTGAGGATTAGCGTTGCCGCCTTCCTCGCCTCGATGTAATTTTCTGAGCAAAAAATCTATTTGCGAGCAAATAATCAAACATTGACAAAAGATTGTCAAGCATTTGCTTTTTTATTGAGCAAATGTTCAATTTTGATAATAATGACTACCTGACCTGCCACTAAAACACGTGACCAAAGTCCGTACAATGCCGGATCAACCGCCGGAGTACACAAGTGATGTACAAGGGGAACGGCAGGTTCACAACAAGGAAAAACGATGTCATCCAGCTCATCCAAACTCGACTTGGCGGCGCGCGCCGCATGGATGTATTACGTCGCCGGCAACACCCAGAATGAAATCGCCGAGCGCCTTGGCATCTCGCGCCAGATGGCGCAGCGCATGGTGGCCTACGCCGGCGCGTCGAACCTGGTCAAGGTGCAGATCACCCATCCCATTTCGTCCTGCCTGGAGCTGGCGCAGGGCTTGCAGCAGCGTTACGGCCTTGAGGTCTGCCGGGTGGTGCCCAGCAATGCCGACGGCGCCGAGGATGATGCCCAAGGCGTCCAGCAGATGCTGGCCGTGGCCGGCGCCGAATTGATGGAGCAATACCTGCGGCAGGAAGAGCCCTTGATCGTCAACGTCGGCTCGGGCCGCACGCTCAAGGCCGCGATTGAAAAGATAAGCGACATGGAGCGGCCGCAGCATCAGATCGTCTCGATGATCGGCGCCTTCGCATCCGACGGTTCCGCCAACCGCTACGACGTCGCCCTGCTCGCCGCCGAAAAAATGCAAAGCCGCTTTTACCTCTTGCCGGCGCCGCGCGTGGCGGAGAACGAAGCCGACCGCAAGCAATGGTGCAATCATCGGGCCTACCAGATCGTCACCGGTCTGGCGCAACGCGCCGACGTCACCTTTCTCGGCGTCGGCACGATCGCGCTGCAGGGTGCGATGCACGAAGACGGCTTCATCGACGACGACGAAGTGGCGCAACTGCAAAAGCAGGGCGCGGTCGGCGAACTGATCTGCCACGCCTTCGACGCTGCCGGCAAAATGCTGCGTTCGCCGCTGGCCGCGCGCATCACCACGCCGCCGCTCAGTTCACCGCCGGACAAGCCGGTGATTGCACTGGCCGGCGGCCGCAAGAAAGCCGAAGCGGTGCGCGGCGCCTTGCGCGGCGGTTGGCTGACCGGCCTCGTCACCGACGAGTACTGCGCACAGTTTGCGTTGCGGGACTGAATTCCAGGCAGCCCAAGAACAACTATTGCAGCATCAGCATTACGGAGACATTCATGCAGCATCCCATTGAATTCGTCGTTTTCGGCGAAGCCCTGACCGACTTCATCCGCCAGCCCGGCGGCGAGTGGCGCGCCCTGCCCGGCGGCGCCTGCTGGAACGTCGCACGCGTCGGCGCCCGCCTTGGCGTAGCAACCGGTTATGCCGGCAGCGTCAGCAGCGACGTCTTCGGCGAAGAATTGCGCGTGCTCACGCAAGAGGCAGGACTCGATATGCGTTACCTGCAGCAGGTCGACAAATCGCCGCTGCTGGCGATGGTGACCTCGACCACGCCGCCCAATTATTTCTTCGTCGGCGACGACAGCGCGGACCTGCATTTCGATCCGAGCAAGCTGCCTTCCGGCTGGATGGATGAGGCGCGCGTATTGCACTTCGGCTGCATCAGCCTGACGCGCGAACCATTGGCTTCGCGTCTGCTGGCGATCGCCGCGGAAGGCGCACAACGCGGCAAGCGCATCGCCTTCGACCCCAATTGGCGCAAGCTGATGGATCAGCCCGGCTATCACGTGCTGATGCGCAAGCTGCTGGCGTTGTCGCATTACGTAAAGGTGTCGGATGAAGATCTGGAGAAGCTGTTTCCCGGCGATGCGCAACCATTGGCTACGTTGAAGGCCTTGGCGCCGCAAGCGGAGATTTTGTTCACGCGCGGGGCGGATGGTTTGTCGTGGATCAAAGGGGAAAGCGTTGTCGACCAGCCGGCTTATCGGGTTGAAGTGATCGATACCGTTGGCTGCGGCGACGCGTCGATGGGTGGGTGGATTGCGAGTATTTTGCGTCAGGCGGACGCGCCGGTGGCGACGCATTTGCAGTGTGCTGCTGCGGCGGCGGCGTTGTCGGCGGCGCGGGCGGGGGCTTATGCGGCTACTTGGGATGAGGTGCAGGAGCTGGTTAATCGCTGAGCGCGATGGCTGCTTTTTTTGTTCCGACTTGCTTGCAGTGCGTTGATGAATGCTGTTCTTTCTTCGATCAACCCTTCGCCGGGGGTAGCCCGGCAGCTACTCACTTTTCTTGTCTCGCCAAGAAAAGTAAGCAAAAGAAGGCGACCGCGGGATCCAGGTCCTTCGGACTTCCCGGTGCTGCGAAGCAAAAAATGGGAGGGGAAACAAACTCGCTACGCTCAGACAAGTTTCCCCTCTTTTTCCATTTTTCGCATCGCATCACCGGCTGGCTCCAAGCGGAACGGCCAAACTGGCTCGCTGCGCATCGCCAAGGGACGGAGATGGAGCGACCGTCGAAGTTCTTCGCCATCACTCAAAAAAAGAAAGAATGAGAATCACGATGCCGAAGGCGAGCCACCCAAGGCAAGGCGAAGCGAGCCGAGGAAGAATTCCGCTTATGAGTCGCCGTTGGTGACGTGCTCAAATCGGAAAAAGAAGGGAAACTTGTCTGAGCGCAGCGAGTTTGTTTCCCTTCCCGATTTGAGTGCGGCGCCAACGGATACCCCGCGCAGCGGGGCGGCGAATCGTTGCGTTGGAGCAGTGCTCCAACCCTTTCTTTGCTTACTTTCTTTGGCGAGACAAAGAAAGTGAGTAGCTGCCGGGCTACCCCCGGCGAAGGGTGGATCGAAGAAAGAACAGCATCAGAATTCACAGAAAGCAAGTCGGAACAACCGAGAAAAACTCACCCCACCTTATCCAACTTAGCCACACTCAAATCCAACAACTTCATCCCAAACTTCCCGAAGTTGATATGCGCCCGCGTACTCCCGCCACCACCTTCGATGTTGACGATGACGCCTTCACCAAACTTGGCATGCTCCACGTTCTGCCCAATCCGCCACCCCGAATCCGGCCGCGAAAAATTCTGCGCAATCTTGTTGTTGCCCGACTCCGGCGCTGCATCCCAGGCTGACTTCGGCTGCGCGAACCAGCTGTGCTGTTGCTGCTGAATCTTCGGCGACAACCACTTGATCGACTCGTCCGGCAATTCATCAAAGAAGCGGGAGCGCATGTTGTAACGCGTCTGGCCATGCAACATGCGCGTCTGCGAAAAGCTCATGTACAAACGCTTGCGCGCGCGCGTGATGGCGACGTACATCAGACGGCGCTCTTCTTCCACGCCACCCTCTTCCTTGGCGCTGTTCTCGTGCGGGAACAAGCCTTCTTCCAAGCCGGTGATGAACACCGCGTCAAACTCCAGCCCCTTGGCCGAGTGCACCGTCATCAGCTGCAAGGCATCCTGGCCGGCCTGCGCCTGGTTGTCGCCGGCTTCCAGCGAGGCATGCGAGAGGAAAGCCGACAGCGGCGACATGATGGTCGTCAGCGCAGCGTCGGCATCGATGATCTCGATGCCGTCGGCTGTGGTGATGGACGTGCCCGCAACGGCTTGCGCCTGCGGCCCGAGGAAGGCCGGCGCATCAAGGCCGTAGCCTTCTTCCGACACGAACAAGGTCGCGGCGCTGACCAACTGCTCCAGATTCTCGATGCGGTCGGCGCCTTCTTTTTCATTCCGGTAATGCGTGAGCAAACCGCTGCTGTCGAGCACCACCTGCACCATTTCCTGCAAAGGCAGATTCTGCGTTTCAAAACGGGCGGCTTCGATCAGCTTGATGAATCCGTTGAGCGTCGAACCGGCTTTGCCTGCGACATACGGCACCGCTGCATACAGCGAGCAGTTGTATTGACGCGCAGCGTCCTGCAACTGTTCCAGCGCCTTGGCGCCGATGCCGCGCGTCGGGAAGTTCACCACACGCAGGAATGCCGAGTCGTTGTGCAGATTGTCCATCAACTGCAGATAAGCGATCGCATGCTTGACCTCGGCGCGCTCGAAGAAGCGCTGGCCGCCGTACACGCGATACGGAATCGCCGAGGAGAACAAGGCATGCTCCAGCACCCGCGACTGCGCATTGGAGCGATACAGCAAGGCGATCTCGCTGCGCGACCAGCCTTCGGCGATCAGGTTCTTGACCTGCTCGATGATCCATTGCGCTTCTTGCAAGTCGCTGCTGGCCTCGAACACACGCACCTGCTCGCCGTGGCCTGCGTCGGTGCGCAGATTCTTGCCGAGGCGCTTGCTGTTGTTGGCAATCAGGATATTGGCCGCGTCGAGGATGTGGCCGTGCGAGCGGTAGTTTTGCTCCAGCTTGATCAGGTTCTGCACGCGGAACTCGCGCTCGAACGACGTCATGTTGCCGACGTTGGCGCCGCGGAATGCGTAGATGCTCTGGTCATCGTCACCCACCGCAAACACTGCGCCGCTGTCGACCTGGCCTTGGCCGGACATGATCTTGAGCCATTTGTATTGCAGGTCGTTGGTATCCTGGAACTCGTCCACAAGCACATGGCGGAAGCGGCGCTGGTAATGCTCGCGCAGCGGCTGGTTGCGCGACAGCAGTTCATACGTGCGCAGCAGCAGTTCGGCAAAATCGACCACGCCTTCGCGCTGGCATTGCTGATCGTACAGGTCGTAGAGTTCGACGAACTTGCGGTTGTAGTCGTCGTGCGCCTCGACATCCTTGGCGCGCAGACCCTGGTCCTTGGCGCCGTTGATGAAGTACATCAGGTTGCGCGGCGGATACTTCTCGTCGTCGACGTTCATCTGCTTGAGCAGGCGCTTGATGGCCGACAACTGATCCTGCGAGTCGAGGATCTGGAAGGTCTGGGGCAACGCCGCGTCGCGGTGATGCGCACGCAGCAGGCGGTTGCACAAGCCGTGGAAGGTGCCGATCCACATGCCGCGCGTGTTGATCGGCATCATCGCCGACAGGCGCGCGGTCATTTCCTTGGCCGCCTTGTTGGTGAAGGTCACCGCCAGGATGCCCGACGGCGACACTTGCCCGGTCTGGATCAGCCACGCGATGCGCGTGGTCAGCACGCGCGTCTTGCCCGAGCCGGCGCCGGCCAGGATCAGTGCGGATTGTGCGGGAAGGGTGACGGCGGCAAGCTGCTCGGCGTTGAGATTGTGAAGAAGATTTTGCATCCTGCGATTATACGTCCGCACGTCATTACGAACGCGCGCAGCCTGTATATTCCTGTCCGGATCACCCTCGTCAATTGGGTGAAATCCCGCACCGCCAGCAGGTTTGCGTCAAACGGCGTAAAATTCTGCACTGCAACATGGCATTGAGGCCCGTTGCATCCTCTCTTTATCCCTATCATGTCCGAAGAAGCACTCCGCCCAGCTCCTGTCGCCGCCGCCGAAGGCGCGTCTGCCGTCACGCCCGCACAGCCCCATTCCCAAACCGCCGTCATGGTCCAGATCCTGTCGACGGTGTTGTTCACCTTCCTGGCCTACATGACCATCGGCATCCCGCTCGCGGTGCTGCCCGGCTATGTCCACCTCGACCTTGGTTACAGTTCGTTCATCGCAGGCCTGTCGATCAGCGTGCAATACCTCTCTACCTTGATCACGCGCGCCCAGGCCGGCCGCATGGTCGACACCATCGGCCCCAAGAAAACCGTCATGCGCGGCATGCTGGCCTGCGTTGCCAGCGGCGCTTTCCTGGTGCTGGCGGCATGGTCCGCCGAACTGCCGTGGCTGAGCCTGTCCATGATCCTGGTCAGCCGCTTCTGCCTCGGCATCGGCGAAAGCCTGGCCGGCACCGGTTCGATCATCTGGGGCATCGGCCGCATCGGCGCCACGCACACCGCACGCATGATTTCGTGGAACGGCATCGCCACTTACGGCGCACTGGCCATCGGCGCGCCGCTGGGCGTGGCGCTGCTGCACGTGGGCGGCTTCGCGGCGATCGGCTTCCTGGCGTTGGCGCTGCCGTTGATCGGTTACGTGATTGCGCGCCGCCGTCCGGCCGTGCCGGTGGTGCGCGGAGAACGCCTGGCCTTCCGCCTGGTGCTCAACCGCGTGCTGCCTTACGGCATCGGCCTGGCCTTGGGCACCGTCGGCTTCGGCGCCATCGCCACCTTCATCACGCTGTATTACGCCAGCCATCAATGGTCCAACGCGGCCTTCTCGCTGACGCTGTTCGGCGTCTGCTTCATCGGCTCGCGCCTGCTGTTCGCCAATGCCATCAACCGCTTCGGTGGTTTCAAGGTGGCGATCGCTTCCTTCATCGTTGAGGCATTCGGCCTGACCATCCTGTGGCTGGCCGGTTCGGCGGAAGTCGCCATGCTCGGCGCGGCGCTGGCCGGCTTCGGCTTTGCGCTGGTGTTCCCGTCGCTGGGGGTGGAAGCGGTCGGCCTGGTGCCGGCGCCCAATCGCGGCGCGGCCCTGGGCGCGTATTCGGTGTTCCTCGACCTGGCGCTGGGCATCACCGGGCCGCTGGCCGGATTGATCGTGGGACAGTTCGGTTACGAGGAAGTGTTCCTGTTCGCCGCCATCGGCGCGCTGTGTGCGGTGGCATTGACCTTGTCTCTGTATCGCCGCGCACAACTTGCAAAAAAGCCAATCTGACGGGAACGGCTAACACCTTGTGATGATGGCGATCATCCTCAAGTGTTATTCATGGGCTTGCGGTTTTGACATAAAATCGCAGCGTTGCATTCCATCACACCAAGGAGCGAAACAATGGCAAAGAAAAACGTCGCAGCAATCAACATCGGCATCAACGACAAGGATCGCAAGAAGATTGCGGACGGCCTCAGCAAACTGCTGGCCGATTCCTACACGCTCTACCTGAAGACCCACAATTTCCACTGGAACGTCACCGGCCCGATGTTCAACACGCTGCACCTGATGTTCGAAGGCCAGTACACCGAACTGGCGCTGGCAGTCGACCTGATCGCCGAACGCATCCGCGCACTGGGCTATCCGGCGCCCGGTTCGTATAAGGAATTCGCCAAGCTGTCGTCGATCCCTGAAGCCGAAGGCGTACCCACCGCCGACGAAATGATTCGCCAGTTGGTGGCCGGCCAGGAAGCCGTCACCCGCACAGCGCGCTCGATGTTCCCGGCCGTCGATGCGGCCGCCGACGAACCGACCGCTGACCTGCTGACCCAGCGCATGCAGTTGCATGAAAAGAATGCATGGATGCTGCGCAGCCTGCTGGAAAGCTGATCACTGGCTTTACCGCGCGAAAAAATGCCGCTGACATCATGACGATGCAGCGGCATTTTTCATTTCCGATACGACGCGTTCAGAACAGATCGGCAAACCGGCGCGCTGCCGCTTCCGGATCATCGGTCATGTAGACGCTGCTGATCGCTGCCACCATGTCGGTGCCCTGCGCAATCAACGGCAGGCAATTCTCCTGCGTCATGCCGCCGATGACGACCACCGGCAAGGGGATCTCCTTCTTCGACTCGGCGACGATTTCCGGCGCTGTCTTGAAGTCATATTTTTTTACGCGCGACGGATAGAAGCCGCCGAACGCCACATAGGTCGCGCCGGCTGCGTACGCATCGCGCGCCAGTTGCAGGGTACCGTAGCACGAGGCGCCGACGATCTTGTCCTTGCCAACCTGGACGCGCACGTCCGCTACCGATGCATCGGTGCCGCCGACGTGAATGCCGTCGGCGTCGAGTTCAAGGCACAGGTCAACGTAGTCGTTGATGATGAACGGCGTGTTGTGGCGGCGGCAGACTTGCAGCAACGCACTCGCCTGTTCCTTGCGCAGGATCGCGTCAGCGGTCTTGTGGCGGTATTGCACCAGCGTCGCGCCGCCTTTGATTGCCTGGTCGGTCACACCGACCAGCTTGTCGGTGTCATCCCAGTCCGGGGTCACGATATACAGGCCGCGCAAGGACCATTGTTTGGCTTCACTCATTTGTTTTCTCCAGCAAAGGGGCGTTCATACAGCGGTACGCGATTGGGAATGCGTTGTCCGTCTGCGATCGCGTAGGAAGTTTCCAGCGCGTGCTGGCAATACTGCTGCGCCGCATCGATGGCGTCGCGCATGCCGAGACCTTGCGCCAGTTGCGCCGACAAGGCCGCCGCCAGCGTGCAACCGCTGCCGTGGAATTCGTCCGGCAAACGCGGCCAGCTCCACGACGCAAAAGCACCTTCAGGGCCGAACCAGCGATTGACCACATCCTGATGCTGCGGACCGTGACCGCCCTTGAGCAACACGTTTTCGCAACCGCGCTGCATCAGGATGGCGGCCTGCTGTTCCGGCGCATGCTCGCTGCCGCACAGGCGGTTGGCTTCATTGAGATTGGGCGTGATGACGGTGGCGACCGCATATAAAGATTCAATCGCCCGCGCCGCATCGTCGGTCGACAACTGATCACCCTTGCCGTTGGCCAGCACCGGATCGAACACCACCGGCAAATCCGGCTGACGTGCGCGCAATTGCAAAATCAGGCCCGCAATCGCCTCGGCATTGCGGCGGTTGCCGGCAATGCCGAGCTTGACGGCGCGGATGTCGAAGCGATCGATCAGCACCTGCGCCTGATGGCGAATCAACGCGGCATCGAGCGGGTGCACCGCAAACACGCTGACGTTGTCCTGTACCGTCAACGCGGTTGGCACCGACAGCGGATGGCAGCCGAGCGCGCTGATCGCGGGAATATCCGCCTGCATGCCGGCGCCGCCGCTGGGGTCGGAACCGGAAAACACCAGCACGCACGGCGGCGACGAGCGATACGAAAACATGACCTGGCTCAGACGACCCGGCCCGCCATCGGCGACGATGGCGACGCCGCAAAGCGCTTCGGCACACGACCGGCGAGGAAGGCTTCACGACCGGCTTCCACCGCCAACTTCATCGCCCGCGCCATGCGGATCGGATCGCGCGCACCGGCAATCGCGGTATTCATCAGCACACCGTCGCAGCCAAGCTCCATCGCAATCGCGGCATCCGAAGCCGTACCGACGCCGGCATCGACCAGCACTGGAATCTTCGATTGTTCGATGATCAGCGACAGATTCCAGGGATTCAGGATGCCCATGCCGGAACCGATCAGCGACGCCAGCGGCATCACCGCCACCACGCCGATGTCTTCCAGCATGCGCGCCTGGATGGGATCGTCGCTGCAATAGACCATCACGTCGAAGCCATCCTTGACCAGCGTTGCGGCGGCCTTCAGGGTCTCCGGCATGTTCGGGAACAGGGTCTTCTCGTCGCCCAGCACTTCCAGCTTGACCAGCTTGTGGCCGTTCAACAATTCACGCGCCAGTTGCAGCGTGTAGACCGCATCTTCGGCGTTGTAGCAACCGGCCGTATTCGGCAGGATGGTGTAACGCGAAGGCGGCACCACGTCGAGCAGACTCGGCGCATTCGGATCCTGGCCGATGTTCACGCGACGAATCGCCACGGTGATGATGTCGGCGCCGCTGGCCTCGGTGGCCAGGCGGGTTTCATCGAGATCCTTGTACTTGCCGCTGCCGACGAGGAGGCGCGAGCCGTAGGTTTTTCCTGCAATCGTCAGACCCGCATCTGCGGTCAGCGCGAGCGTATCGTTCATGTTCATGTCAATTCCTTTCAAGCGTTTGCAAGAGAGCAAACGACTAAAGATCACCCGGCACGATGCCGAAGGCGAGCCAACAAGGCAATGCGAAGCGAGCCGACAAAGAAGTTCCGCTTATGAGCTGCCGTTGGTGACGCGCACAAATCGGATAAAGAAGGGAAACTTGTCTGAGCGAAGCGAGTTTGTTTCCCTTCCCGATTTGTGCGTGGCGCCAACGGGAACCCCGAAGGGGCGGCGAATCGCGGTCGCCTTTCTTTGCTTACTTTCTTTGGCGAAGCAAAGAAAGTGAGCGGCTGCCGGGCCGCCCCCGGCAACCCCGGTAGTCCGAAGAAAGAACAACCTCAGCTACACAAAAATCCAAGTCGGAACAAAATACAAAGCGTCGTAAGTCAAGAGGACAGAAAGCAGAAATCACCCGCCGCCGATAGCCCGGACAACATCCACCCTATCCGCCTCAACCAACACCCGCCCCGCCCACAACTGCAAAGGCACAACCTGCCGGTTAACCGCCACCGCAACCCCCTTCCCGGTAAGCTCCAGCGCAGCTATCAGCTGCGCCAGATCAGACCCGTCGGCAATCGCATGCGGCTTGCCATTCAATTCAATCTGCATCGCATTCACCGCAACGCTCAGGTCTTGGAATAAATCTCGGCGCCCATCTTCACGAACTCCACCGACTTCACTTCCATGCCCTGCTTCAAGGCAGCGATCTCCGAGATGCCTTCCTTGGCGGCGTAATCGCGCACTTCCTGCGTGATCTTCATCGAGCAGAAATGCGGACCGCACATCGAGCAGAAATGCGCCACCTTGGCCGAATCCTTGGGCAGGGTTTCGTCATGGAATTCGCGCGCCTTGTCCGGGTCGAGACCGATGTTGAACTGGTCCTCCCAGCGGAATTCGAAACGCGCCTTCGACAGCGCGTTGTCGCGGATCTGCGCGCCCGGATGGCCCTTGGCCAGATCGGCGGCGTGCGCAGCGATCTTGTAAGTGATGATGCCGTCCTTGACGTCGACCTTGTTCGGCAAACCCAGATGTTCTTTCGGCGTGACGTAGCACAGCATCGCGGTGCCGTACCAGCCGATCTGCGCGGCGCCGATACCGGAGGTGATGTGGTCGTAGCCCGGCGCGATGTCGGTCGTCAAGGGCCCCAGCGTGTAGAACGGCGCTTCGTGGCACTGCTCCAGTTGCAGGTCCATGTTTTCCTTGATCAGGTGCATCGGCACGTGGCCGGGACCTTCGATCATGACCTGCACGTCGTGCTTCCACGCGATCTTGGTCAGCTCGCCCAAGGTCTTCAGTTCGCCCAGTTGCGCTTCATCGTTGGCGTCGTAAATCGAGCCCGGACGCAAGCCGTCGCCGAGGCTGAAGCTGACGTCGTAGGCCTTCATGATGTCGCAGATGTCTTCGAAGTGCTCGTACAAGAAGGATTCCTTGTGATGCGCCAGGCACCACTTAGCCATGATCGAGCCGCCGCGCGAGACGATGCCCGTCATGCGCTTGGCGGTCAACGGCACGTATTGCAGGCGCACGCCGGCGTGGATGGTGAAGTAGTCGACGCCTTGCTCGGCCTGCTCGATCAGGGTGTCGCGGAAGATTTCCCAGGTCAGATCTTCGGCCTTGCCGTTGACCTTTTCCAGCGCCTGATAGATCGGCACGGTGCCGATCGGCACCGGCGAATTGCGGATGATCCATTCACGTGTTTCGTGGATGTTCTTGCCGGTCGACAGATCCATGACGTTGTCGCCGCCCCAGCGGATGGCCCATGTCATTTTTTCGACCTCTTCGCCGATGGACGAAGTCACGGCCGAGTTGCCGATGTTGGCGTTGATCTTCACCAGGAAGTTGCGGCCGATGATCATCGGTTCGACTTCCGGGTGATTGATGTTGGCGGGGATGATGGCGCGGCCGCGGGCGACTTCGTCGCGCACGAATTCCGGCGTAATCATGGCCGGGATCGAGGCGCCGAAGGATTGACCGGGATGCTGGCGGCCCATCAGGTCGGCCAGCTTGTTGCCCATCGGGCCGGAGGCTTTTAGCTCTTCCAGGTATTCCTGACGACGCAGGTTTTCGCGGATGGCGATGTATTCCATCTCCGGCGTGATGATGCCTTTGCGCGCGTAGTGCATTTGCGAGACGTTGCCGCCTTCTTTGGCGCGGCGCGGCTTGCGATGCAGATTGAAGCGCAGCTCGGCCAGTGCCGGATCGTTCAGGCGCTGCTGG
The DNA here is from genome assembly GCF_044767325.1 of Herbaspirillum sp. NPDC101397. Lineage (NCBI taxonomy): Bacteria > Pseudomonadati > Pseudomonadota > Betaproteobacteria > Burkholderiales > Oxalobacteraceae > Herbaspirillum > Herbaspirillum sp. NPDC101397. Next base: position 248,376 of record NZ_JBIWNS010000004.1, read on the forward strand.
CCGTATTCGGAAGTCGGGCCATCCAGTTCGTCGGTGTCGTTGCGCTCCAGGATCCACGGCAGGCGTGGCGTCTCCAGACCATTGCGGATGTCGATTTTGGCGTCCGGATCGGTGTACGGACCGGAGGTGTCGTAGACGTAGATCGGCGGATTCTTTTCCGAGCCGAACATCGCCGGCGTGTCGGACTGGCTGATCTGGCGCATCGGCACGCGGATATCGGGGCGCGAACCGGTGACATAGATCTTGCGGGAATTCGGTAAAGGCTGGACGGCTGCTTCGTCTACCGTGGCGGTAGCGGAGAGGAATTTCGGATTGGCGTTCATTTTGGCTCCTTTGCTTGAAATTACTTGGCTTGGAGCCAGCAAAGGAGGATTCGGAAAGGAACCTGTTGCGTGCTGAAGAGGCAATGCAATACGGTAGTTCCGGCGCTTCCCTTCGCTGGCATTACCCAGATCAGGTTCAAGGGTATTTCTCACCCGTCAATGTCCGGTCCTTACAACCTACTGCGCGTGCCGATCCTGAGTCTGCGATGCTCACCGTACTAAAGTACGGCTGCGCTTCTTAACTCAGGCTAGACCCGCTCGCTACGGTTGTAAGGCCCATCGCAAAGACAGGACCCCTAGCATTACTACGTTCAGTTTCAAACGTCGTGGGCCGGATTCTACTCCAATAATTTTGGCGCGGCATCACTAATTTCCACTATTTGCCATGCGCGCAAGGACATGTGTCCGATGCTGCTTGATATTGCCAAACAGCAATTCCCCCCAGTTTTCAAAACCACAATTTCGGGCTGAAAGCCTGTTTGGACGGCGACTCCTTTATAATGGACGGTTTCGCAAAAACACACGTCAAATCATGGAATTAGCCAAGTCGTTCGAGCCTGCCGATATCGAAAAATTCTGGCGCGAGGAGTGGGAAAAGCGCGGGTATTTCGCCGCCACCACCGCGCCTGAAAAGCCGTCGTTCAGCATCCAGCTGCCGCCGCCGAATGTGACCGGCACGCTGCACATGGGCCATGCGTTCAACCAGACCATCATGGACGGCCTGACCCGCTACCATCGCATGCGTGGTTTCAACACCGCCTGGATTCCCGGCACCGACCACGCCGGCATCGCCACGCAGATCGTGGTGGAGCGCCAGCTCGATGCGCAAAAGATTTCGCGCCATGACCTCGGCCGCGAGAAGTTCGTCGAGAAGGTGTGGGAGTGGAAGGAAAAATCCGGCTCCACCATCACCGGCCAGATGCGCCGCATGGGCGCCTCGACCGACTGGGACCGCGAATACTTCACGATGGATCCGAAGATGTCGAACGCCGTCACGGAAGTCTTCGTGCGCCTGTTCGAGCAAGGCCTGATCTATCGCGGCAAGCGTCTGGTGAACTGGGATCCGGTGCTGGGCACGGCGGTCTCTGACCTCGAAGTGGTGTCGGAAGAAGAAGACGGCTCGATGTGGCATATCCGCTATCCACTGGTGGATGGCAGCGGTCACATCACGGTGGCGACGACACGTCCGGAAACACTGCTGGGCGACGTCGCCGTGGCCGTCGATCCGACCGATGAGCGTTATGCGCACCTGGTCGGCAAGATGCTCAAGCTGCCGCTGACTGATCGCGAAATCCCGATCATCAAGGACGAATATGTCGACAAGGAATTCGGCACCGGCTGCGTAAAGATCACGCCTGCGCACGACTTCAACGATTATCAGGTCGGCGCACGCCACGACCTGGAAAAAATCAGCATCCTGACGCTGGACGCCAAAATCAATGAAAACGGCCCGGCCAAGTATCAAGGCCTGGATCGCTTCGAAGCGCGCAAGCAGATGGTTGCCGACCTCGATGCGCAAGGCCTGCTGGAACTGGTCAAGCCGCACAAGCTGATGGTGCCGCGCGGCGACCGCACCGGCGTCGTGATCGAGCCGATGCTGACCGACCAATGGTTCGTCGCCATGAGCAAGCCGGCCCCGGAAGGTACTTACTTCCCGGGCAAGTCGATTGCAGAAGTGGCGCTGGAAAAAGTCGCCAACGGCGAGATCAAGCTGATTCCGGAAAACTGGAGCAACACCTACAACCAGTGGCTCAACAACATCCAGGATTGGTGTATCTCGCGCCAACTGTGGTGGGGCCATCAGATCCCGGCGTGGTACGACGAAGACGGCAAGGTCTACGTGGCGCGCACCGAAGCGGAAGCCCAGGCGCAAGCCGGCGGCAAGACCGTGACCCGCGACAACGACGTGCTCGACACCTGGTTCTCGTCGGCGCTGGTGCCGTTCTCGACGCTGGGCTGGCCGGAAATCACACCGGACTACAAACTGTTCCTGCCGTCGTCGGTGCTGGTGACCGGCTTCGACATCATCTTCTTCTGGGTGGCGCGCATGGTCATGATGACCACGCACTTCACCGGCCAGGTGCCGTTCAATACCGTCTATGTGCATGGTCTGGTGCGCGATGCCAGCGGCCAGAAGATGTCCAAGTCCAAGGGCAACACGCTCGACCCGATCGATCTGATCGACGGCATCGGCGTGGATGAACTGGTCGCCAAGCGCACCGTCGGCCTGATGAATCCGAAGCAAGCCGCCAGCATCGAGAAGGCCACGCGCAAGGAATTCGCCGACGGCATCCCTGCCTTCGGCACCGATGCGCTGCGCTTCACTTTTGCCTCGCTGGCGACCTTGGGCCGCAACATCAACTTCGACCTCGGCCGCTGCGAAGGCTATCGCAACTTCTGCAACAAGCTGTGGAATGCCACCCGCTTTGTGCTGATGAACACCGAAGGCCACGACTGCGGTTTCGACGGCCACGTCAAGGGCGAATGCGACAAGGAAAAGCTGCAGTTCTCGCAAGCCGACCGCTGGATCGTATCGCTGATGCAGCGCACCGAGGCCGAAGTTGAAAAGGGTTTCGCCGACTACCGCTTCGACAACATCGCTTCCGCCATCTACAAGTTCGTGTGGGACGAGTACTGCGACTGGTATCTGGAAATGGCCAAGTCGCAAATCCAGAACGGCAACGAAGCGCAGCAACGCGCCACCCGCCGTACTCTGCTGCGCGTGCTGGAAGGCGTGCTGCGCCTGGCGCATCCGGTGCTGCCTTTCATCACCGAAGCGCTGTGGCAAAGCGTGGCGCCGCTGACCGACAAGAAGCTCGACCCGGCCGGCGACTCCATCATGCGTCAACCGTATCCGCAAGCCGATCTGGAAAAGATCGACGTGGATGCGGAAGCCTGGATGACGCAGCTGAAGACGCTGACCGATGCCTGCCGCAACCTGCGCGGCGAGATGCAATTGTCGCCGGCGTTGCGCGTGCCGCTGATCATTGAGACCGAGAATGCGGAAGCGGTGAACTCCTTCCTGCCTTACCTGCAATCGCTGGTGAAACTGAGCGAGACGCAAGTCGTGACGCAATTGCCTGAGTCGCCGGCGCCGGTGGCCATCGTCGGCGACCTGAAGCTGATGCTGAAGGTGGAAATCGACATCGCGGCGGAACGCGAACGCATGACCAAGGAGATCACCCGCATCAGCGGCGAGATCGTCAAGGCCAATGCCAAGCTGTCCAACGCGAGCTTCGTCGCGCGCGCGCCGGAAGCGGTCGTGGCGCAAGAGAAAGAGCGCCTCGCCAACTTCAGCACCACGCTGGCAAAACTGGAAGAGCAACTGGGGAAGTTGAAATAAGTTGAAATAAGTTGAAATAAGCTGCCCGGTCAGCTTCCGATGAGCCGCCGTCCTGCAAAGGGCGGCGGCTTTTTTATTGCCTTGTCGCTATCTTTTTTAATCCTTGCCGGACGCCGCCGGCTTGTCTACACTAGCCGGATAAAATTAGAACAATCGTGCTTTTATTTAAACCACCAGTTTCACCAATGGACGGAGACATCATGAAAACTCGCATCATCCTGAGCAGCGCCCTGTTGGCCCTGAGCGCACTAAGCACCGCAAACGCCTGGGCCGCCGACGGCTCGCCTGTCGGTCTGTGGAAAAACATCGACGACGCCACCGGCCAACCCAAGGCGCTGATCCGCATCACCGAGAGCGACGGCGAACTCAAGGGCAAGATCGAGAAGCTGTTCCGCCCGGCAGAGGAAGATCAGAATCCCAAGTGCGTGAAATGTGAAGGCGCGCTGAAAGATCAGCCCATCGTCGGCATGACCATCCTGTCCGGCCTGAAGAAAGACGGCGATGAATACAACGGCGGACAGATCCTCGATCCGGCCAACGGCAAGCTGTACAAGAGCAAGCTGACCGTGGTCGAGGACGGCAAGAAGCTCAACGTGCGCGGCTATATCGGCATGCCGATGCTGGGCCGGACACAGACCTGGGTGCGCGAGGAGTAAGCACACTTTCCGCTATGCATCGCAGGCGTCCCGGCATGCGATGCATTCTTCCTTGTCCTTCCTCTCCCCCCCCCCCGTTTGCTGAGCGCTTTCTTCCTGGAATGCGTCACGCAGTTTTTCCGTTCGGAAATAGACAGCTTGCGCAACACCTGTGTTATTTCGTGTTGCCCATTGCCTGCGAAATTGTTAGCCTGAGGATAACAAAACGAGATGGCCGGAATCGTCCCGGCCGAGCTTGTGCATTGCATTCGGCATCGGTCATCCATCGCTTGTCAGAAGGGTCTCTCGGGGGAGGGCAATACAATGCATTCGTCGCCGCGCTTCAGCGTTCTGTGCTTGTCCGTCGCAGTGCTTTTCCTCTCCTGCAGCGTTCCCGCGCGCGCTCAGGATCCTGCCCGCGAAGTGTTGATCGGCTTTGTCGCACCGATGGACGACCTCGATGCTTCCAGCGGCGCGGGGGCCGCGCAGATGGCGATTGACGAGGCCAATGCCGCATCGGTGCGCATCGGCGGCAATCCCGTTATTTTCAAATTACTGCTGCAAAACGACAAGGCCGATCCGCGCACCGCTGAGCAGGTCGCGCGCTATCTGATCAAGACCAACGTCGTCGCCGTCGTCGGTCACTGGACCAGCACCACCAGCATCGCCGTCGCACCGATCTACGCCGAAGCCGGCATTGCGCAACTGGCGCCGATTGCGTGGAGCAGGCGCTTTACGCTTGCCCCGGGCAGCAGCCATTTCCAGGGCGTGGGCAGCGACGACATGGCGATGGCCTATGTGATCGGCTATTTATCGGAGCATGTCCATCCGAAAAGAGTCATGGTGATTGACGACAAGGCCCCGCTGGGCGTGTCGATGGCTGACTCGTTCGAGAAATACGCCAAGGCCGCGGGCATTGAAACCTCGCGCCATTCCGTCAGCACGCAGACCTCGGACTTCAATCCTCAGTTGCAGATCGCCAAGACCAGTCGCCCGGACATGATCCTGTTCACCGGCCGCAGCGCGCAAAGCACGGCGATTGCGCGCAACCTCAAGCGCATGGGCGTGTCGTCCAGCCTGATGATGACCGGCCCCGTGGTGTCGACGGATTTCCTGGCGCAGATCAATTACAGCGATGAAGATCTCTATGCCATCGTTCCCGGCCCGTCGACGGACGGCAGCAAGATACAGGCCTTCAGGAAACGCTACATGGCGCACTTCACACGCGAACCGGCGCCGTTCGCCATGTTTGCCTACGACTCCGTCCACACGCTGATCGCCGCTATCAAAAAGGCCGACAGCCTCGATCGCCAGAACATCATCGCCGGCTTGTATGCGGTCAACTACACGGGGTTGAGCGGGACGATGTCTTTCCGCCCCGATGGCACGCTCAAGAGCCCTACGTACACATTGCATCAGACTGAAAAAGGCCGCTGGACAGTGCGCAGGCAATTCAAGTCACCCGGATGAGGCGACACAATTGACTTGGATTTAGTCGCACACAAGCGACAGAATGTACCGGGGACTCGCATTGATCCCGCGGACACAGAAGCATCACTTTCGTACCGGAGGTCATATGTCGATTTCCTGCCGTTTTGCTGTTCTGCTTTTGCTGCTCTCGTCCATCCTGCACTGCGCGCATGCAGCCGATACGCCGCCTGTCGTCGTCACGATCGGTTTCGCGGCACCGCTGACGGAAGTTTCCGCGCGTCAGGGCCACAATGCCGCGCTGCTTGCCATCGAGGAAATCAACAAGGGCAACCCCAGCATCAACGGTCGTGCCGTCGTCTTTGAGTTGCTGGAGCAGGACGACAAAGCCGATCCCCGTATCAGCGAATTCATCGCGCGTTCGTTCTCCAATAGCAAGGCCATCGGCGTCATCGGTCATTGGAGCAGCGCAACAACGGTGGCGGCCTCTCCTATTTACCATGCCGCAGGACTGGCGCAAATTTCACCGTTCTCGTGGAGCCGCAGCTTCACGCAAAGATCGTACAAGACGGCGTTCCAGATAATCGGCAGCGACGACGCCGGACTCGCGCTCGCTGCCGATTATCTGGTCGGGGAACAGAAACTGAAACGCGTGCTGGTGCTCGACGACGGAGGATTCCTCGGCACCAGCATGGCGGATTATTTTTCCAATCATGCGAAGGCCGCCGACGGTGAGATCATTCAGCGCATGTCGATCAGCGGCAATACATCTGATTTCAACCAGCCGCTGCAAAAAGCCCGGGATGCTCAGGCCGATCTGATTTTCTTCAGCGGCCGCGTGATGCAAAGCGATGTGCTGGCGCGTAATCTGCACCGCTTTCGCCTGCCGGCGAAGTTACTGCTGACCGGCAGCGTGGTATCGCCCTCTTTTTTGAAGAACGCCGGCGACATCGACAGTACCATTCTCGCCATCGTGCCCAGCACGCCACTGGACAAACGCCCCGGCATGAGCGCATTGCAAAAGAAATACGCCGAGCGCTTCGGCGGCGAGATGATTCCGTTTGCGGTGTACACCTACGACAGCGTGCACTTGCTGGCCGCCGCCGCGAAGAAGGCCAACTCGCTGGAGCGCAGCAAGATCATCGACGCGCTGCACGAGATCAGGCACAACGGCGTCAGCGCCAACATCGCCTTCGACGCCAATGGCGCGCTGCTCAAGCCGAGCTACACGCTCTACAGTTATGAACGAAAAGGATGGATGCCGCTACGAGTCTTCAACGGCAAGTAGAACGACGCGTCAGGGCGTGGGCTTGCGCTGGGCGACGAAGCGATCAAGCTGGCGTGCAAAGGCGCGGCCGTCGGCCTGGCTGAACGCCGCCGGACCGCCGGTCTCGACACCGCTGCCGCGCAGTTCTTCCATGAAATTGCGCATCGTCAGATGCTGCTGGATATTGTCGACGGTGTACATCTCACCGCGTGGATTGAGCACGGCGACGCCGTTGGCGACGACCTCGGCAGCGAGTGGAATATCGGCCGTGATGACGAGGTCGCCGGCTTGTGCGAGCTTGACGATTTCCTTGTCAGCGACGTCAAATCCGGCCGGAACCACGATCGATTTGATGAAGCGTGAAGGCGGCGTGCGCAGGTACCGGTTGGCCACCAGCGTCACCGAGATCTGAGTGCGATCGGCAACGCGGAACAGCATGTCCTTGATCACGCCCGGACAGGCGTCGGCGTCAACCCAGATATGCATGACTCACCTGCGGCACCTGTTTGCTGCCGAAAAGGAAATCAGACAAACGACACCGTCAGTCCCGGCAATGCGACGCCGGAAAACGCGGTGATCCAGGTCTGCCCGGCTTCCACCGGATAGGCGTCGGTCCAGGTGCCGGTGGTGATGATTTCGCCGGCCTGCAAGGGCGCGAATTGCGGCTGGGTCTTGAGCAACTGATGCAGATGCCACAGCGCATGCAAAGGGCTGTCGGCTTCGTCGTTGAAGAAGCCGGCCGCGCGCAGCCGGCCGGTACTGTCGGTGCTGCTTGACAGCGAGACGCTGGCGCTGGCCAGTATCTGCGGCAGGTTGTGGCGCGTGGCCGACGACAGCACGTGCGGCTCGCCGATGATGAGCGTGCCGTGCAGGCCGAAGGCGGCGATCGAATCGGCCACCGTGAATTCCCAGTTGGCGAACGGACAGGCGACGATCTCGAAACCGTGCGCCATCCATTCGATGCATTCGGCCAGTTCGTCGATGGTCGCGTCCGGCGATGGCGCCTGCCCGAGCTTGAAAACGATCTCCGGCTCGATGCGCGGCTGCAACGCCCCCTTCAGGCATTGCTTGCCATGGTTGTCCTCGGCATAGCGCACCGTCGAGTCGTAGATGTGCGCCCAGATCGGAATGCGCGCGTCGTCGGTGACACCGTATTTGTCCCAGGTCTTGTGCACGGTGAAGCCGATCTTGCGGCCGATTGGTTGCTCGCCTTGCGCCACACGGATGTCGATGATGCGGCGCGCAATGTCGTAGGCATCGTCAACGGAGAGAGGCTGGGAAGAGGACAGGAGCGGCAACAGGCGTGTGTTTGCACGGGCATCGAGGAGTTGATGCGCGTACCTGCTGGCTTGGCTCGACATAAGCATGAGAGGCTCGCCCACAAAGATAGTGATTAGCTATCCATTGTCGGTGACGATTAATTTTTGCACAAGTGAAAATAAAGAAATCACAAGAAGTTCGCATGAATTTCTTGGCAAATTTCTAATGAATTGACGAGATGACGAGACACTTTTCCGGCGCGGCAATCGTCCGGCCAAATGGTCAGGCCAATGTCAGTTTGCGCGGAAGTTGACGCAGTTCAACAGCTGTTGCAGATGAGCACGCGTGCGTACGAGAAACGTGAGAAGGAGTGTACCGGCAGCAATGCCGATACAATTTTTGAGCAGGGATTCAACCGGCCCAAAGGTCGCCGTTGGGGCCTGTGCGCGGCGCCGTCACGCCGAAGTGGGTGTACGCCGCCGGCGTCGCCACGCGGCCGCGCGGCGTGCGTTGCAGATAACCTTGCTGGATCAGGTAAGGCTCCAGCACGTCTTCGATGGTGTCACGCTCTTCACCGATTGCCGCAGCGAGATTGTCTAGTCCGACCGGACCGCCGTTGAATTTGAACAGCACCGCTTCGAGCAGCTTGCGGTCCATCACGTCAAAGCCGACCGGATCGACGTCGAGCATGACCAGCGCGGCGTCGGCCATCGCTTGCGTGATCCGGCCATTGCCTTTCACTTCCGCATAGTCTCGCACGCGACGCAGCAGACGATTGGCGATGCGCGGCGTGCCGCGGCTGCGCTTGGCGATTTCCAGCGCGCCTTCTTCGACGATCGGTGCATTCAGCAGGCCGGCGCTGCGCGTGACGATGCGGGCCAGCTCCGGCGGCGTGTAGAACTCCAGGCGCGCAACGATGCCGAAGCGGTCGCGCAGCGGATTGGTCAGCATGCCGGCGCGCGTGGTGGCGCCGACCAGCGTGAACGGCTGCAGGTCCAGACGCACCGAACGCGCCGCCGGGCCTTCGCCGATCATGATGTCGATCTGGTAGTCCTCGAGCGCGGGATAGAGGATTTCCTCCACCACTGGCGACAAGCGATGGATCTCGTCGATGAACAGCACGTCGTTGGCTTCGAGATTGGTCAGCAGCGCGGCCAGGTCGCCGGCGCGCTCCAGCACGGGGCCGGAAGTCTGGCGCAGGTTGACGCCCATTTCGCGCGCGATGATGTGCGCCATGGTGGTCTTGCCAAGGCCCGGCGGGCCGAACAGCAAGGTGTGATCGAGCGCTTCGCCGCGCTGGCGCGCCGCCGAGATGAAGATCTCGAGCTGGCCGCGCACTTTTTCCTGGCCGACGTATTCGTCGAGCTGCTTGGGCCGCAGCGCGCGTTCGATGGCCTCCTCGTTGGCCGAGGCCGGCGTGGCGGCGATGATGCGTTGTTCGGAAAAGTCGTCGGTCTGGATGCTCATGATTTACCGTTCAGGCTTTGGACAGTGCTTTCAGTGCGTGCTTGATGCCGTCCGAGACGCTGGCATCGGCCGGCACCTGCTTCAGCGCCAGAGTCGCTTCCTTGTCGGAATAACCGAGCGCCAGCAAGGCGTTGAGGATATCCGAAGTCGCGTCGTGATGCACCGCGCCGCCGACCACGCCGAGATCGGCGCCGAGCTTGCCCTTGAGTTCAAGCAACAGGCGTTCCGCGGTCTTCTTGCCGATGCCGGGGACCTTGGTGAGACGACCGGCTTCCTGCAGCGTCACCGCCTGCGCCAGATCGCTGACCGACATGCCGGACAGGATCGACAACGCGGTGCGCGCGCCGACACCGGAAATCTTGATCAGCTCCTTGAAGGTATTGCGCTCTTCGGCGCTGCCGAAGCCGAACAGCACGTGGGCGTCTTCGCGGATCGCCAGGTGCGTCAGCAGCACCACTTTTTCGCCGAGGCCGGGCAGATTGTAGAAGGTGCTCATCGGCACGCCGACTTCATATCCGACGCCGTTGCAGTCGACCAGCAATTGCGGAGGATTTTTTTCGAGCAGGATTCCGGAGAGGCGACCGATCATGATGGGCAGGTATCGAAAGTGAGTCGAAAAATGGATTATCGGAATGATACAGTACTGTTCGGATAAACAGTATATGAATCCGCCGAGCCGGCCCCCTGCACTTGCCTTGAAGCACCTTGCCGGGCTATCGTCTGGCCTCACGCATCAACAACCACGCAAGGATCCCATGGCAGGCAGCAGCTTTTTCGCATTGATCGACGACATCGCCGGCATTCTCGACGACGTCTCCGCCATGACCAAGGTCGCCGCCAAGAAAACCGCGGGCGTGCTTGGCGATGATCTGGCGCTCAATGCGCAGCAGGTATCCGGCGTCAACGCCGACCGCGAATTGCCGGTGGTGTGGGCGGTGGCGCTCGGCTCGCTGAAGAACAAGGCGATCCTGGTGCCGGCCGCGCTGGCGATCAGCGCCCTCGCGCCGTGGGCGGTGACGCCGCTGCTGATGCTGGGCGGCGCCTTCCTGTGTTTTGAAGGCTTCGAGAAGCTGGCGCACAAGTATCTGCCGCACGAAGAAGAACATCTTGACGAGACTGCCGCTCCTGAAGCCGCCGAAAGCGAACAGGACAAGATCAAGGGCGCCATCCGCACCGACTTCATCCTGTCGGCGGAAATCATCGCCATCACGCTGGGCACGGTGGCCGGCGCGCCTTTGCAGCAACAGATCACGGTGCTGGTCGGCATCGCGCTGATCATGACGGTGGGTGTCTATGGCGTGGTCGCGGGCATCGTCAAGCTTGACGACGGCGGTCTGTACCTGCTGCGCACCGGTGGAAAATTCGCGCAGCGCATCGGTCGCGCCATTCTGGTGGCGGCGCCCTACATGATGAAGAGCCTGACCGTGATCGGCACGGTGGCGATGTTCATGGTGGGCGGCGGGATCCTGACGCACGGCATCGCGCCCGTGCATCACTGGATCGCCGATGTCAGCGCCCCGCTGGCGACGGTGCCGGTGGTCGGCGGCTTGTTGTCGGTGCTGGCGCCGTCGGCGCTGGATGCGGTGTTCGGGGTGATTGCCGGCGGCGTGGTGCTGCTGGCGGTAACGGCGGTGCAACGCGTGCTGAAAATCTTCAAAAAGAAGTAGCGCCTAACCGACCAGACGACCGCCGCGCATGCGCAGGCCCTTCTTGGCCAGCCCCGGCGCCAGTCCGCCCAGCACGCTGAGGATGTCGCCGCTGTGCGCATGGCAGATCGCCACGCCGAGCGCGTCAGCCGCGTCGGTGCCCGGCAAACCCGGCAGCGCCAGCAAGCGCTGCACCATATCCTGCACCTGCTGCTTCTGCGCCTTGCCGTGACCGGCGACGGCTTGCTTGACCTGCAGCGCGGTGTATTCCGCCACCTGCAGATCGGCCTGCACCAACGCGCAAATCGCCGCGCCGCGGGCCTGGCCGAGCAGCAGCGTGGATTGCGGGTTGACGTTGACGAAGACTTTTTCGATCGCCGCGCAGTCAGGCGTGTACGTCTGGATCACCTCGCCGATGCTGGCCAGGATGACCTTGAGACGTTGCGGCAAATCGCCGTCCGGCGTCTTGATGGTGCCGGAGGCGATATAGGCAAGCTTGCTGCCCTGCTTGTGGATCACGCCGAAGCCGGTGGTGCGCAAGCCGGGATCAATGCCAAGAATTTTCATGCAGACACAATGTGAGTTAATCGTTTCGGATGGAGCTCCGGACCTGCCGGCAATCAAGGCGCCTTGACCACCTTTACTATTTTCCAATCCCCGCCCTGCGCTTCATATACGGTAAACACAGGATCGCGCAGATTTCCTTCCCGGTCGAAGGAAATAAGGCCGGTCAGTCCCCTGAATTTCTCCGCATGCAGCGTGTCGATCAATTTGCCCGGATCGGCCGAATTGCCCTGCCGGATCGCTTCCCCCAACATCAGCACCGCGTCATAGGCGCGCAAGCTGCTGACGTCGATATACGATGAAGAAAACCGCGCGATGTAGTTCTTTTCAAAATTCTTCCATCCCGGCAGTTTATCTCGTTGCTGGTCGGATTCCAGCGTAAAAATATTGCCGGCGCCGTTGACCTGATTCAGGAAGTTCTGGTTGTTCATGCCGTTCATCGCATTCAGGAAACGCGTCTTCACGCCCAGACGCTTGGCGCTGGCGATCATGTTGGCCGCCTGCAGATGCGTGCCGCCCCAGAATATCGCATCCGCCCTGCTCTCCTTGACATCGGCCAGCGCCTGGTTGAAATCGGAGGTTTTGTCGCTGACCGAATAGCGGCCAAGCAAGAGACCGCCGGCTTGCCGGAAACCCTCGCTGAACTGATCCGCCATCGCCATGCCCGACGGCGTCTTGTCGTCGATCACGGCCATGCGATCAACCTTCAGGTCGCCATACACATAATGCCCGAAAAGAATGCCGCCCTGTTCGCTGTGGCCGAACATGCGGAAGGTGTTGTCATAGCCGAGCTGCGTGAATTTGTGGTTGGTGGCGCCGACCGAGATGTGCGGAATGCGCGCGGCCCGGACTTGTTCGGCGGTGGCGATGCATACCGTCGAACTGTGGCAGATGAGCGCAGCGGGATTTTTCTTTAGCAGATAGTCCGTCGCCAGTTTGCTGGCGTTGGCATCGAAACGATCGTCTTGCGGAATCAGCTCAAAGACGACCCTGGCGTTGTTGACCTTGACGGCTTTCTTGTTCAGTTCATCGATCGCCAGTTTCGCACCGTTGGTCATGCTGACGCCGCGCGCCTGGTTGGAGCCACTGAGGGGCGCCAGGAAACCGATGACCACCTTGGTCTCCTGGGCGAAGCCTGAGTCAGGGAACACACTCAATCCCGACAGCGCCAGCAGCAAGAACAAGCGGGGACACGGGCTGAAAAACAGACGAAGCAGACGGTTCATCGGCAGCCTCCAACGAGAGAAAGTGATCGCTCATTATCCATCGAAGAATTGCCTTAATGACAATACCAGACTGCTCCCTACGCAAAAAACAACAAGCCCGGCACTAGGCCGGGCTTGGATGCGGTGTTACAGCGTCAAAAAAGGATCATCTGCGTATCAGTGGCGGAAGTGACGCGTACCAGTGAGCAGCATCACGACATCGCGTTCATTCGCTGCATCGATCACTTCCTGATCGCGCATCGAGCCGCCCGGATGGATCACGCTGGTCGCGCCGGCGTCAACCACCACGTCCAGACCATCGCGGAACGGGAAGAAAGCGTCCGACGCCACTGCTGAGCCGGCCAGCGTCAGGCCGGCGTTCTGCGCCTTGATCGACGCGATACGGGCGGAATCGATACGGCTCATCTGGCCGGCGCCGACGCCAAGGGTCATGCCATTGCCGCAGAAGACGATGGCGTTGGACTTGACGAACTTGGCGACGCGCCAGGCGAACATCAGGTCTTGCAGTTGTTGCGGTGTCGGTTGCTTCTTGCTGACGACCTTGACGTCGGCCAGCAGCACATTCTTGGCATCCGGCGATTGCACCAGCAGACCGCCGCCGACGCGTTTGAAGTCATACGCGTTGAGACCATTACCCAATGGGATTTCCAGCAGGCGGACGTTTTGCTTGGCGGCGAAAATCTTCTTTGCTTCGGCGCTGAAGGACGGCGCGATCAGCACTTCGACGAATTGCTTGGCGACCGCTTCGGCGGCGGCGCCGTCGAGTTCGCGGTTGAAGGCGATGATGCCGCCGAAGGCCGAGGTCGGATCAGTCTGCAAGGCCTTGCTGTAAGCCTCCAGCGGATTGCCGCCGACCGCCACGCCGCACGGGTTGGCGTGCTTGATGATGACGCAGGCGGTAGTGTCGGCGGCGTCGAAGGTCTTGACGCACTCCCACGCCGCATCGGCGTCGGCGATGTTGTTGAACGACAGTTCCTTGCCTTGCAGCTGGGTGTAGCTGGCCAGCGCGCCGTCGATCTTCCTGACGTCGCGGTAGAACGCCGCCGATTGGTGCGGGTTTTCGCCGTAGCGCATGTCCTGCACTTTTTCGAAGTGGAGGTTCAGGGTTTCCGGATAGGCGCTGCGCGTGGCGTGCTGCTTGTCTTCGCCCAGCGAGGTGAAATAGTTGGTGATGGCGCCGTCGTATTGCGCGGTGTGGGCGAATACTTTCTTGGCCAGCGCAAAGCGCTTTTCGTACGGCAGATCGCCGCTTGCCTGCAGATCAGCCAGCACGCCGGCGTAGTCGGTCGGATCGCAGATCACAACGACATCCTTGTGGTTCTTGGCCGACGAACGCAGCATCGCCGGACCGCCGATGTCGATGTTTTCGATCGCGTCTTCCAGCGAGCACTCTTCCTTGGCGATGGTCTGCTGGAACGGATACAGGTTCACCACCACCATGTCGATCGTCGGGATGCCGTGCTTGTCCAGCGCAGCCACATGCTCAGGAAAATCGCGGCGCGCCAGGATGCCGCCATGCACTTTCGGATGCAGCGTCTTGACGCGGCCGTCCAGCATTTCCGGGAAACCGGTGTAGTCGGCGACTTCGGTCACCTTGACGCCGTTGTCGGCCAGCAGCTTGGCGGTGCCGCCGGTGGACAGGATGTTGACGCCCAGGGCGGACAGCGCGCGCGCAAAGTCGAGCACACCGGCTTTGTCGGAAACGGAGATGAGTGCTTGTTTGATCATGATGGCATGAAGGAGGAGAAGAACTGCGTGGATGAAGGAATTCGGTGACGGTGTGGATGTAGCCGGCGATACGCTTTCAGGCGTACCGCCGCGTGCAAGTGTTACAGCAAGCCGTGCTGCTGCAATTTCTTGCGCAGGGTATTGCGATTGATGCCGAGAATTTCTGCGGCTTGCGACTGATTGCCGTCGGCGCGCGCCATCACTGCTTCGAAGATCGGTTTCTCGACCGTCAAAACAACCATGTCATAGACATTCGATGGCAACTGCTCGCCCAGGTCCTTGAAATACTTGTCAAGGCTCTTCCTGACGACATCCTCGATACTTTCTTTACTCATTACGTGCTACTTCTGTTCTTTTTAGTGTGTTGATCAATAGCCTTCAATCCTGCGTGCAGCTATGCTGCCAGCGGCTGATCGGCAATCCCGTATTGTAACCGCTCGCCATATGCCGCCTGCGATTCAAAGAAATCGCGCACTGCGTTCCATTGCAGCTGGCAATCCTCGAGGCGGTTCATGCGCTGCCGGAATTGTTCCCCCTCCGGCAGGTCGCGGACATACCATCCGATGTGCTTGCGCGCCGTGCGTACGCCGAGATACTCGCCGTAAAACGCATAGTGCGCCTGCAGATGTTCCAGCATCAGTTCCTGTACTTCGGCCACCATCGGCGCCGGCAGATGCGTGCCGGTGCGCAGGAAGTGGTCGATTTCACGGAAGATCCACGGCCGTCCCTGCGCCGCGCGGCCGATCATGACGGCGTCGGCGCCGGTGACCGCCAGCACGTGTTTTGCGCGCTCGGGCGTGGTGATGTCGCCGTTGGCAACCACCGGGATCTTCACGGCCGCCTTGACGGCGGCAATCGTTTCGTACTCGGCTTCGCCGCTGTAGCCGTCGGCACGCGTGCGGCCGTGCAGCGTCAGCATGGCGATGCCGCTTTGCTCCGCCATGGCGGCAATGGCCAGGGCGTTCTTGTTTTCGCGATTCCAGCCGGTGCGGAATTTCAGCGTCACCGGCACGTCGACCGCATTGACCACCGCGTCGAGAATCTGTCCCACCAGCTTTTCGTTCTGCAACAAGGCCGAGCCGCACCAGCTGTTGCAGACCTTCTTGACCGGGCAGCCCATGTTGATGTCGATGATCTGCGCGCCGCGATCGACGTTGTGCTTCGCGCAATCGGCCAGCATGGCGGGATCGGCGCCGGCGATCTGCACCGCCTTCGGCTCCATCTCACCGTCATGGTTGGTGCGGCGCGAAGTCTTCTCGCTTTGCCACAGGCGTGGATCAGAGGCTGCCATTTCCGACACGGCGTAACCCGCCCCCAGTTGCTTGCACAACTGACGGAAAGGCCGATCCGTCACACCAGCCATCGGGGCGACGAAAACGTTATTGCGCAGGGAATGCGGGCCGATATTCACAGGTCGATGGACGGTGCGGTCGTGTGGTTGCTGGGGAAGGGCGCTATTTTAGCGCGATTGGTCCTCCGCCCCAACAAGAATCGGTCTTGCAGCGCAGCGGCGACAACACATTGCCGAAGCGACAAGAATTGCCGCCTGGCGCCGTATTTCATCCGACAGAACGCGACTGAAAGCGGATCAGCGATCCACTTCGTCCAGCACGTCGGCCGACAAATGGGCAACATCGGCCCACTGCGCGATGTGCAGGCGCTCGCCGTCCCACTGCATGCGGTTGATGCCAGCGTTGAAGATATCGAAATCGCGTGCGTGCGCGAAGCCGGTCTGGCGCGACCAGCGATAGATGCATTCAAGCACGCCGCCGTGGGTGACGATGGCGATCTTCCGGTGCTGCCGGCTGTTGCTGTGGCGGATCAGGCGCGTGACCGCACCGACGGCGCGCTCGGAGAATTCGCGCATGGTTTCGGCGACGCGTTCGCCGGCCGGATAGCGTGCATCTAGTTCGCGTGCTTTCCAGGCGGCATAGTCTTGCGGATAGCGTTGCGCGATGTCGTGATGCTGCAGGCCTTCGAAGCCGCCGTAGCAACGCTCGCGCAAAGCTTCGTCGATGTGCACGTCCTTGCCTTGCAGCGTTGCCACCGCCTGCGCGGTGTCGCGCGCGCGTTGCAGGTCGCTGGCGTAGATCGCGTCCAGCGGCTCGTTACCGAGCGCCCGACCCAACGCCGCCGCCTGCCGCTGCCCTTCGGCGTTGAGTGGAATGTCGATGTGGCCTTGCAGCCGTTTGTCGACGTTCCAGTCGGTTTCACCGTGGCGGATCAGCAGGATGTCAGTCGTGGCGGGCGTGGCAGTCATGGCGATGTTACTTGATCAGGTCGGGATTGAGCGTGTACGTGCCGGTGATGGCTGCCTGCGCCAGCACATGGCCTTGCAGCGCGTTGTGCACGTCGGTGCCGGTGAACTTGCCGGTGACGGTCAGTTGTTCCTGGTCGATGGCGTACAGCGTGAAGATGTAACGGTGCGCAATTGCGTCGTTCCACGGCGGGCAGGGGCCGTCATAACCGAAGTAGTCGCCGCTCATGTCGCCATCGCCTGCGAACCAGCTGGTGTAATCGTTGAGGCCGTGGCGCGCGCCCGACAGCGGATCGCCGGGAATCGCCGGACCGGCCTTGCCGCGCGTGGTGACGGCGCTGCTGAATTGCCCCGCAGCCAGTTCGGCGACGCCGGCCGGAATATCGACCAGAGTCCAGTGGAAGAAATCAACGCGCGGCAGATCGGCCGGCACGGTCTTGCCTTCCTGATTGACGTCGTCGCCGCGCGACGGTACATCAGGATCGTGGACCACCAGCACCAGCGACCTGGTGCCGGGAGGCAAATCGCTCCAGGCCAGGTGCGGATTTTTGTTGGATGACAGGGCTACGTGGTTTTTGGGATCGGATACGGCAAAGGCGAATTCGCCCGGAATGACTGCGCCGTCCTGAAAAGAATCGCTCCAGAGTTTCATGTGTGCTCTCCTTTGAAAATCAGCCTGCTGTTGAATATCAAAAAATATCGTCGGGCCGTCGCCGGCGTTACTTACCGCCAACCTGCAGCCAGAATGTGACGGGCCCGTCATTGGTCAGCGAGACCTGCATGTCGGCGCCGAAACGGCCGGTTTCGACCACGCCGTGACGGGCTTTCGCCTGCGTAACGAAATGGTCGAACAGTTGCTTGCCTTCCGCCGGCGGCGCCGCCGGCGTGAACGACGGCCGGGTGCCGGAGCGGGTATCGGCCGCCAGCGTGAACTGCGGCACCAGCAGCAAGCCGCCCTGCACGTCGGTCACGCTGCGATTCATCTTGCCGGCTTCGTCGGCGAACACGCGATAGGCCAGCAACTTGGTCAGCAGCGCGTCGGCTTCCCTGACAGTGTCGCCGCGTTCGGCGCAGACCAGCACCATCAAACCGGGGCCGATGGCGCCGACTTGCTCGCCTTCCACTACGACATCAGCTTTGCGGACTCGTTGCAATAATCCGATCATGACGCTGTAACGGTCGCTGTCATTGCGACAAGGTAACGCGGGCGAACTTGCGCTTGCCGACCTGCACCACGAACACGCCGGCTTCCACCTTCAGACCTTTGTCACTGATCACCGTGCCGTCGATGCGCACGCCGCCCTGCTCCACCATGCGCAAGGCCTCTGACGTCGAAGCGCACAGGTTGGTCTGCTTGAGCAATTGACCGATGCCCAGCGGCGCGCCGGACAGGCTGACTTCCGGCACGTCGTCCGGAATGCCGCCCTTGGAGCGGTTGACGAAATCGGCCAGCGCGTCTTCAGCTGCCTGCTGCGAGTGGAAGCGCGTGACAATTTCCTGCGCCAGCGCGACCTTGATGTCGCGCGGATTCTTGCCGGCGGCGACGTCGGCCTTGAAGCCGGCGATGTCGGCGATCGAGCGGAACGACAGCAGCTCGTAGTAGCGCCACATCATCACGTCGGAAATGCTCATCACCTTGGCGAACATGGTGTTGGCAGGTTCGGTGATACCGATGTAGTTGTTCTTGGACTTGGACATCTTGTCGACGCCGTCCAGGCCTTCCAGCAGCGGCATGGTCAGGATGCATTGCGGCTCCTGGCCGAAATCCTTTTGCAGCTCGCGGCCGACCAGCAGGTTGAACTTCTGGTCGGTGCCGCCCAGTTCAAGGTCCGACTTCAGCGCGACCGAGTCGTAGCCCTGCATCAGCGGATACAGGAATTCATGCACCGAAATCGGCGTGCCTTCCTTGAAGCGCTTGGTGAAATCGTCGCGCTCCATCATGCGCGCCACGGTGTAGCGCGAAGCCAGCTGGATCATGCCGCGGCTGCCGAGCGGATCGCACCATTCGGAGTTGTAACGGATCTCGGTCTTCGCGGCATCAAGCACCAGACTAGCCTGGGCGAAATACGTCTTGGCGTTGACTTCGATCTGCTCGCGCGTCAGCGGCGGGCGGGTGGCATTGCGGCCGGACGGGTCGCCGATCATCGAGGTGAAATCGCCGATCAGGAAGATCACGTTATGACCGAGGTCCTGCAACTGGCGCATCTTGTTCAACACCACGGTGTGACCCAGATGCAGGTCGGGCGCGGTCGGGTCCAGGCCCAGCTTGATGCGCAGCGGCTGGCCGCTCTTTTCGGCGCGCGCCAGCTTTTGCGCAAATTCACTTTCGATGAGCAACTCATCGACGCCGCGCTTGGTGATGGCCAGCGCTTCCTGGACTTTATCGGACAGGGGCAAGGGGGCTTGTGGAGCTTGGGAGGTTGGCTGTTCGGCGTTCATTGATATAACTAAAAAATAGGCTTTTGTAGGACAGTACCGGATTGACGCTTTGCTATAATCGCGCTTTCGTCTTTCTGCCGCACGCCATTTAGAAGCGCAATCAGCAGAGAATTTAGCATTCATCGCCTGTCGAGAATCTGTAAAAAGCGTGCGTCATCGGGGAGTCATTGACGGTGCTTGCGGTTGAATGGCAACCTGGTTGGCCGGTACATGTTTCACCATACCGGCAGCGCGGAACGATCCGCCAACTGCATTGCCATCCTGCAACAGGATTCGGAACAAGCGTAAACGGTAGATTTTAACGTATTGCATGTTCCCTAAAGATAAATTCGCGCGCGCCGCTTCCCTGTACCGCACCGCCCATCTCTTCTGCCAAGAGAAATTCCACGGTTCTTCCCGCAAGACCAAGATCCTGTCCGCCGGCGCCCTGTTCCTCGGCGCCTTCACGATCGGCGCCGCCGGCTTCGCCCCGGCCGAGCCGGACACCTCCGATGCGCCGGTCCACGCCATCGTCAAGGACCTGGCCTTGCCTGATTTGCAACAGCAGATCGCGCAACTGGCAGACCGCGAAGAGTTTTACGTCAACGAAGAAAAAGTCCGCTCCGGCGACACGCTGGCAAGCTTGCTGACACGCCTGGGCGTGGACGACGAGGCCGCAGCCAACTTCATCAAGTCCGATACCCTGGCCCGCGCTGTCATGCAGTTGCGCGCCGGCAAGCGCGTGATGGCTCGCACGTCTGAAGACGGCGAGCTGCAACAGCTGACGGCGACACTGAGCGACGGCCGCGACGGTCAAGCGGTCAACAACCTCGTGATCGAACGCAGCGGCGACACCTTCAAGGCCAGCACCGCGCCGGCCGTGCTGGAACGCCGCGTCGAAATGCGCTCCGGCCAGATCCGTTCGTCGCTGTTCGCGGCGACCGACAATGCGCAGATCCCGGACAGCGTGGCGACCCAACTGGTCGACATGTTCTCGACCAACATCAACTTCGCCTCCGACCTGCGCCGCGGCGACCGCTTCAACGTGGTCTATGAAACCTTCTACAACAATGGCGAACCGGTGCGCACCGGCCGCGTGCTGGCAGGCGAATTCAGCAACGCCGGCAATACCTACCAGGCGGTCTGGTTCGATGAACCGGGCAGCAAGATCGGCGGTGGTTATTACTCGTTCGACGGCAAGTCGCTGAAGAAAGCCTTCCTCAAGTCGCCGCTGGCCTTCACGCGTATTTCATCGGGCTTCTCGATGCGCGTGCACCCTATCCTCGGCATCTGGAAGCAGCACACCGGCGTCGACTTTGCGGCGCCGACCGGCACCCCGATCCATGCATCGGGCGACGGCGTGGTTGATTTCGTCGGCAAGCAGAACGGCTACGGCAACATCGTCGTGATCAAGCACTGGAACAATTACTCCACCGCGTACGGCCACATGAGCCGCTTCGCCACCGGCCTGCGCAAGGGCGACAAGATCAGCCAGGGTGAAGTCATCGGCTTCGTCGGCATGACCGGCTGGGCTACGGGCCCCCATCTGCATTACGAGTTCCGCGTCAGCAACGTGCCGCGCAATCCGCTGTCGGTTGACGTGCCGAATGCGCAACCGCTGGGCGGCGGCCAACTGGCCCGTTTCCGCGCAGTCTCGACCGACATGAACCGCCGCCTGTCGCTGTTGCGTCCTGCCGGCGAGAACGGCAACGTGACCCTGGCGTCGCGCTAAACCGGACTCCCGAACCGCAAAGCCGGTGATGGAATCGCTGTAAAATTGCAGCGACTCCATCACCGGTTTTTTTATGTCCGCCGATCTCTCTTCGCTGCAACGCTCTGCTTTCTCTTCCCTGTATATCGGCCTGATGTCAGGCACCAGCCTCGATGGCGTCGACGGCGTGCTGGCTTCGCTGCCGGACGACGGCCAGCCGATGGCGACGCTGGCGACGGCCTATGTAGCATTTCCAGAAGATTTGCGCGCGGCGCTGATGGCGCTGCAGGCCAACGGCGAGAATGAATTGCAGCGCGAAGCATTGGCGGCCAACCAGTTGGCCAATTACTACGCCCAATGCGTCGCGCAACTGCTGGAAAAGAGCGCGATCCCGGCGGCCTATATCCGCGCCGTCGGCGTGCACGGACAAACCATCCGCCATCGCCCCGAACTCGGCTATACACGCCAGACCAACAACCCCAGCTTGCTGGCCGAACTGTGCGGCATCGACGTCATCGCCGATTTCCGCAGCCGCGACGTCGCCGCCGGCGGCCAGGGCGCGCCGCTGGTGCCGGCCTTCCATCAGGCTGTGTTCGGTAGCGACGACGAGATGCGCGTGGCGGTCAATATCGGCGGCATCAGCAACATCAGCATCCTGCCTGCCGGCAAGCAAGCCGCCACGTCAGGCTTCGACACCGGTCCCGGCAATGTATTGATGGATGCGTGGATCGCTCGCCGCCAAGGCCGAAGCTATGACGCCGACGGCGCCTGGGGCGCGTCCGGAAAAGTGGATACAGCCCTGCTGGCGGCCTTGCGCAGCGACGACTATTTCGCATTGCCGCCGCCCAAGAGCACCGGCCGCGACCTGTTCCATGTCGAATGGCTGGAGCAGCGCCTGCAAGGTTTCCCATCTCTGCCGCCGGTTGACGTGCAGGCGACGCTGACCGCCTTCACCGCATCTACCATTGCCGACGCCATCGTCGCGCACGCATCCGCTGCCGCAGCGGTCTATGTCTGCGGCGGCGGGGCTTACAACGGGTATTTGCTGGAGTTGCTGGCGCAAGCCTTGCAGGCAGGTGCGGATCGCCCGATTCCGGTCATGTCGACGGAAGTGCTGGGGGTGGCGCCCAATCACGTGGAGGCTTTGGCCTTCGCCTGGCTGGCGCAACGCTTTTGCCTGCGCCGGCCGGGCAATCTGCCTGCCGTCACCGGGGCGCGCGGTCTGCGTGTGCTGGGCGGTCTCTATCCGGCGCAGTAACTCCCCGCACCGGATCTGATCAATACCGGTAAACCCGGCCGCCGTCCAGGCGCACGCGATCGCCGATGCGCAGATCGCCGGCGCTGTCCTGCGCAAAGGTCTGGGTAGAACCGTCGTTCATGCGCACGCGGATGTTGTAGACCTCGCGTCCGCCGTGATTCTTCTGCACCTGGTTGCCCACGACGGCGCCGCCGACCGCGCCTGCGACGGTTGCCGCGGTACGTCCGGAGCCGCTGCCGACCTGATTGCCCAGCAAGCCACCCACCGCACCGCCGATCAACGTGCCGCCGACGCCGCTGCTGTTTTCATGCGCCACGTCAATGGCCTCAATGACGCCGGTCGCATTGTACGAATACGAAGGCGGTGGCGCACCCGCGTTGTTGGGTTGCGAACGATAATCCGGGCCGGCGCAACCGTTGAGGAGCGCCAGCATGCTCAAGCCGATGGCGAGCAGGGAAATGTAATGATGTTTCATTGCCGAAGTCCTTGGTCTGTCTTGCTGTCGGGAAGCGCGCATGCGGCGTGGCTGTACAGGCGGGCTGTGTAGACGTATTGTCGATCGGCATGCCGGACTGCAACATCGGAGAAGCGCTCAAATCCTTGTCAGACATTCCCCGCAGAAAGCGCCCACCGGCGCTGCACAATCTTTCCCGGAAACAAGCCGGAAACCCTGAAAAGCATCTCTAAAGCCCGTCTTCTCTGCGACATGAATGGTAGGTTGCAGATGCAAGATGATTGTTCGGTCAGCGTTTCCGGGGAGATCAGATGCGTCGCACGTTTTTGATTTGGTGGGCTGTTGCAGTTTGTGCCGTCATGACAACCACGGCAAACGCGGCGGCTGCAGATGCAACTTCCCAGACCGTGCTGATCGGCGTCATCGGACCGATGAAGATTCCGCGCGGCGAAAGCACCCGCGACGCCGCCCAATTTGCGGTGGACCGGATCAACGCGCAAGGCTTGCGCATCGGCGATAAAAACGTCCAGCTGAAGTTATTCCTGGCGGACGACAAGAACGATCTCAACCTGGCTGTCATCAATGCCCGCGCCGCCGTCGCCGCAGGCGTAGTCGGCGTGATCGGACACCTCACCACCGACGCCAGCATTGCTGCCGCCAAAATCTACAACGAGGCCGGCGTGGCGCAACTGTCGCCGACTGCGGCCGGGCGCGAATTCACGCAGCTGGGTTATTCAACCGTGTTCCAGCTGCTGGGCCATAGCGAGTACACCGCGCAATACCTGGCGGAAACCGCCATCAAGGTGCTGCGCGCCAAACGCATCATGCTGATCGACAATGACACCCTGCTGGGCAAGGCGCTCGCGCGCGGCTTCTTGACTGCTGTGTCGCGCCAGGGAGGCCAGGTCGTCGAGAGTGAAAAAATCAACGCCAAGAGTTCGGATTTCAATGCAGCCATCGCCAAGATCACCAGTAGCGGCGCCGACCTGGTGTTCTTCGCGGGCGTGGCTCCGCAGACCAACGCCTTTGCCACGCGCTTGCGCCAACTAGGCCTGCAAACCCGATTGTTGCTGGCCGGCGGCGCCATCAACCCGCTCTTTCCGCGCAAGACCGAGGAATATCCCGAAGGCACGCTGGTGCTGGTCAACGGCAATCCGGTGGAGAAGGTGCAGAATTTCAAACGGCTGGAGCAAGCTTATCGGGAGAGATACACGTCGCCGCTGATACCGCAGACCTGGTTCGCCTACGACGCGGTGGACATGCTGGCGGAGGCCATGAAGCGCGCCGGATCGACCAATCCGCGCCTGCTGTCGCCGATCCTGCATCAGATGAAATTCAATGGGCTGTCCGGGCCGATCTCGTTCGCAGCCGACGGCAGCCTGATAGCGCCGCCTTACACCTTGTATCGTGCGGAACAAGGTAGCTGGAAGACCCTCAATACGCTGCCCTGAAGAGAGAAATCAGTTCAGCCAGCCGCGCCGGCGGAAGTACCAGAACGGCGCGATCGCCGAGGCGATCATCATCAAGATCGCCACCGGATAGCCGCCGGCCCAATGCAGCTCCGGCATCCAGTCGAAGTTCATGCCGTAAATGCTGGCGATCAGCGTCGGCGGCAGGAAGGCGACCGAGGCCACCGAGAAGATCTTGATGATCTTGTTCTGGTTGATGTTGATGAAGCCGACGGTGGCGTCCATCAAGAAGTTGATCTTGTCGAACAGGAAGGCGGTGTGGCCGTCCAGCGATTCGATGTCGCGCAAAATCTGGCGCGCATCCTCGAACTGGTCCGAACTGAGCAGGCGGCCGCGCATCAGGAAGCTGACCGCGCGGCGCGTATCCATCATGTTGCGGCGGATGCGGCCGTTCAAATCTTCTTCGTGGGCGATGGCGTTGAGCACTTCGGCGGCGGCCTGGTCGGACAGGCTTTTCTTGAGCACGCTGTGGCTGACCGTTTCGAGCTTCTGGTAAATGCCTTCAAGCGCGTCGGCCGAATACTCGGCGTCGGTTTCGTACAAATCCAGCAGCACATCGCGGTAGTCGCCGATCGAACCGGGGCGCGAACGGGCGCGCATGCGCACCAGGCGGAACACCGGCAAGTCTTCGGCATGCATGGAAAACAGGATGTTGCGCGCCAGGATGAAGGCCACCGTCATGGTGGCCGAGGTGTCGTCGTCGCCTTCGAACAGAAAGTCGGTGCGCAGGTGCAGGTCGCCGTTCTCCGCTTCGAAATAACGCGCCGACGCTTCGATGTCGCTGAATTCGTCTTCGTCGGGCAGCGTCACGCCATAAATGCTCTTGACCCAGTCGCGCTCCTCATCAGTCGGCTCGGTCAGGTCGACCCAGACCGGCGCGATGGTTTCCAGATCGCTGCGGCTGTCGATGTTGACCTGGTTCAGTCGACCGTTCTGCAAAACAAAAACATTAATCATGTGATCTCACTGTCAGGACAAGACGACTGAGGATGCCGGATGGGCCAGATAACAAAAAATTGCAGAATCGACATGCTCTGCAATGGGCCGCCCGCGAAACGAACGCAAGTGTACGTTTTAGCTCCACGGCAGGCAAGCACGTTCCTGCAGCGGCAGCGTCCGGACGCCTTATTTCTTCGCCGCAGGCTTGGCGGCGGGCTTGGCCGCGGGCTTTTCCACCGGTTTGGCCGGCGGCAGTTCGGCGCCGTTCATGCGGCGCAGGATCAGGCCGGTACGATTGGCGAGGTAAGCCGAGCCGGGATTCTTGTCGTAAAAACGCGGCCGCGGCAGCATCACCGCCAGCCGTGCAGCCTGGCTGGGGCCGAGATTGGCGGCGGGCGCGCCGTAGTAATGCAGCGACGCGGCTTCGGCGCCGAATACGCCGTTGCCCCACTCCACCACATTGAGATAGATCTCGAAGATGCGTTGCTTGTCCATCAGGAACTCAAGCATGTACGTGATGATGAATTCCTGCGCCTTGCGCAGGTAGCTGCGTTCGCCCGACAGGAACAGATTCTTGGCCAACTGCTGGGTAATGGTGGAGCCGCCGGCGACCACCTTGCCCTTCTTGGTGTTCTTTTCGTAGGCCTTTTGCAGCGCGTCCCAGTCCACCCCTTCGTGTTCGGAGAAGTTGGAATCCTCCGACGCAATGATGGCGCGCTTGAGGTTGTTGGAAATGCGGTTGTACGGCACCCACTTGAATTGCAATTGCGCCTTGGGATTCTTTTCCTGCAGCAGCGACAACTGCTGCCGCATGAAGCTGGTGGACTCGGGATTATGGTCGACCCACCACCAGATCTGCACGAAGAAATACAGTTGCAGCAGGAACAGCAAGGTGACCGGTAATACGATCAGCCACAGGAACAGCTTGCGCAGGAGCTTCATTTTCTGATGTTGTTATATGGAGTGTTTGGCGTGATTCGGACAAGCCTAGTCGGTGGCGGGCAAAGCTGCAAGCGGTCGCTTCACTATTTCCTCGCGCGATTTTCCTGTTGCCCGAGCTGCTGGCGCAACGCGCGGAAGACCTCGGCGGTTTCCGGCCGCACCCCGCGCCACAAAAAGAAGGATTCAGCAGCCTGCTCCACCAGCATGCCGAGACCATCGCGCGCGACTGCGCCGTGGCGATGGGAAAACTCCATGAACACCGTGGGCTGCTTGCCATACATCATGTCGTAGGCCAGCGTGGCGCCGGAAAACACGCTCGCAGGCAGTGGCGGCACGTCGGCGTCGAGGCTGGCGGAGGTGGCGTTGATGATGACGTCGAAGCCGGCTTGCAGGGCGGTGAATTCGGCCGCCTCAAGCTTGCCGAATTCGGCGAATTGCGCGGCCAGTTCCTGCGCCTTGGCGGGGGTGCGATTGGCGATGGTCAGCACAGCCGGTTGCTGCTCCAGCAACGGCAACAGCGCGCCGCGCGCGGCTCCGCCGGCGCCCAGCAGCAATACCCGTTTGCCGGCCAGCGAGACGCCGGCGTTGTGCACGATGTCGGCCACCAGTCCCGCGCCGTCGGTGTTGTCGCCCAGAATCACGCCGTCTTCGAATTTGAGTGTATTGACCGCGCCGGCCAGCCGCGCTCGCTCGGTCAGGTGATCGGCCAGCGCATGGGCGTCAAGCTTGAACGGCACCGTGACGTTGGCGCCCTTGCCGCCGTTGGCGATGAACACCTTGACCGCCGCCTTAAAACCTTGCAGCGGGGCCAGCAGGCGCTCGTAGCTCAGTTGCTGGCCGGTCTGCGCGGCGAACTGCGCATGGATTTCAGGCGATTTGCTGTGGGCAATCGGATTGCCGATAACGACGTATGCATCCATGGAGGTACCTGCCTTCTTGTGTTCTTGGAGCCGCTCTTAGTTGGAACTGCTCAGGTCGGTCTGCAACGTCTCTTCACGCGTGAAGCGGAAGCGCGTGATGACTTCCCAGATGTCGTCCTTGCCGCCGGTGGTGCGCATGTTGTCGGGGAAGCGGCCGAACGGCGCCGAGCGCCGTACGATCGTCAGCGCCGCCGCGTCCAGTGCCAGGTTGCCGGAACTGCGTTCTACCCGCACGCCGCCTTCCTTGTCGTAAATGCTGCCGTCCTGGTACACCGGGATGTATATCACCAGCTCGCCATACAGCTTCTTGCCGTCCCGCTGCGGGAAATTCAGCGTGCCGATTTTTTCGATCTTTTCCTGCAGGGCCTTGTAATACATCGCGTAGCCGGCTTCACGCGTGCGTGCGGTGATCTGGGTCTTCTTCGGCCGCTTGTTGTATTCCTCGATATTCTTGGCAACCTCGGCTTCCATACGCGCGACCGCCTTGGCGGTGTCGAGCAGGTCCTTGGCGTTCAGCTGTGGCTGCACTTCCTTGTGCGGTTCGCGCTCGGGCGTGGCGACCACGGGCGCCTTCTTGTTCATCTGCGCCAGGATTTTCTGCTGCTGCGCTTCGAGCTCGGCCACCTTGCGCTGCGCTGCCTTGACGCTGTCGCCGGTCTCGACCTTGCGCATGTCCGGCAAGGGGGACTTGGCGCGCCCTTGGTTGGCGTTGCCGCCGCCGTCGAGGTTGGCCTGCGCAATCGCATCGGCCTTGACCGGCGCCTTGTCATGCTTGGCATTGACCAGGATCACTTCCAGCCCGGGATCGGCCGGCTTCAGACGGAACGCATCCGGCGCGGCAAACCGCACCGCCAGCAGGGCCGCGTGCACCAGCACGGACCCGGCGAGGGCGATGGTCAGGAAGCGGTTTTCAGCAAAAAATTTCACAGGTGCATGAACCAGATTAAAACGCGATTTTACGACAAAGACCGGCTCATTCCGCAGCGGAAGGCGTGCCTGCGGTTTGATCGCCGGCGACTGGTTCGGCTTCATCGGCTTCATCGGCTGCATCGGCCTCATCTGCAACAGGCTCCTCGGCGCCGTCGGCAGCATTCGCCATGCCATCGAGCAAAGCCTCGTCGTCGTCGTCCATTTGTTCGGCGTCGGCAGCCGGCTGTGCGGTCGGGATGTCGAGCAGGCGTGCTTCCACGGTCAGGTCGACTTCATCCCAGCGCAACAGATCCAATTTGACCTGCAGGCCGCGCGCAACCTGCGGCATGCCGGGCAAACGAATCACCAGCGGGATATCGACCAGACGCAGGATTTCGTCCTTGAGCACGACGGCGTCGACCTGGCGCGCTTGCTCTTGCGCCAGCCAGCGCAGGCACCAGTAACGCTCCATGCCGGACTGGAAGTCGGCATAGCCGGAGTACGCCGAATCGAAGGCCGAGACGATGGCGAACAAGTCGGCGTCGCGCGGCTTGAACGGCGCCGCCAGCGGCGCGGTCACACCATGTTCCAGGCAGGCCAGGATCTGCCACTGATTGACCAGATCGGTATAGCGGCGCAGCGGCGAGGTGCTCCACGCATATTGGTCCACACCCAGACCCTGATGCGGTGCCGCGTGCGTGACCATGCGTACCTGCATCTTGGCAGCCCAGCCACCGGCGCCGCCACCCTGTGCGCGGTAGATGCCAGGCACGCCGTGGTCGGCCATGAACTTGCCCCAGGTGCTGTTGGCGAAGATCATCAGCTCGGCGACGATCTTGTCGAGCGGCGCGCCGCGCTTGCGGCGCGTGATGGTGACCACGTCGTTGTCGACGTAGAAGTTGAAATCGACGCGGTTGTTCTGCTCCGGACGCAGGCCGAAACTTTCGCGCTTGGCCATGCGGCCCTGCTCCAGCACCTGCACCCATTGCCACAGCAAGCCAATGTCGTCCTTGTGCGGATACTCGCCGCTGTTGTTCGCCAGCGCTTCTTCGGTGACCAGCGCATCGAGATCGTTGTGACGCAGATTGGCGGAAATCGGCACGATCTCCGCGCGCGTCTCGGTCGAGATCACCGACCAGTCGGCCGGGTTGAGCGTCGCATACAGCGACAGCGCCGGGCAGTTCTTGCCTTCGTCGAGCGTGAAGGCTTCGACCA
This sequence comes from Herbaspirillum sp. NPDC101397, assembly GCF_044767325.1. Taxonomy (NCBI): domain Bacteria; kingdom Pseudomonadati; phylum Pseudomonadota; class Betaproteobacteria; order Burkholderiales; family Oxalobacteraceae; genus Herbaspirillum; species Herbaspirillum sp. NPDC101397. The sequence continues at coordinate 277,755 of NZ_JBIWNS010000004.1, forward strand.
GCACGTCGGGCAGCATGGTGATCTTTTCGCCCGGCATGTAGACGGTCGACATGCGTTGGCGCGCGAGCGCATCAAGCGCGTCGTCGCGCTTGATGCCGAGGCCGGGCGCGGCGATGTGGATGCCGACGCGCACGTTGCCGTCGGCCAGCCTGACAACTGACAGCGCGTCGTCGATTTCGGTGGTGGTGACGTCGTCGATCGAGAATGCCTGCACGTCGGCCAGCGGCAGATCCTTGGGCACGGGGGGAATCGTCACGTCAGGGAAGCCGCTGCCTTTCGGGAAGAACTCGAAAAGGAATTTGGCGTAATGCAAATCCTTGGGCGAAGCCAGCCCGCCGGTTTGCAGCATGAGGCGCTGCGGCGTTGTCTGCAATTCCTTGCAGGCGGCGTCGAGGGCCTTGAATTCGATGCTGTTCTTGTCGGGACGGAACAGCAAGGTCAACGCCAGCGGCTTGAATGCATCGGGCAACTTGCCGGCCTTCAGCTCGTCGACGTATTGCGCCTGCACCAACGCCTGCTGCTTCTTCTTTTCCAGACCGGCCTGGGCCGCCTGCAGCGAAGCCAGCGGCGCCGCCTTGTAGCGACCCTTGCCCTTCTTGTAAAAATAAATCGGCGCCGAATGCAGGCGCAGCAACAGGCCGGCCGCTTCGTGCGGCAGCGGCGCGTGGCCGAAATACTCAGTGCCCAGCTCGGCGAAACCGAACTCGTCTTCGCCCGCGACTTCCCACAGGAAATCGAGGTCAATGTCCTGCAGGATGATTTGCGCGTCTTCCAGCAACTTGGCCGGAGCCGGCGATGCGAATTGCAGCATCACGTCCTTGGACTTGACCTTGGTGCGCTTGCCGGAAGCCATTTCGACCTGATAGGCCTCGCCTTGCTGCGACAGCACGGCGCCAGCCTTGAAATCGCCGGATTCTTCAAAAAATAAATTCATCGGGTGCTTGCTTGCGTATTCAATGCCATCAGTTTGCTGAGGGCGGGTAAAAAAACATCGGTCACCAGCATGACGCTGCCGTGGCGACGGAACAGGGAGCGGCGCGCATACAGCGGAAGCTGGGGCGGCGCCTTGGAATGAAGATCAATCACGGTGCCGATACGGCGCACCAGCGGATGATTGGCATGCAGGCGCGCGTACTGCAGCGGCGCGCGCGCGACCAGCGGATCGGAAAACAGACTGGCGCCCAGCGGCCGTACACCGAGATGGCGGAAGAACGGCCACGCCGAGGCGGACGCCAGCGGCGTCACCGTGTGGCCGAAGATCACGGGTTCGCCGTCGCAATACAGAATCACGTCGCGTTCTTCGACAGGCTGGCGCGGTGTCGCCAGGCCGAGGAAGCCGGCCTCATCGGCTAGCGCATTGCCGGGACGCTGACGCAGGCGCAGCACGCGCAATTCATTGCAGCGGGCGCGCAGCTTGAACGTCATCGAACCGGGATCGGTCAGCCATGCGCGCAACAGCGGCGCCGGTTGCAGCGCATTGGCATGGTCGAACCAATGCGCGTGGGTCTTCTTCATCATCAGCTTAGCGCCTCGCCACCGTCTTGCAAGGCATTCGATGCATCAGGCGACATGCCGCAAAACGCCAGCACGCTGTCGGCATAGTCGGCAAATTCGGCTATGCCATGGTCGCTGCCCTGGATCACGGTCTGCCGTGCGCCGGGATAATGCGCCACCATCTCGCGCCAGTCCAGCACCTCGTCGCCGGTGGCGGCGATCAGGAAATAACGTTCGGGCCGGGTGATCTTGTCCACCACCAAGACGCGGAGTTCATCGATATAGGCATGCTTGAATTCGAACGGTTCGTCGGAATGGTAGTGCGTGGTCACGCCGACGTAGGATTCCAGATCGCGCGGCGGCTTGACGGCGGGATTGAGCAACACGGCGCGGCAGCCCAGATGCTCGGCCAGCCACGTCGCGTAAAAGCCACCCAGCGACGAGCCGATCACGGTCAGTTGTTCCGGCGGGAATTGTTCAGCGTAATCCAGCGCCAGCCGGATTGCTTCAGCAGGCGAAGCCGGCAGTTGCGGACAGTAATATTCATCCGCGCGTCCCAATGCCTGCAGGCGTTCGGCCATGTGGCGCGCCTTGAAGGAATGCGGTGACGAACGAAAGCCGTGCAGATACAAAATCATGCGAGCGCGTCCAGCAACTTCTGATGGACGCCGCCGAAACCGCCGTTGCTCATGACCAGGACGTGGTCGCCCGGACGCGCAGCCTGCTTGATGGCCTGCACCAGCGCGCCGAGGTCATCGAAGGCGCGGGCCTTCTCGCCCAGCGGAGACAGCGCTTGCGCCAGGTCCCAGCCCAGGGCTTCCTTGCCGGAGCCCTTGGCGCCGTAGCCGAACACCAGATCGGCATCCGCCAGGCTGGCCGGCAAGGCGTCTTTCATGGTGCCCAGCTTCATGGTGTTGGAACGCGGCTCCAGCACGGCGAGGATGCGCCCGCCGCCGTCCTTGCCGACCTTCTTGCGCAGGCCGGCCACCGTGGTGGTGATGGCGGTCGGATGATGTGCAAAATCGTCGTAGACGGCGATGCCGTTGACGGTGCCGCGCAGCTCCATGCGGCGTTTGACGTTTTCAAACTTTTCCAGCGCGGCGATCGCCTGCGCTGCCGGCACGCCGACGTGACGCGCGGCGGCGATTGCCGCCAACGCGTTCATGCGGTTGTGTTCACCGGTCAGCGACCAGTTGACCGTGCCTTGCGGCACGCCGTTGAAGCCGATGTCAAAGCTGCCGTCGTCATGGGTGGCGAGCGACCAGCCGGTTTGGCCGGCTTCCACGCCGAAATTTTCATGCTCGCTCCAGCAGCCGCGCTCAATCACGCGCTCCAGCGCCGGCTCGCGGCCATTGACGACCAGCCGGCCGATACCGGGTACGGTGCGCACCAGATGATGGAATTGGGTTTCGATCGCCGTCAGATCGGGGAAGATATCGGCGTGATCGTATTCCAGGTTGTTCAGGATCGCGGTCTTGGCGTGGTAGTGCACGAACTTGCTGCGCTTGTCGAAGAAGGCGGTGTCGTACTCGTCGGCTTCGATGACGAAGAAGATGGAGTCTTCCTTCTTGCCGTTCCTGACGCCGGACAAGCGCGCGGAAATGCCGAAGTTCATCGGCACGCCGCCGATAAGGAAGCCCGGCGCGTAACCGGCGTCTTCGAGAATCCAGGCCAGCATGGCCGAGGTGGTGGTCTTGCCGTGCGTGCCGGCCACTGCCAGCACCCATTTATCGCGCAGGATGTGGTTGCCCATCCATTCCGGGCCGGACACGTAAGGCAAGCCACGGTTGAGGATTTCTTCCATGAGCGGGTTGCCGCGCGAGACCACGTTGCCGATGACGAACAGATCGGGTTGCAAGGCGACTTGCTCCGGATCAAACCCCTGGATCAACTCGATGCCTTGCGCCTCCAGCTGGGTGCTCATCGGCGGGTAGACATTGGCGTCGCAGCCGGTGACCTTGTGGCCGGCTTCTTTCGCCAGAACCGCCAGACCGCCCATGAAAGTGCCGCAAATGCCGAGGATGTGAATGTGCATAGTGAATCTTGATAAGGAATCCCGAGATTTTACCTGACGTGGCGGCCTCCACGACGATCATCTCGCCGCCGGGGACCCGATTGCTGATTGACGCAGGAAGAACCTGCCCAGGATCTGTAGCGAGAGGCCGTCAGCCGGTGGCGGCCGGAGCACAGGAACCGGAATGTACTTTATTCCGAGCACCGCCCGACGCCGGATCACGGCCTCGCAGTAAGATCATGGGCAGGTTCGGGGTATTATTGCGGCCATGCATCAGACCGATATCGAACTCCTGCGCGCGGAAATCGCCGCGGCAGCCGCCCGCATGATCGCCGAAGACGGCGCCGACTACGCCAGCGCCAAACGCAAGGCGGCGCGCCAGATCTTGGGCGATGCCAAGGCGCGCGGCGAGATCCTGCCCGATAACGCACAGATCGAAGACGAAGTGCGCGCGTATAACGAATTGTTCTTCGGCGACACCCAGCCGGCGCGATTGTTGCACTTGCGGCAACTGGCGGTGCAGGTAATGGAAGAACTCTCGCGCTTCAATCCCTACCTGACCGGCGCGGTACTGAACGGCACTGCCGGCGAGCATTCCGACATCCATTTGCAATTATTTACGTCCAGCGCCAAGGACGTCGAGATTTACCTGCTGAACAAGAACGTCAACTTCGAGGTCAGCGAAAGCAATCATTTCAAGGGCGGCCAGGCGGTGGTGGAGACGCTGAGCTTCCTGCTGCCGCAAAAAGGCCGCGCGCCGGAAGGCGTGCACCTGGCCGTGTATGATGTTGACGACCTGCGCGGCGGTGTGCGGACCGCATCAGGCAAACGCACCGAACGCGCCGATATCGACGCAGTTCGACGTCTCATCGTGGAAGAAGACTCATGAAAAAGCGAAATTACCTGCTGTTTGTGCTGATTGCGATCCTGGCCGCCGGCGTCGGCGTCTATACCAGCCACAAACAGGCCCAGACCCCGCCTACCCCGCAGACACCGGAAGCGCGCGCCGTCGCCAATCTGTTTGCGCAGACCATGCCCGACGCCGCAGGCAAGCCGCAGGCCTTGTCGCAATGGAAAGGCAAGCCCCTGATCATCAACTTCTGGGCCACCTGGTGCGCGCCTTGCGTGGAGGAAATGCCGGAACTGGCTGCCTTGCAGGCGGAAGTTGCGCCGGTGCAAATCATCGGCATCGGCGTCGATTCCCAGGAGAACATCGCGCAGTTTGCGGAAAAATTCCATATCTATTATCCTCTCTACGTTGCCGGCACCGGTGCCACCGATCTGCTGCGGCAATTCGGCAATCAGGCCGGCGGCCTCCCCTTCACGGTCCTGGTGGGACTGGACGGCAACCTGAAAAAGGTCTATCTTGGGCGCCTGAATTTTGATGAGCTGCGCCGCGACCTCGCCTCCCTCAAAAACATGTAAATAAAGTTTTTCTTGCCAAATGAAGGCATTTGACGGCAAAATGCGCGCATCGTCGTCAAACGGAGCTTTATCTCCATGGCAATAAACCTTCTCCTCCTTAATGGACCCAACCTGAATCTGCTGGGCACCCGGGAGCCTGAAGTCTACGGATCGACCACCCTGGCTGACATCGAGCAGCGTGCGGCTGCGCAAGCGAGCAAAGCCGGCGCGCGCCTGAGCGCTTTCCAGAGCAACCACGAAGGTGCGCTGATCGACCGCATCCATGCCGCCCGCAAGGAAGGCGTGGACGCCATCGTGATCAATCCCGGCGGACTCACCCATACCAGCGTGGCATTGCGCGATGCGCTGGCGGGCGTGGCCATTCCTTTTGTCGAAGTGCATATCTCGAATATCCACCAGCGCGAGGAATTCCGTCACTTTTCCTATCTTTCCGGCATCGCCAAGGCCGTGTTGTGCGGCTTCGGCGTCGATGGTTACCGGCTGGCGATTGATCACCTGCTGCTGCAGCCATAAGGATCCCGTCCCACTCTTTTCCATCAGCATCGCCATGTTGCATGCAGCATGAGCCGATGGTGGCCCAATCAACTAGTTATATCCCTATTTAATACTGAGGAATTCACATGGATTTACGGAAACTCAAAACCCTGATCGATCTGGTCGCGGAATCTGACATCGAAGAGCTGGAAGTCACCGAAGGCGAAAGCAAGGTTCGCATCGTCAAGTCGTCCGCCACGCCGCAAAACCAGGTCGTGATGATGCAGCCGCAGGCAGCGTATCCGCAAACCCTGCAAGCCGGCGCCGCACCTGCCGCCCCGGTTGCTGCAGCAGCGCCGGTCGCGCCTGCCGCACCGGAAGGCCACATCGTCAAGTCGCCGATGGTCGGCACCTTCTACCGCTCCTCCGCTCCGGGCGCTCCGGCGTTCGTCGAAGTCGGCAAGGAAGTCAAGGAAGGCGAGACCATCTGCATCATCGAAGCAATGAAGCTGCTCAACGAAATCGACGCCGACAAGGCCGGCGTGATCAAGCAGATTCTGGTTGAAAACGGCCAACCGGTCGAATTCGGTCAGCCACTGTTTGTGATCGGCTAATCCTGCCAGAATACGGATGCATGTCCGGCGCCTGCCTGCGCAAGATCGCGGCAGGCGGATGCGCGGACCATCCGGGGCGGATCTGGTTATCTGTTTGTAAACGCTTGACTATTGGCGACGCACATCCCTCATATGTTTGAAAAAATCCTTATCGCCAACCGTGGCGAAATCGCTCTCCGTATCCAGCGCGCATGCCGTGAAATGGGCATCAAGACCGTGGTCGTTCACTCCGAAGCGGACCGCGAGGCGAAATACGTGAAGCTGGCGGACGAATCGGTCTGTATCGGCCCGGCTCCTTCCGCGCTGAGCTACCTGAACATGCCGGCGATCATCAGCGCCGCTGAAGTGACCGACGCTCAGGCGATCCATCCGGGCTACGGCTTCCTGTCGGAAAACGCCGACTTCGCCGAGCGCGTCGAGAAATCCGGCTTCGTCTTCATCGGCCCGCGCCCTGAAAACATCCGCATGATGGGCGACAAAGTGTCGGCCAAGCAGGCCATGATCCGCGCCGGCGTGCCGTGCGTACCTGGTTCGGAAGGCGCCCTGCCCGACAATCCGAAGGAAATCGTGCAGATCGCGCGCAAGATCGGCTATCCGGTCATCATCAAGGCGGCAGGCGGCGGCGGCGGCCGTGGCATGCGCGTGGTGCATACCGAAGCAGCGCTGATCAACGCCGTCACCATGACCAAGACGGAAGCCGGCGCAGCCTTCGGCAATCCGGAAGTCTATATGGAGAAGTACCTGGAAAATCCGCGCCACGTGGAAATCCAGATCCTCGCCGACGAACACAAGCAAGCCATTTGGCTGGGCGAGCGCGATTGCTCGATGCAGCGCCGCCACCAGAAGGTCATCGAAGAAGCGCCGGCGCCGGGCATCCCGCGCAAGATCATCGAGAAGATCGGTGAGCGCTGCGCCGAAGCCTGCCGCAAGATGAACTACCGCGGCGCCGGCACCTTCGAGTTCCTGTACGAAAACGAAGAGTTCTACTTCATCGAAATGAACACCCGCGTGCAGGTCGAACATCCGGTCACCGAGATGATCACCGGCGTCGACATCGTGCAGGAGCAGATCCGCATTGCCTTCGGCGAAAAGCTGCGTTACCGCCAGCGCGACATCGAACTCAAGGGCCACGCGATCGAGTGCCGCATCAACGCCGAAGACCCGTTCAAGTTCACGCCATCGCCGGGTCGCCTGACCGCATGGCATGTGCCGGGCGGTCCTGGCATCCGCGTCGATTCGCACGCTTACGCCGGTTACTTCGTGCCGCCGAACTATGACTCCATGGTTGGCAAGGTGATCTCTTACGGTTCGACCCGCGAGCAGGCAATCCGCCGCATGCAGATCGCACTGTCGGAAATGGTGGTCGAAGGCATTTCAACCAACATCCCGCTGCACCGCGAGTTGATGGTCGATGCCCGCTTCATCGAAGGCGGCACCAACATCCACTATCTCGAGCACAAGCTGTCGGAGCGCCCCACCGCGCCGACGGCGGACAAGCCGGTGAAGAAATAAGTTGAAGCAGTAAGTTAAAGAAGTAAAGGCAAAGAAACCGATGGGCTGGACCGAAATTGTCATTCAAGTCACGCGTGACCAGGCTGAGGCGCTCTCCGACGCCTTGATGGAGTCGGGCGCGCTGTCGGTTTCGGTGGAAGACGCCGACGAAGGCACCGTCGCCGAGCAGCCGCTGTTTGGCGAGCCCGGCATGGAGCCGACCGAAGCGGCGTGGGAACGCAGCCGCGTGGTCGCTCTGGCCGACGTCGACGCCGACCATGCCACCATCGTCAACGATGCCGCCAAGGCCATCGGCCTGGACTACGCCCTGCCGTTCGCCTTGCGTTCGGTGGAAGAGCAGGACTGGGTGCGCCTGACGCAATCGCAATTCGAACCTATCCACATCGGCAAACGCATCTGGGTCGTGCCAAGCTGGCACGACGCACCGGAACCTGATGCGCTGGTGCTGGAGCTCGACCCCGGCCTGGCCTTCGGTACCGGCAGCCATCCGACCACCCGTCTGTGCATGGAATGGCTGGAGCAGCATGCGGTCGATGCGGCGACCGTGCTCGACTACGGCTGCGGCTCCGGCATTCTGGCGCTGGTCGCCAAGAAGCTCGGCGCGCAGCATGTAATCGGCGTCGACATCGATCCGCAAGCGCTGGAATCGGCGCGCTTCAACAGCGAGCGCAACGCCTGCGACGACATCGAATACCACCTGCCGGAAGCCTTCGTCCGCAGCTATCCCGAAAGCCAGACCTTCGCCATCGTGGTCGCCAACATCCTGGCCGGCCCGCTGCAACTGATGGCGCCGATGCTGGCCGGACGCGTGGCGCCGGGCGGTTCGCTGGTGCTGTCGGGCGTGCTCGATCGCCAGGCCCAGGACGTCATCGCCGCCTATGCGCCCTACCTCGAACTGAGCGTGTGGGCCGAGCACGAAGGCTGGGTCGCATTGGCCGGCCGCGCGCCGACGGTGTAAGCATGCAGCGCGGCCTCGCCCATCGCCGACACGGCAGCGCCGGATTGCCTCCGGCCTGCATAGCCCCCGGCGAGGTCTGCTGATGGCGCTGGCGACCCAATGTCCCTTCTGCCAGACGACATTCCGCGTCGCCCAAGATCAGCTCAAACTGCGCGGCGGCCTGGTCCGCTGCGGCACTTGCAAGGAAGTTTTCAACGGCAACGACCATCTGGTCGCGCCGGAAATCGCCCAGCAACTGGTCGTCGCGCCGCCGACGCCGACTCCCGCTCCCCGCTCCACTGAATCCGCAGAACCGCATGCGCCGCTGGGCTGGCCTCCGTTGCCTGGATCGCCGCCGGTGCAGCCTGTGCAAGCTGCAACCATCCCGGCGCCTGCCGAGGACTCATCGGCACCCGCAGCACCGCCGCCATGGATGGCCACCGCCAATCTGTCCGCCGCCTTCGCCAGCATTGCAGCGGAAACCAACGATGCTCCCTGGGGTGCGTCTCCAGTGCAGAAGAACGACGCGCCGGACGCGGCACCGCCGGCTGCGCAAGAAACCGCACCTGAACCAGCGTCGGCAGCCTCCTTCCCGCTGCCGGGCTCGCCCACGACGGCGCCGGCTTCTGCCGACAATGCGGCAGCACCGCTTGCAGTGCCGGACGCCAGCGTCAACACACTGACACAAGCCTTGTCGTACCCGGTTCCTCAGACCTCTTCCGTCACGCTGACTGACACTGACGCAGCCGAAGCGAAGACTGAAGCGGCAGCGGTTGTCACGCCGAAACAGCAAGCTGTCCAAGAAGCCGGCGCGGAAGAAGAATCTGAAGAAGAGGAGACTGAGGAGGCAGAATACGACGAAGACGCTCCCGCTTTCGTTCAGAAAGCCGAACGTCGCGAACGCCTGGGCCGGATCGTCCGCGTCGCCATGATCGTCGGAGCCGTCATCCTCGGCATCGCGCTGCTGCTGCAGGCGACCTATGTCTGGCGCAACACCGTCGCCGCTTGGCTGCCGTCGACGCGGCCGTTGCTGGCTGCGGCCTGCGCACCGTTGCATTGCTCCGTGGGCCTGCCAACCAGCATCGACCAACTGGTGCTGGACTCAAGCGAACTGCAATTGGTGCCGCCCAATCAGAACATCTATACCTTGTCGGCGCTGCTGCGCAACCGCGGCTATGGCGCGCAGGCATGGCCTTATCTGGAACTCACGCTCAACGACGGCGACGAAAAAGCCATCACGCGCCGCGTCTTCACGCCGCGTGAGTACCTGGCTTCGGCGAAACTGGTCGACAGCGGCCTGGCCGGCGAAGGCGAGCAGCAGATCAAGCTGACCTTCGAGCTGGCCCAGCCCGCCGCCTCCGGCTACCGCATTTACCTGTTCTACCCCTGACCCCTCGCTCGCTGCCGGCCACTGCCCGCTGACCGCAACAAACGACACAAAGGCACGGGGATTCTTCTACAATGCTGCATTCCCAACTTTTTCAGACTACGCCATGAGTTCACTGATTTGCGGCTCGCTCGCCTACGACAACATCATGCAATATGACGGCCGCTTCTCCGAAGCCCTGCTGGCCGATCAGTTGCACAAGATCAACGTGTCCTTTCTGGTGCCCACCATGCGACGCGAGTTCGGCGGCTGTGCCGGCAACATCGCCTACAACCTGAAACTGCTGGGCGGCGAACCGGTAATCATGGCGACCGTGGGCCAGGACAGCGCGCCATACCTGCAGCGCTTCAAGGATCTCGGCATTTCCACCGACAACATCCGCGTGATCGACAGTTCGTTCACCGCACAATGCTTCATCACCACGGACGCCGGCAGCAACCAGATCACCGCTTTCCATCCGGGCGCGATGACCTTCTCGCATGAGAACAAGGTCGCCGATGCCGGCGCGGTCAAGTTCTCCATCGTGGCGCCGGACGGCCGCGACGGCATGCTGCAACACGCCGAGCACAGCGCCCAACAGAATATCCCGCTGATTTTCGATCCGGGTCAGGGCTTGCCGATGTTCAGCGGCGACGACCTGAAGCATTTCATTGAGCTCGCCACCTATGTCGCGGTCAACGATTACGAAGCCGAATTGCTGACCACCCGCACCGGCCTGAGCCTGGAGCAGATCGCCGGACAAGTCTCGGCGCTGATCGTCACGCGCGGCGAACTGGGCGCAGAGATCTATGCGGACGGCCAAAAGATCGACATCCCTTGCGTACCGGCCGAGACCATCGCCGATCCGACCGGTTGCGGCGACGCCTTCCGCGCCGGCATGCTGTTCGGCCTGGAAAAGGGCATGGACTGGGCCACCATCGGCCGCCTGTCCAGCCTGATGGGTTCGATCAAGATCGCGTCGCAAGGACCGCAGAACCACGCCCCTACCCTGGCTGAAATCGACGACCGTTTCCACAAGGCCTTCGGCTACCGCTTCGTCTGATCTTACCCCGCGTCGCCATCGGCACGCCGCTCAGTGAAGGATTGAACATGAAACGCCTCATTTCCACACTCCTCGTCTCATGTGCGGCATTCCTGCTGGCGACGTCCGGCGCCATGGCAGCGCTGAAAGCTGGCGACAAGGCGCCGGACTTCACGGCGCAGGCTTCGCTCGGTGGCCAGGTATCGACATTCTCGCTGGCCGACGCGCTCAAGAAGGGCCCGGTGGTGCTCTACTTCTACCCGGCCGCGTTCACCACCGGCTGCACCATTGAAGCCCATTTGTTCGCCGATGCCATCGATCGCTACAAAGCGCTCGGCGCCACGGTGATCGGCGTCTCCAACGACAAGATCGAAACGCTCAACAAGTTCTCCGTGAGCGAATGTCGCAGCAAGTTCGCGGTGGCCGCCGACACCGACAAGAAGATCATGAAATCCTATGACGCCGTGATGATGATCAAGTCGGACTATGCCAGCCGCACGTCCTACGTCATCACACCGGACCATGCCATCCTGTACGAATACAGCAGCATGAATCCGGACAAGCACGTCGAAAATACGCTGCAGGCGTTGCAACAGTGGGCTGCAAAAAAGAAATAGCCGGACCAGACAAGAAGGCAGAAACAACAAAGCCGGCGATGGTTTCCCATGCCGGCTTTGTTGTTTCTGATGTGTCTGGCATCAGATCAGACTTGGCGTTATCCGATCGACAGGATCAGGGTGCTGACCAGGCGCACCGCAATCTGCAGCAGGATCAACGCCGCCAGCGGCGACAAGTCGACGTTGCCGATCAGCGGCAGGACCTTGCGCAGCGGACGCAGCAAAGGCTCATTCAACGCGCGCACGAACGGCGCCAGCGGCGCATACGGATTGACCCAGCTGAAGATCGCTTCGATGATCAGCGTGGCCATGAAACCGTAAAAGATCCATTGGAAGAAGCGCACCAGCGACAACAGAATGATGGGCTGAAAATCAAACCCCGAGGCAAATCCCAGCGCCGCGATGATCGACAGCAGCACGACCAGGAAAGCGCCGACCAGGCTGGCCCAGTCATAGCCGCCGACGCCCGGCAGGATCCTGCGCAAGGGCTTGACCAACCAGTCCGACAACTGGAACACGAACTGCCCCACCGAAGCCGGCGGGCGCACCTGCACCACCTGCATCCAGAAACGCAGCAACAGCACCCCGGCGAGCACGCTGGCGATGGCGTCAACGATCAACATGAAAATGCTATGCAACACGGTCACTCTCCATAAGAAGCTGCTTACTTGTTTACGCGATCTCCGTCCTGCGGAGGCCCTCTGGTGCACATACTAAACCATGCAGCCGTTTTCCCTATGTGGGGACGGCGAATAATTAATAAAGACTAAAGCAAGCACGCCAACGCGTTGAGACGGGCGAAAAAAAACCGCTGCATGAACGAATCACACAGCGGTATTTTTGCACCTGATTACTCAGGCGCCAGGCCAGGTCCGATTAAGGACGTGTTGTGCCTGTTGGGAACGGCCAAGCTGCTGCCGGGTTCAGCACAGTCTTCACAGCAGGAGCTGCTGCAGCGGCTGGCTTAGCTGCCGGCTTTTTAGCCGCAGGCTTAGCAGCTGCCTTCTTGGCGACTGGCTTCTTCGCTGCTGGCTTAGCGGCTGCCTTGACGGCCGGCTTTGCAGCTGGCTTGGCGGCTGGCTTCTTAGCCGCTGGCTTGGCGACTGCCTTCTTCGCGACTGGCTTCTTCGCTGCAACTGCCTTCTTAGGAGCTGCTGCCTTCTTCGCCACTGGCTTCTTCGCTGCGACTGGCTTCTTCGCTGCGACTGCTTTCTTGGCGACTGGCTTTTTAGCGGCGACGGCCTTCTTCGCTACTGGCTTCTTGGCTGCAACTGCTTTCTTAGGAGCTGCTGCTTTCTTCGCCACTGGCTTCTTCGCTGCTACCGGCTTCTTCGCTGCGACTGCCTTCTTGGCGACTGGCTTCTTCGCTGCAACTGCCTTCTTCGCTACTGGCTTCTTGGCTGCAACTGCTTTTTTAGGAGCTGCTGCTTTCTTTGCCACTGGCTTTGCTGCTGCCTTAGCTACTGGCTTCTTGGCGGCGACTGCCTTCTTAGGAGCTGCTGCCTTCTTGGCTGCAACCGGCTTCTTAGCGGCGACCGCTGGTTTCTTTGCAGCCGGCTTCTTGGCTGCTGGTTTCTTTGCTGCTGTTGCCATTTTGTTTCTCCTTCTTCACGTGATGGAAAAAATCAAGCTTGATTTAAGAAACCCGTCTGTACCATCGCGATGATGCAGGCGGATTATTCATCGGCACAAGCAAGCTTCTGCTTGCGCTAATGAATTCGGCACCAGCTGAACTGCTGCATCCCCTCATGTATGCAGCACTTCAGCTATCTTGGCTGGGCCTCTGCCCCGCTTGTTCAGGGGCTCAGAGCCTTGTTTCGCGCCTTCGCGAACGCCACAACCAAAAAAAACGCCAGCGGATTACACGCTAGCGTCAGGAATACGATTCCCGAAAAACCTTCAGGTTTTTCAAAGGAAAAGCCGCCTGACCCGATTTGATCGGGTCAAGCGGCGATAACAGAGAAGATCGTTTCGGTCTTTTACTGTTCATTAAATTTGGTGAAAGCCTTCCGTTTTTGGCAGTCGGATATCTTGCAAGCTATCCGACCGCTGAGTGCCTCACAGATCTCGCTGAAGAGCATTGACGAGATGGGCACATCATTCCCAGTTAAGCGCGCCTCCGGTTTGATACTCGATGACTCTGGTTTCAAAGAAGTTGCGCTCCTTCTTCAAATCGATCATCTCGCTCATCCACGGAAACGGATTTTCTTCTTGCGCGAACAGCGGATCAAGTCCGATTTGCTGTGCGCGACGATTAGCGATGAACCGTAAGTAGCCTTTGAACATCGGCGCATTCAAACCTAGCACGCCTCGCGGCATTGTATCCTCTGCGTAACGATATTCCAACTCTACGGCGCTTAAAAACAACGATTTAATTTCGTTTCTGAATTCCGGCGTCCACAAATGCGGGTTCTCCATCTTCACCGTGTTGATCAGATCGATCCCGAAATTGCAGTGCATCGATTCATCGCGCAGGATGTATTGATACTGTTCGGCGGCGCCCATCATCTTGTTCTGGCGACCCAGCGCAAGGATCTGCGTGAAGCCGACGTAGAAGAACAGGCCTTCCATGATGCACGCGAAAACGATCAGCGACTTCAGCAGCTTCTGGTCGTTCTCGGTGGTGCCGGTAGTGAACTGCGGATCGGTCAGCGTGTTGATGAACGGGATCAGGAACTCGTCCTTGTCGCGGATCGACTTCACCTCGTGATAGGCGTTGAAGATTTCCGCTTCATCCAGCCCCAGCGACTCGACGATGTACTGGTAGGCGTGGGTGTGGATCGCTTCTTCGAACGCCTGGCGCAGCAGGTACTGACGGCATTCCGGCGCGGTGATGTGGCGGTAGGTGCCCAGCACGATGTTGTTGGCGGCGAGCGAGTCGGCGGTGACGAAGAAGCCGAGGTTGCGCTTGACCAGACGGCGTTCGTCTTCGGTCAGGCCGTTCGGATCTTTCCACAGTTCGATGTCGCGCTGCATGTTGATTTCCTGCGGCATCCAGTGGTTGGCGCAGCCGGCCAGGTACTTGTCCCAGGCCCATTTGTATTTGAACGGCACCAGCTGATTGACGTCGGTGTGACCGTTGATGATGCGCTTGTCGGCGGCGTTGACGCGGCGGGTCACATCAACCGGCGCTTCGTCTTTGGTAACCAGAGCAGGATTCAGGGCCACGTCGGAAAACTGCGGACGTGCATTTGCGGCGGCCGATTGCAATTGAGGCTGAGGCGTTTGCGAGGCGCGTGGCGCGGATGGTGCCGGCGTCGCCTTCACTTCATCATCCCAAGAGAGCATTTTTTGATCCTTTACTTTATTTACTTTTGACGTCCCGGCGCGGCCGGGATGTGACTTATGACATTGATTCAGGCGGCTCGTTCATCTTCCGGAGAAGACTGCCGCCGGACTTGCCGGCGGCGGTTGCCTGTAGTTACTGCGTTTTGATTACTGGCAAGCTTCGCACTCTTCGAAACCATCATCGCCGGGACGCAGGTAGCATGCTTCGCCGTCGGCTTCGACTTCTGCCGCCGCCACGGTTGCCATGCTGGCGGCAGACGCCGTCATCGAGGCCGGTGCAGCTGTTGCCGCCGCCGCTGCACTGTGGCTGACGCCGCCGTCCACCGCCACCGCGTTCAACGCGCCGGTCTTGGAAGTCGACTTCTCGGTATGTGTCGCGCCGATGGTGCGGAGGTAGTACGTGGTCTTCAGGCCGCGCAACCATGCCAGCTTGTAAGTTTCGTCCAGGCGCTTGCCCGAGGCGCCGGCCATGTAGATGTTCAGCGATTGCGCCTGGTCGATCCATTTCTGACGGCGGGATGCTGCTTCCACCAGCCAGGAGGGCTCGACTTCGAAGGCGGTGGCGTAGATGTCGCGCAGGTCTTGTGGGATGCGGTCGATCTTGGCCAGGCTGCCGTCAAAGTACTTCAGGTCGGAAATCATGACTTCATCCCACAGGCCGCGGGCCTTCAGGTCACGTACCAGGTACTCGTTGATTTCGGTGAATTCGCCGGACAGGTTCGACTTCACATACAGGTTCTGGTAAGTCGGTTCGATGCAGGCCGACACGCCGATGATGTTAGAAATCGTTGCCGTCGGTGCGATCGCCACGCAGTTCGAGTTGCGCATGCCGAACTCTGAAATGCGCGAACGCAGTGCCGACCAGTCCAGCGTTTCGGACATGTCCGCTTCCAGGTAGCCGCCGCGTTCCTGCGCCAGCAACTTCAGGGAATCTTGCGGCAGGATGCCGCGATCCCACAGCGAACCGCGGTAGGAGCTGTAACGGCCGCGCTCTTCCGCCAGCTCGGTCGATGCCCAGTAAGCGTAGTAGCAGACGGCTTCCATCGAACGGTCGGCGAATTCCACCGCGTCCATCGATGCGTAAGGCACGCGCTTCATGTGCAGGCAGTCCTGGAAGCCCATGATGCCCAGGCCGACCGGACGGTGGCGCAGATTCGAGTCACGCGCCTTCTTGACCGCGTAGTAGTTGATGTCGATCACGTTGTCGAGCATGCGCATGGCAGTGCGGATGGTCTTTTGCAGCTTGGCGTGGTCGATTTCACCGTTGACCAGGTGGGCCGGCATGTTGACCGAACCCAGGTTGCAGACGGCGATTTCGGATTCGTTGGTGTTCAGGGTGATCTCGGTGCACAGGTTCGAGCTGTGGACCACGCCGACGTGTTGCTGCGGCGAACGGATGTTGCATGGGTCCTTGAAGGTGATCCATGGGTGACCGGTTTCGAACAGCATCGACAGCATCTTGCGCCACAGATCCAGTGCGGCAATCTTCTTGAACAGCTTCAGTTCGCCGCGTGCAGCCTTGGCTTCGTAGCCAGTGTAGGCTTCTTCGAAGGCCTTGCCGAACTTGTCGTGCAGGTCGGGCGCATCGGATGGCGAGAACAGGGTCCAGTCGCCCTTTTCCATGACGCGCTTCATGAACAGGTCGGGAATCCAGTTGGCGGTGTTCATGTCATGCGTACGGCGGCGGTCATCGCCGGTATTTTTACGCAGGTCGAGGAATTCCTCGATATCCATGTGCCAGGTTTCCAGGTAGGCGCAAACTGCGCCCTTGCGCTTGCCGCCCTGGTTGACCGCCACGGCGGTGTCGTTGACCACTTTCAGGAACGGCACCACGCCTTGCGACTTGCCGTTGGTGCCCTTGATGTGCGCGCCCAGCGAGCGGACCGGGGTCCAGTCGTTGCCCAGGCCACCGGCGTACTTGGCCAGCAATGCGTTTTCCTTGATGGCTTCGTAGATGCCGTCCAGATCATCGGCAACGGTGGTCAGGTAGCACGACGACAGTTGCGAACGCAGGGTGCCCGAGTTGAACAGGGTCGGGGTCGAGCTCATGAAGTCGAACGAAGACAGCAGGTTGTAAAACTCGATAGTGCGTTCTTCGCGGTTGATTTCGTTCAACGACAGGCCCATCGCGACGCGCATGTAGAACGCTTGCGGCATTTCGATGCGGGTGCCCTGGATGTGCAGGAAGTAGCGGTCGTACAAAGTTTGCAGGCCGAGGTAGCCGAATTGCAGGTCGCGCTCAGGCTTGATGGCCTCGGCCAGCTTGACCAGGTCGAACTGGGCCAGCTTGGAGTCGAGCAGGTCGGCGGCGATGCCCTTCTTGATGTACTTGGCGAAGTAGTCGAGGTACTCGGCCGGTGCATCGGCTTGCGCCACTTCCTTGCCGAACACTTCTTTACGGATCGTGTGCATCAGCAGGCGTGCGGTGACCTGGCTGTAGGCCGGGTCTTTTTCCATCAGCGCGCGGGCAGCCAGGATGGCCGACTTGTGCAGCTCTTCCACCGGCACGCCGTCGTACAGGTTCTTGACCGTTTCAGCCAGGATGGCGTCGGCGTCAACGTGTTTTTCCAGGCCGACGCAGGCGGCGGTGATCAGGGTGCGAACTTCGTCGAGGTCCAGCAGACGGCTCTGGCCGTCTTCCACCACGTGCAATTGCGGTGCGGCGAAATCGGTCTTGGCGGCGCTGCCTTGTTGCTGGGCGCGCTCTTCCATGCGCTTGGCGCGGTACAGCACGTAAGCGCGGGCGACGTCGTGTTCGCCGGAACGCATCAGGGCCAGTTCAACCTGGTCCTGGATGTCTTCAATATGGAAGGTGCCGCCGGTCGGCTGGCGACGCACCAGGGCCGAGACGACGCTGGTAGTCAGTTGCTCGACCATTTCGCGCACGCGCGCCGATGCCGCACCCTGGCCGCCGTTGACGGCGAGAAACGCCTTGGTCACCGCGATCGAGATTTTCGATGGTTCAAAACCGACCACCGCGCCGTTGCGGCGGATGATTCTGTATTCGCCCAGACCGGAAGCCGGCTTGATCAATTGCGACGAGGTGGCTTCGTCATGATTGCCTGCGGCGGGGATGACGCCAAAATCTGTTGGGGATTTAGCGGAAATTTCTTGAGTAGAGCGCACTGAGCCTCCTAAAACTGTGATTGATGGACAGCAAAACTGCCCGCGTTGCCAATAGAACCTTCTCTCTATATAGATACTGAAACGGAGAGAGGTTCACGAAATACCGGGAACAGGACAACACCAATGCCGCTGCCTGTGTGCAGCCGCCTGGTTGCTACCTGTTCCGAACCGTTAATAAAATCTGAGAAAACCTGAGATGAGAGGACTGCCGAGACATCGTTTGAATTGTTGCTTGCCTCAAGACCCGTCACCCGCAATGAAGCCCAACCATGAAGCCCTGACCTGCTGAACCTGCCCGGCCCCTGTTGAGAGCCTGATCCGGCGCCATGTACATGCCGCGACGAACCGAGAACAGCTACTTCCAACCCAAAGAACGATTAAAGATTTACTTACCAAAAACACTACATCTAGTTCCAAAGGAATGATTGAGACTAATTCTAGTGTCTGCAATCGTCAGATGCAACCGCTATTTCTGGATATTTTTATATGTTTTACGCTTGACTTCCGCCGCCCCCAGCAGGGAAGCGCAATTGCGCTTGTTCTGCAAGGCAATGGAAATTTTTCCGGAATCTCGCCCAGTCGAAAAATGGACCGGGGTCGGTCTTGCGACCGGGAGCGATGTGCTCATGACCGGCCACATCGGTCAGCGGATACCGTCGGCGCAGGGCGTCGGTGAGCGTCGCCAACACTTCGTACTGAAGGTCGGTGAAGGGCTCGAAGTCGGTTCCCTCGAGCTCGATGCCGATGGAAAAGTCGTTGCAGCGCTCTCGTCCATGGAAGCTGGACACGCCGGCATGCCAGGCCCGGTCATTGGCCGAGACGAACTGGATCAGAGCGCCGTCGCGCTGGATGACGAAATGGGCCGACACCCGCAAGGGGCGTAATTGATCGAAATACGGATGGGCGTCGCAATCCAGCCGGTTGCAGAACAGATCGCCGATGAACGGTCCGCCAAACTGGCCCGGCGGCAAGCTGATGTTGTGGATCACCAGCAGCTCTGCCGCCACGCCCTCGGCGCGCGCGTCAAAGTTGGGCGACGGCTGGCGGTGCGCCTGTCCGCACCAGCCGTCGGCTTCGATGTCCAGGACCGGCGCCGGCATGTTCATCTCAGGACGAGGCCAGACGCAGGTGTTCTTCGCTGCAAAACACGGTGCCGGCAGCGTTGCTGATGGACTCCGACGCCGGAAAATGGATGCCGCAATGCGCACATTGCACCATGGCCTCAATCTGCTGCTGAGGCTCGCTGCGCTTGCGCGCGAACGGATTGCGGCGCGCGCCTTCCCGGTCTGGAGAAGAGGCGGCGCCAGCCGCCATGGATTTTTTGGCGCGCTGGAACCAAACCACGACCGCCAGGGCGACTATCAGCCAAATGAGATATTTCATACGAGTATCCGATGCAGCACGACTTCAAGCACGAAGCGACTGCCGACATAGGCGAGCAGCAAAATGGCAAACCCGGCGAGGGTGAAACTGAGCGCGGTGCGACCGCGCCAGCCTTGCCATTTGCGTCCCGCCAGCAATAAACCGAACAGGCCCCAGGACAACAAGGTGAAGATCGTCTTGTGATCCCACCGGAACGCCTTCTGGAACAACTGCTCGGAAAACACGACGCCCGACAGCACCGTCAGGGTCAACAAAACGAAACCGAATGCGATCAGGCGAAACAGGATCTTTTCCATCGTCAGCAGCGCCGGCAGGCGGTCCAGTGCGATCGAGAACCAGCCCGAGCGGGCCGGTCCGGGTCGCGTATGCAGGCGCGACTCCTGCAGCACCATCAGCACGGCGTGGAAGGCCGCGATGGTCAGCGTGCTGTAGGCCAGGATGGAAATCGCGATGTGCCACAGGAACCAGTCCGACTTGCCTGCCAGCTCGACCATGTTGCCTGGAAATACGCTCGGCAAAATCACCGCCACGGCCGCCACCGGCAGCACCAGCACGCGCAGGCTGTCGAGCGAGAAGTTGCGGTTTTCAAGCCAGTAAGCCGCCACCGAGACCCACATCGTGGCCGACAGCATCACCGCAAATCCGACGCGCACGGCGTCGGGCGCAAACATGTCGTAGACCAGGGCGCCGCCGTGCAGCAGCCATCCGATCACCGTCCCGAGTGAAATCGGCAGGCGCCGCTCGGAAGGCAGGAAGGCACAGCCCAGATAGAGGAGCGCAGCCAGAATGAAAAAATAAGTTTGCATCGACTAAGTTTACACCATGTCGTCACTTCGCTGACTGCGGGAGGGGCGGCAAAAAAGCGCCGAAGAGAGCCTGGCGCACTTACCGGAAGGCAAATGCGACCCCGCTCTATTGCGTTGGCACGAAACAATAGAGTGGGGGCAAAACAGCAAAAAACAATGCTCAGTCGACGGCGGCGGCGCGCATCTCGTCGTGGTGATGGCGCTGCTGCTCTTCCATGACCAGTTGGCCGAGTTCGCGCTTCAAGGCGTTGAACTCGGGGTCGGCCGGATCGCGCAGGCGTGGCAGCGTGACTGTGATGTCGCGCTTGATGGTGCCGGGACGATAGGTCATGACGACGATGCGGTCGGCCAGGTAGATGGCTTCTTCGATGCTGTGGGTGACGAAGACGATGGTCTTCTTGAACTCGTCCCAGATGCGCAGCAACTCGTCCTGCAAATTGCGCCGCGTCAGGGCGTCGAGCGCGCCGAACGGCTCATCCATCAGCATGATCGGCGAATCCAGCGCCAGCACGCGGGCAATCGCCACGCGTTGGCGCATGCCGCCGGACAGGTCCTTGGGGAAACGGCTGCGGAAATCGATCAGGCCCAGCTTGTCCAGCAACTGCGTCACGCGCGCCTGGATCTCAGCCTTGCCGACGCCCTTGATTTCAAGGCCGAAGGCGACGTTCTGCTCGACCGTCATCCAGGGGAACAGCGCGTACTCCTGAAAGACCATGCCGCGATCCGGTCCCGGCTCGGTGACCAGTTTGCCGTCGGTGGTAATGCTGCCGCTGCTGGGCAGGGCGAAGCCGGCGATGGCGTTGAGCAAGGTCGACTTGCCGCAACCCGACGGGCCGAGCAGACAGACGAACTGGCCGTCCGGGATGTCGAGATTGATGTCCTTCAAGGCCACCACTTCGCGCTCGTCGCTTTTGAAAACCTTGTTGACGCCGGCAATGACGATTTGGGATGCGTTCATGTCAGCTCTCCAGTCCGCGATGCCAGCGCAGCATGTAATTGTTCAGGCGGCTCATGCCGAGGTCGATCGCCAGGCCGAGCAGGCCGATGGTGATCATGCCGGCGATGATCTTGTCGGACCAGAAGTATTCGCGTGCTTCCATGATGCGGAAACCGAGGCCGTTGCTGACCGCGATCATTTCGGCCACGATCACCACGATGAAGGCGGTGCCGATGCCGATGCGCACGCCCGACAGGATGTAGGGCACCGCAGCCGGCAGCATCACGCGCACGAACAGCGTGCGCTGGCTGGCGCCGAGGTTGCGCGCAGCGCGCAGGTAGATGCTGTCGACCTGACGCACGCCGGCGATGGTGTTCATCAGCACCGGGAAGAACGCGCCCAGAGAAATCAGGAACAGCGCCGGCGGATTACCCAGCCCGAACCACAGGATCGCCAGCGGGATGTAGGCGATCGGCGGAATCGGACGGATCACCTGCACCGTCAGGTTCATCAACCCGTAGACGCGCTGGCTGGAGCCCATCAGCAAACCCAGCGGCAAGGCCAGCCCGGCGCCGATCAGGAAACCGACCACCACGCGATACAGGCTGCCGAGGGCGTCCATCAACAGCTCGCCGGAGAACAGCCAGGCCAGCCAGCTGCCCTCGGCGGGATCATATGGTTTCAGCGGTGCGGCGTACTCGAACCACTTGTGCACCACCGCCCACGGCGACGGCAAAACCAGCGGATTAATCCAGCCCAGCGAAGACGCCGCCTGCCAGATGGCGATCACCGCCACCGGCACCAGCAATCCCTCCAGGGCTCCCCCAATTTTTTGTTTTGCCATCGCTGTTTCCTTGTTACTTGACGAATTACTTCAGGTTCATGCTCTTCTTGGCTTGCTCCAGCAGATCGGTTTTCACCCAATCCTTGGCGACCGGCGGCTTGGCCATCTTGCCAGTGCCGTACTTGGCCATGGTGTCGGTGGTGATCTGGATATGCTCGGCGGTGATGTCATAGGCGTATGGAGAATTGCCGATGGCGTCGTAGAAGTCTTCCTTGGTGATCTGGTTCTTGAAGATCACTTCACGCACGTATTTCTCGGCGGTTTCCTTGTTGTCGATAAAGGTCTTGGTCGCCTCCAGGAAACAGCGCATGAACTTCTCGGCCAGCGGACGCTTCTCTTTGTAGAACTTCTCGGTCATCACCATGGTGCGCACCGGTTCGCCGATCGGGGTGTCGTACGGCTTCATGACTTCGACGCCGTAGCCCTTGTTGATCGCCTGCGAGGATTGCGGCTCGCTCTGCATCATGGCGTCGATGTTCTTGCCCAGCAGCGCCTGGTTGAGGTCGGCAAACGCCAGGTAGACGATGGTCACGTCCTTGGAAGTCAGGCCGTTCTGGCCGAGTTCGGCGTCGAGCAGCACTTCATGGATACCGCCGCGGGTGACGCCGACTTTCTTGCCCTTCAGATCCTTGACCGACTTGATGTTGGAATCCTTACCTGCCACCAGACGCGCGCCGCCCTTGGCGAAACCGGCCACGACATAGATCGGCGCGCCGTTGGCGCGGCCCGAAATGGCGGCTTCCGAAGCGGTGGTGCCGACGTCGAGTTCACCGGCGAGGATGCCCTGCATCACGTCGGGACCCTTGGCGAAGACTTTTTCGTCGACCTTGATGCCGCATTTCGGGGCGATTTCCTTGATATAGGACACCGCGCCGTAGTGGGCGAATTTGAGGTTGCCGAGGCGGATCACTTCCTGTGCGCCGGCGCTGAAGGAAGCGCCTGCCGCCATGATGGCGACTGCAGCCGCCGCGATGAGTTTCTTGTGCATCTCTCTCTCCTGTCGTTATGTTTGCGCCGCGAGCGAAGTACGCCGCGGGTTGATATGCGTCTTCCTCGTGGGAAGAACCGTCCATTCATTCTGTGCAAGGCCACTGTATACACAAATCCTGCAGCGAGAACAATACCGTACTTTCCCCTACTCTTGTTCAGGGGCCTGCAGGGATAGCCGCTGAGAGGCGGTGCGATCGGGTAAAATGGCTGCTTACGCTGCGGTTTTCGCCCGGACGATTTTCACCCGAAATTTCCGGCGCGGGCCGCACCCATTTCTTCAAGATAACGGTTCATCATGCTCGACAATCTCACCCAACGCCTTGCCAAAGTCGTCAAAACCATGCGCGGCGAGGCGCGCCTGACCGAATCCAATACCGCCGAGATGCTGCGCGAAGTGCGCCTGGCGCTGCTGGAGGCCGACGTCGCCCTGCCGGCAGTGCGCGAGTTCATCGCCAAGGTCAAGGAAAGAGCTCTCGGCGAAGAAGTCATCGGTTCGCTGACCCCGGGCCAGGCACTGGTCGGCGTGGTCCAGCGCGAGCTGGCCAGCCTGATGGGTGCCGACCTCGGTCCGGCAGCCTCGCAGCTCAACTTCGCCACCCAACCGCCGGCGATCATTCTGATGGCCGGTCTGCAGGGCGCCGGTAAAACAACCACCGTCGGCAAGCTCGCCAAGTACTTGCGCGAGACCACCAAGAAAAAGGTCCTGACCGTCTCCGCCGACGTCTACCGTCCAGCCGCGATCGGCCAGTTGGAAACCGTGACCGCTCAAGCCGGCGCCGACTTCTTCCCGACCAAGACCACCGACAAGCCAGTCGACATCGCCCTGGCCGCGCTCGATTACGCCAAGCGCCATTTCCATGATGTGCTGATCATCGACACCGCCGGCCGTCTCGGCATCGACGAAGCGATGATGCAGGAAATCAGCGCCGTGCACGCCGCCGTCAAGCCGATCGAAACCCTGTTCGTGGTCGACGCCATGCTCGGCCAGGACGCCATCAACACCGCCAAGGCCTTCAGCGACGCGCTGCCGCTGACCGGTATCGTACTGACCAAGCTGGACGGCGACTCGCGCGGCGGCGCCGCCTTGTCGGTGCGCCACATCACCGGCAAGCCGATCAAGTTCGCCGGCGTGGCCGAAAAACTCGACGGCCTGGAAGCCTTCGATCCAAGCCGCATGGCCAATCGCATCCTCGGCATGGGCGACATCCTGGCGCTGGTCGAAGAAGCACGCAAAGGCGTCGACGTCGCTGCTGCAAACGACCTCGCCCAAAAGATCAAGGGCGGCGGCAAGTTCGACCTCAACGACTTCAAGGCCCAGCTCGGCCAGATGAAAAAGATGGGTGGCATGGCCGGCCTGCTGGACAAACTGCCGGCCCAGATGCAGCAGGCCGCCGGCAAGACCAACATGGACCAGGCTGAAAAGCAGGTGCGCCGCATGGAAGGCATCATCAACTCGATGACGCTGCAAGAGCGCGCCAAGCCGGAACTGATCAAGGCCACGCGCAAGCGCCGCATCGCCGCCGGCGCCGGTGTGCAGGTGCAGGAAGTCAATCGCATGCTGGCCCAGTTCGACCAGATGCAGACCATGATGAAGAAGCTCAAAGGCGGCGGCATGATGAAGATGATGCGCAGCATGAAAGGCATGATGCCGGGCATGCGCTGAGGCCACTTTGGAGGGTGTCCCGGCGCAGCGCGAAAGCCGCGCCGGGCGGCTTTTTGAGAGGAGCAAAGCGGGTTTTCGCAATCGTCGTTGCTTATAGCGTGTTTTCGCCCCGAAAAGCGCTAAAAAACACTTGCATCGCCGGGAAAACCGCACCACTATTGCTGGTGCGTGATTTGCGCATTCAACTCTTTCCTTGCTTGATCTCTTATTAAGGAGGCTTACAGATGGCCACAGCCAAAAAACCCGCAGCCGCAGCGAAGAAGCCCGTAGCAAAAGCAGCACCGAAAGCAGCACCGAAGAAAGCAGTCGCAGCACCGAAAAAGGCAGCACCAAAAGCAGCAGCAAAGCCTGCAGCAAAAGCCGCCGCACCAAAGAAGGCCGCCGCACCAAAAGCAGCAGCCAAGCCGGCAGCAAAGAAACCAGCCGTCAAACGTACTCCCAACGCCGCCTTCATGAAGCCGCTGACACCGTCCGCAGCGCTGGCTGAAGTCGTGGGCGCGAAACCTCTGCCACGTACGGAAGTGACCAAGAAGGTCTGGGAATACATCAAGAAACACAATCTGCAAAACCCTGAGAACAAGCGCAATATCGACGCGGACGACAAGTTGAAAGTCGTGTTCGGCGGCAAGAAACAGGTATCGATGTTTGAAATGACCAAGCTGATTTCCGGCCATTTGAAATAGGCAATACAGGTTTTTGCAGACTTGCTTGCAAAACAAAAACGCCCGCAACGCGCGGGCGTTTTTGTTTTTGGATGCGATTCGGGTCATGCGCCGACAGTGCATTCCTACAGGAGAGCGATATCTCTGTCGCCGGCTGAACTTTGGGTTTTGGGCCGGAGTCTAGACTGCACGGACGTAAACCTGAAAGGATTCGGCATGACATTTCCTCAACCCAACCCGGCCCGCGCGGGCCTGCGCAAGACAACCGCAGCAATCAGCATCGCTGCAGTGAGCCTCCTGACTGCCGGCGGTGTTTTCGCTGCTGGCAAGAGCAACTCCGAGCTCGACGCGCAATATCAACGTGAAAAAGCCGTTTGCACCAGCGGCCAATCCAACCAGGACAAGGCCACCTGTCTGCGCGAAGCCGGCGCCGCTTACCAGCAGGCCAAACAGGGCAAGCTCAATGACGGCCAGCAGACACAATATTCTTCCAACGCGGTAAATCGTTGCAAGGCCTTGCCGGCCAGCGACCAGGCCGATTGCCAGCGCCGCATTGAGAACCCCACCGACGTGGAAGGCAACGCGCCCTCCGGCGGCATCCTGCGCAAGGACGTGACGATCGTACCCGCGACTACACAGTAAGAGATTGGCTGTAAAAGATTGGCTGTAAACGATTTACCCGGCAGACTGGACTAGCGACGCCGACAGAGGGGATCAGCGCCGAATTGTTTCGGCGCTGATCCCCTCTCCTTTTTGAGCGAGCGGATTTCCGCTCACGGAATTGCCGTACTCCCAACGCCTCCATGCGCTCAGTACCGCATTCGGATAATCAGCCTGGCCGCGACTGCCGTTGTAACGTCCCAGCGCCATGAAATAATCGCCGCCCTCCTGATCCAGATACAGCCGCAGGATTACGCAGCCATAGCGCAGGTTGCTGCGCAGGTGGAACAGCTTGCGGCGGTCGCCATCGCCGATGACGCGCGTCCAGAACGGCATCACTTGCATGTAGCCGGTGGCGCCGGCCGACGAGATCGCATATTTGCGGAAAGCCGATTCCACCTGGATCAATCCCAGTACCAGGGCCGGATCGAGTCCGGCGCGACGCGCTTCATACCAGGCGCTCTCCAGCAATTCCAGGCGACCGCGCCGGTCGGGTATCGTCTCGCGCAGGCGATCGGACATCTCGCCCAGCCAGTTGAGGTAGGCGATGCGTTCTTCGATGATGGAAAATTGCGGCTTCGGCGGACGGGCGTCCGCCACCGCTTGCGCGAGCACCGAGCGGAGCGAATCCGCCAGTTGCTCTTCTTTTTGATTGCCGGCGTGGGCGGCAACGGCAAGCAGCCATTGCGCACCACACGCCAGCATCAGGACCTGACGCACCAACCGCATGTTGCGGTGAATGCCGTTCAGGCCAGCTTGCCTTGGATGAAGGCGAGAGCATCGGCCAGCGGCACCGGTGTGGCTGCAGTGTCGCGACGGCCCTGGTATTCAATCTGGCCGTCCTTGAGACCGCGGTCGCCGATGACCACGCGGTGCGGCACGCCGATCAGCTCCCAGTCCGCAAACATGGCGCCCGGACGTTCACCGCGGTCGTCCAGGATGACGTCGACCCCGGCTGCGACCAGCGCGTCGTACAGCTTGTCGATCTCCGCCTTGACCGCTTCGCTGCGGTCGTAGCCCATCGGGCACAGCACCACTTCGAACGGCGCCAGCGTGGCCGGCCAGATGATGCCCTTGTCATCGAAGTTCTGCTCGATGGCGGCACCCAGAATACGCGTGACGCCGATGCCGTAGCAACCCATCTGCAGCGGTTGCGGCTTGCCGGCTTCGTCCAGATAAGTCGCCTTCATTGATTCCGAATACGCGGTGCCGAGCTGGAACACGTGGCCGACTTCGATGCCGCGCTGGATTGCCAGCACGCCCTTGCCATCCGGCGACGCGTCGCCTTCGACCACGTTGCGGATATCGGCGACGGCCGGTTCCGGCAGATCGCGGCCCCAGTTGGCGCCGGTGAAGTGGAAGTCGGCTTCGTTGGCGCCGCAGACGAAATCGCTCATGTTGGCGACGGTGCGGTCGGCCACGACCTTGACCGGCTTCTTGGTGCCGATAGGTCCGAGGTAGCCCGGTGGCGTGCCGAACCATTCGACGATTTCGGCTTCGTTGGCGAAACGATAATTGGCCAGACCGGGAATCTTGCCGGCCTTGACTTCGTTGAGTTCGTGATCGCCGCGCAGCAGCAGCAGCCAGACTTCCTTGTCTTCCGGCTTTTCCTTCTCGACGGTCAGTACGATGGACTTGATGGTGCGCTCCAGCGGCAGCTTGAGCAGCTCGGCCACCGCTTCGCACTTGGCCTTGCCCGGGGTCGCGGTCTTGGTCAGCGCTTCTGTGGCTGCGCCCCGCGTGGCATTGACGGCAACTGCTTCGGCCGCTTCCATGTTGGCGGCGTAGTCGGACGTAGGGCAATACACCAGCGCGTCTTCGCCGGTGGCGGCGATGACGTGGAACTCATGCGAGCCCGAACCGCCGATGGCGCCGTTGTCGGCCGCGACGGCGCGGAACTGCAGGCCGAAGCGCGTGAAAATGCGCACGTAGGCGTCGTACATGACCTGGTAGGACTTTTTCAGGCCGTCGATATCGCGGTCGAAGGAGTAGGCGTCCTTCATGGTGAATTCACGGCCACGCATCAGGCCGAAACGCGGACGGCGCTCGTCGCGGAATTTGGTCTGGATGTGATAGAAGTTGACCGGCAACTGCTTGTAGCTGCGCAGCTCGGTGCGAGCAACGTCGGTAACCACTTCTTCGGAGGTCGGCTGGATGGCGAAGTCGCGGCCATGGCGATCCTTCACGCGCATCAGCTCAGCGCCCATCTTGTCCCAACGTCCGGTTTCCTGCCACAGCTCGGCCGGCTGCACCACCGGCATCAACAATTCGATGGCGCCGGAACGGTTCATTTCCTCGCGCACGATCGCTTCCACCTTGCGGATTACCTTCAGGCCCATCGGCATGTACGTGTAGATCCCGGAGCCGAGCCGCTTGATCATCCCGGCCCGCATCATCAGCTTGTGGCTGACGATTTCGGCGTCGGAAGGAGCTTCTTTCAAGGTGGAAATAAAAAATCGGGAGGCGCGCATGACGATGAGTTCTTTTTAAAAGAGGAAGGTTTATAATCAACCTAATTTTAAAGGATTAGCTGGCTGATGCGCCCACTCTTTGCACATTTGATCCCTGTTTCATGCACATCGCGCGTCGATGTGCCGGTCTTTGCCGCGCTTGATAAAGGCGCGTGCTGACAATTATCGAGCAATTGCCAGCGGAGGCCGGATAGGGCAAGAGAGGACGCCCTGCCGCAGAAAGTTTTGAGGTACACCATGCTGGATCGAGAAGGCTTCCGCCCGAACGTCGGCATCATCCTGCTCAATGCCCAGAATGAAGTCTGGTGGGGCAAGCGGGTTAGAGAACATTCGTGGCAATTTCCACAAGGCGGAATCAAACATGGCGAAACTCCCGAACAGGCGATGTTTCGCGAACTCGAAGAAGAAATCGGCCTGAAGGCGGAACACGTCAAGATCATCGGTCGCACGCGCGACTGGCTGCGCTATGAGGTGCCCGATCATTTCATCAAGCGTGAAATCCGCGGCCATTATCGTGGGCAAAAACAGATCTGGTTCCTGCTGCGCATGGTCGGCCGCGATTGCGACGTCAACCTGCGCCTGACCTCGCATCCCGAGTTCGACGCATGGCGCTGGCACGACTATTGGGTCCCGCTGGATGTGGTCATCGAGTTCAAACGCGACGTCTATCAGCAGGCGCTCAAGGAGCTGTCGCGCTTCCTGGCGCGACCGCATGCCGGACATCGCCGCCCCGATGCCGCTGGCAAAACCGAGCACGCGTCATCCGATCATCCCGGCAATGCCCCACAGGCAGATCCTTGCGGCTCCGCCACTCCGCCCACCATTAAGTGAATCTTCATGTCCCAACGTTTCCGCAATATCTTTGCTCCGCACCGACTTGTCCGCACCCTGGCGGCAGGTCTGCTGTTGTGTTCGGCTACGCTCAGTTTCGCTCAACAGCTGGGCAACTTCGACGAAGAATTCGACGATGAAGAGAAGCCGTGGCAAGAGATCGCCGTCAAGTTACCCCCGGCGCCGCTGCCAGAGAATCTTGCCGAGTTCTACGTCGGCCCGACCACGACGTCGAAATCCTACGTCGATCTCAAGTCGCTGAGCATCGGCTCTGACAACGTCGTACGCTACATCATGGTGACCAAGAGCAGCGGCGGCGCCACCAATATCATTTATTCAGGCATTCGCTGCGAAACTTACGAGATCAAGCAGTACGCCTTCGGCCGCAGCGATGGCAGCTGGTCGCGTTCGCGCCACGACAAATGGATACGCATCAAGGACGCCGGCGCCAATCGCCAGGACGCGGCTCTCTACAAGAGCTATTTCTGTCAAGTTGGCATACTGGACGGTGATCTGAGAAAAATCAGCAACCGCCTGCGTGAAAATCGTCCGATCGATCCTGCCAGAGAGTAAGTCCTGCCGACGCAGAATGCAAAAGGGGCGCAGATGAACACTGCGCCCCTTTTGTTTTTTCAGCGAATTTACCGGTTTATACCAGCACCAGGTTGTCGCGATGGATCAGTTCGGACTCTTCGACAAAGCCGAGGATGGAGAGGATTTCCGACGAAGGATGACGCACGATGCGGCGCGCATCCGAACTGGCGTAATTGCTGATGCCGCGCGCAACAGGCTTGCCGCTTGCGTCGACGCAAGTGATGACATCGCCGCGACCGAATTCGCCCGCCACTTCCGTGACGCCAATCGGCAGCAGCGACTTGCCTTCGGCCGTGAGCTTCTGCACGGCGCCGTCGTCCAGGACCACGCGACCGGCCGTCTGCAGATGATCGGCCATCCATTGCTTGCGTGCAGTCAGTTGCGCGGTCTGCGCCGTTAATTGCGTGCCGATGGCTTCGCCGGCGGCGAGGCGGCTCAGCACGCTCTCTTCACGCCCCCAGGCAATCACGGTGTGCGCACCCGAGGTGGCGGCGCGTTTGGCCGCGAGGATTTTGGTGAGCATGCCGCCACGACCGATGCCGCTGCCGGCGCCGCCCGCCATGGCCTCCAGCGTGAGATCGCCGGCCTTGGCTTCATGTACGAACTGGGCGTCGGGATCGCGTCGCGGATCAGCCGTGTACAAGCCGCGCTGGTCGGTCAGGATGATCAGCGCGTCGGCTTCGATCAGGTTGGCGACCAATGCGCCAAGCGTGTCGTTGTCGCCGAATTTGATTTCATCGGTAACGACGGTGTCGTTCTCGTTGATGATCGGCACGACGCCGAAACGCAGCAGCGTGAACAAGGTCGAGCGTGCGTTGAGGTAACGCTCGCGGTCGGCCAGGTCGGCGTGTGTGAGCAGCACCTGCGCGGTCCCGAGCTGATGCGCGCGGAAACTGGTTTCGTAGATTTGCGCCAGACCCATCTGGCCGACGGCAGCGCAGGCCTGCAATTCATGCACGCCGGTCGGACGGCGATCGAAGCCGAGACGCTGCATGCCTTCGGCGATCGCGCCGGAACTGACCAGCACCACTTCCTTGCCGAGCGTGCGCAAATGCGCGATCTGCTCGGCCCACATGGCGATGGCAGCGCTGTCGAGCCCCTTGCCATCGTTGGTCACGAGCGAGGAACCGACTTTGATGATCAGCCGCTTGGCTTGTTGTATGACGGAATGCATGTTGTTGGAGGAAGATCGGCCGGGCCGTAAAATTCAAATGTCCGCAGCACCATGGGTGTCGACGGACATGCATCGAGAACAAGATAGTAAACGATTTACTTGCAGATTGACCGGCAGACGATCAGTCGAGTACCTTGAAACGCGGATCATCCGGATCAATCGAGGAAATGCCGCGCGCTTCTTCGGTCATCTGGGTTTCTTCGGCGCGATGTTCCTGGTGACGCTTGGTTTCCAGGTAGCCGTAGATTTCGGTGATCAGGTCTTCGCAACCGTCGCGGGTCAGCGCGGAGATTTCAAACACCGGCCCCTTCCAGCCGAAGCGCTTGACGAAGTCCTTGACGCGCTTCTTGCGGTCCGCTTCCGGCACCACGTCGAGCTTGTTGAGCACCAGCCAGCGCGGCTTGTCAAACAGGGAATCGTCGTACTTCTGCAATTCCTTGACGATGGCCTTGGCTTCCTTGACCGGATCGACAGTATCTTCAAACGGCGCCAGATCGACGATGTGCAACAGCAAACCGGTACGCTGCAAGTGGCGCAGGAACTGCACGCCCAGGCCGGCGCCATCGGCGGCGCCTTCGATCAGGCCCGGGATGTCGGCGATCACGAAGCTCTTTTCATGGCTCACGCGTACCACGCCCAGGTTCGGATGCAGGGTCGTAAATGGATAGTCGGCGATCTTCGGACGTGCGTTGGACACAGCCGAGATGAAGGTCGACTTGCCGGCGTTGGGCATACCCAGCAGGCCGACGTCGGCCAGCACCTTCAGCTCCAGCTTCAGTTCGCGGCGTTGGCCTTCCTTGCCTTCGGTCTTTTGACGCGGGGCGCGGTTGGTGGACGTCTTGAAATGGATGTTGCCCCAGCCGCCTTCGCCGCCTTGCGCCAGCAGGACAACCTGCTCGTGCTCGGTCAAATCGGCAATATGTTCGCCGGTGTTGTGGTCGACGATCAGCGTGCCTACCGGCATGCGCAGGAAAATATCGTCGGCGCCCTTGCCGTAGCAATCCGAGCCGCGGCCGTTTTCACCGTTGCGCGCCTTGTGCAGCTTGGAATAGCGATAGTCGATCAGGGTGTTGACGTTACGGTCGGCGACGGCCCAGATGCTGCCGCCCTTGCCGCCGTCGCCGCCGTCGGGACCACCGAACGGACGGAATTTTTCACGGCAAAAACTGGCAACGCCGTTGCCGCCATCGCCCGCGATCAGTTCGATCTTTGCTTCGTCGATAAACTTCATGATTGTTACCGCTAACTTAAAAGTAAGAAGCTCTGCTTAAAATAAACTTAGCCGGGCAAGCGGTGGGCATCAATGAAGACCGTTCGCCGGAGACAGTGTCCGAACGACAGCGGCGCCAGAAGAACACGGGCCATGATCGGAACACGGGTAGCTTAGGCAGAGATTCCTAGAGCTACAAGTACAGTCGCGTCAGCCACGCCGTTGCTCACGCTGGTCACGTTGGTGACACCGGACGGCAGACCTGCGCGCTGCAGGATGAATACAAAAACAGACAGCTAGAAACTAAAAAAGGCTCCACCAGAGGCAGAGCCTTAAAACAACTTTTGCTAAGGCTTGCGCCCTATGTAGTCACTGAATTGCAGGACTCAAGTAAAAACTTAAGCAGCCGCTGCAACAACAGTAACGTACTGGCGCTTCGCAACGCCCTTGATCACGAACTGGACTTTACCTTCTGTCAATGCGAACAGAGTGTGGTCCTTGCCCATGCCAACGTTTTCACCAGGATGAACCTTGGTGCCGCGTTGACGAATGATGATGCCGCCAGCGTTGATCGCTTGGCCGCCATAGACCTTGACGCCGAGTCGCTTCGACTCTGAATCACGGCCGTTGCGCGTAGTGCCGCCGCCTTTTTTATGTGCCATTTAAGGACTCCTTGTATCTAGTTTGACCTGCGCTGTTAAGCGTTGATCGAGACGATTTGCAGTTCGGTGTAGTTCTGGCGATGGCCTTGACGCTTCTGATAATGCTTACGACGACGCATCTTGAAGATCTTGACCTTGTCGTGGCGACCCTGCGCTATGACAGTAACCAGCACCGTTGCACCCTCGACCAATGGCGCACCGAATTTAACGGTATCGCCTGCGCCCACTGCGAGCACTTGATCCAAAGTGATTTGGGAGCCAATGTCTGCCGGTATCTGTTCTACTTTAAATTTTTCACCAGCGACAACTTTATATTGTTTGCCCCCGGTTTTTATGACCGCGTACATGTGAAACCTCATCGAAAATGAATGAATAAATTTTCTTTTTCTCCTCTGCGAGGCCCATGAAAAGCGGCTTTCGAATCGGGAAAACCTCCAATTATACATAGACTTAGCCTGCCCGTCAAAAGCTCTTGACTTCCGTGTGCAACACCTGATGAAAATGGCAATACGGCAATTTCCTGCAAGAAAAGCACAATTCGAAACAGTCGCGGCGGTACGTGGCAGCGCGTTTGTCATCGTATAATCACGGCAATCTTGATTTTTCACAGGTTCAGCCTTGTCCGCCGCTCTCCAAACCGCTACGCCCAATTCCTTCATTGACCCGATAGCTGCCGACATGGGCGAGGTCAATACCGTTATCCGCCAGCAACTTTATTCCGAAGTGCCGCTGGTGAACCAGGTTTCCGAATACATCATCAGCGCCGGCGGCAAGCGCATCCGGCCCGTGCTGGTGCTGCTGATCGCCAATGCCTACGCTTATAAAGGCACGGCTCACCACTCGCTGGCGGCGGTGATCGAATTCATCCACACCGCGACCCTGCTGCATGACGACGTTGTTGACGAATCGTCATTGCGCCGCGGCAAGGAAACCGCCAATGCCCTGTTCGGCAATGCCGCCTCGGTGCTGGTGGGCGACTTCCTTTATTCGCGCGCCTTCCAGATGATGGTGGCCGTGGGCAACGCCCGCGTCATGCAAATCGTCGCCGACGCCACCAACGTGATCGCCGAAGGTGAAGTGCTGCAATTGCTCAATATGCACAATCCGGACGTCAACGAAGAAGATTACTTGCGCGTGATCCGCTCCAAGACCGCCAAATTGTTCGAAGCCGCCGCCCAGCTGGGTGCGCTGATTTCCGGCGCCGACGAAGCCGGCATCGAAGCCGCCGGCGAATATGGCCGTTCGCTGGGCACCGCCTTCCAGCTGATCGACGACGTGCTGGACTATTCCGGCAACGCCGCCGAAATCGGCAAGAACGTCGGCGACGACCTGCGCGAAGGCAAGCCGACCTTGCCGCTGATCTATCTGATGGAAAACGGCACCGCAGAACAACGCGAACTGGTGCGCAGCTGTATCGAGAACGGCGACGAGCAGCATTTCAACGAGATCCTGGCTGCCATTACGAGCTCGGGTGCGCTCGATTACACCCGCCAGGAAGCGCAAAAAGCGGCACGCCGTGCAGCCGACGCGGTGAAGTCGCTGCCGGATAGCAAGTACAAAAATTCTTTGCTAGAATTATCGACGTTCGCCGTTGACCGCAATCACTGATCAACGACAAGACACCCACCGTCGGGGTGTAGCTTAGCCCGGTAGAGCGCTACGTTCGGGACGTAGAGGCCGGAGGTTCGAATCCTCTCACCCCGACCAGGTTTCCCGTGTTTCACGACGCATGTTTTTTCAGCAGGCGTCGCAGGTCCACCCTCAGTTCCCCCTCTGAATTGGTGTTAGAATCCAGCTTCGTTTGCGTCACGGAAGCGGGCTTGTACCCGTGGCCGGAGCAGGCGACTACATCAACTTCCCTTACGGTGACCCTTTGGATACCGTGCCCATATGGGTGCAAATTCTTGCACTGGCACTTCTGATTCTTTGCTCGGCATTCTTTTCGATGACCGAGACCGCCCTGATGGCTGCCAACCGGCATCGCCTCAGGCATCTAGCCAAGCATGGCAACAAGCGCGCCATCACGCTGCTGTGGCTGCTTGAGCGCACCGACCGCCTGCTGTCGCTGATCCTGATCGCCAATACGCTGATCAACGCTTTGGCAACGGCGCTGGTCACCGCGCTGGCGATCGCCGCCTTCGGCAACCACGAAAAAGTCATCACCATCGCCACCGCCTGCGTGGCCGGCCTGCTGATCATCTTTGCCGAAATCGTGCCCAAGATCATCGGTGCGACTTATCCGGAACGCATCTCGCTGTTTACCGGCTTCTTCCTCAAGCCGCTGATGGCGCTGGCCAAGCCGCTGCTGTGGGTGGTCAACATCATCGTCTCGACGATCCTGCGCATCATCCATATCAAGGCCAGCGGCCGCTCCCACGACCAGCGCCTGTCGCCGGAAGAGCTGCGCTCGATCGTGCTCGAGGGCGGCAACTTCATTCCGCAAAAGCACAAGAGCATCCTGCTGAACCTGTTCGATCTCGAGAAGATTTCGGTGGAAGACGTCATGACGCCGCGCGCCCAGGTCGAGGCGCTCAACCTGTCGGTTTCCATCGATGAAATTCGCAACCAGCTGGCGACCTGTTATCACAACAAGCTGCCGGTCTATGAAGGCGAGATCAACCAGATCGTCGGCATCCTGCATGTGCGAAAGGCGATCATGCTGTTCAGCCAGGATGAGGAAATTACCAGCGAAGAAATTCGTGCGCTGCTGAGCGCGCCGTATTTCATCCCGCAGGACACGGACGTCTTCACGCAGCTGCAATACTTCCAGGAAAACCACGAACGCCTCGGCATCATCGTCGACGAATACGGCGAAGTGCAGGGCCTGGTGACGCTGGAAGACATCATCGAGGAAATGATCGGCGAGTTCACCACCTCGGTGCCGGGCGCCGCGCGCGCCGACAGCTTCGCCTGGAACAAGGATGGCGAATGCCTGCTGGAAGGCGCCACTACCCTGCGCGACATCAACAAGCGCCTGGGCCTGAGCCTGCCGCTGGACGGTCCCAAGACGCTCAACGGCCTGCTGCTGGAATGGCTGCGCGACATCCCCGAAGCCAACGTGTCGGTGCGCATCGCCGGCTGCATCATCGAAATCGTCCAGGTGCAGAACCAGGCCATCAAGGTGGTCAAGCTGTTCGCGCCATCCGCTGCAAAAGCGCCGAAAGCCGAATAGCTACGATTTACAAGGCGGTACGCAAGCCGCATCATCGGTCGCGTCAGGTTCACTCCCGATGCAGTTCCGATACGACGATGCCAGCAAGACGCCGGTGCAACGCCGGTCGTTCCCTAGACTCTTGCCGGCACCGTCACCATGCTCCAGCGCGCTTCTGCACTTGCTTCCGCTTCTACGCCCATCCCTGACTTCGACGACGTCTCCGCCGTCAATTACTTGCAAAAAATCCTGCTCGACGCCATCAACCTCGGCGCCTCGGACCTGCATTTTGAACCGTTTGAGAAGCATTGCCGCATCCGCTTCCGCGTCGACGGCCAATTGCGCGACATCGTAGAGCCGCCGCTGTCGATGAAGGACAAGCTGGCTTCGCACATCAAGATCATTTCAGGCCTCGACATCGCCGAAAAGCGCGTGCCGCAGGATGGCCGCATGAAGCTGGCGCTGTCATCGACGCGCGCCATCGACTTCCGCGTGTCGACGCTGCCGACGCTGTTCGGCGAGAAGATCGTCATGCGCATCCTCGACGCCAGCCGATCCCAACTGGGCATCGACACGCTCGGCTACGACGCCGCACAGAAGGAACTGCTGCTGCAGGCGATCCGCCGGCCTTACGGCATGGTGCTGATGACCGGCCCGACCGGTTCGGGCAAGACGATGTCGCTGTACAGTTGCCTCAGCATCCTGAACCAGCCCGGCACGAATATTTCGACGGTCGAGGATCCGGCTGAAATCAGCCTGCCCGGCATCAATCAGGTCAACGTCAACCCGCGCGCCGGACTGACCTTTCCGGTTGCGCTGCGCGCCTTCCTGCGCCAGGATCCGGACGTGATCATGGTGGGCGAGATCCGCGACCTCGAGACCGCCGACATCGCCGTCAAGGCGGCGCAGACCGGGCATCTGGTGTTTTCCACGCTGCATACCAACGATGCGCCGTCGACGCTCACGCGCCTGATGAACATGGGCGTGCCGGCCTTCAACGTGGCCTCGTCGGTGATCATGATCACGGCGCAACGACTGGCGCGCAGGCTGTGCGCTTGCAAGCAGCCGGCGGACATCCCCGTGCAGGCGCTGCGCGAAGCCGGTTTCGGCGCGGCGGACCTGAACGGCGGCTGGACCCCGCATCGCGCCGCCGGTTGCCGCCGCTGCGGCGGCACCGGCTACAAGGGACGCGTCGGGATTTACCAGGTCATGCCGATCAGCGAGACCATCGAAGCCCTGATTCTGGCGCACGCCACGGCGCCGGACATCGAAGCGCAGGCGGTGCGCGAAGGCGTGCTCACGCTGCGCCAGGCCGGTCTGCAAAAAGTCTGCGATGGCCTGACCAGCCTGGAGGAGATTCTCGCATGCACCAATCTGTGACAATGTCACCGGACGCCTCTGCATGACGACGGCACGCGACGAGCTCTATGCCTGGGAGGGCCGCGATCGCCAAGGCAAACCCGCACGCGGCGAGATGCGCGCCGGCGGTCCGGCGCTGGTCGGCGCGATACTGCGACGCCAAGGCATCCAGGCGGCATCCATCCGCAAAAAAAGCGTACAGCGCGACAAGCGCATCGGCGAGAAGGACATCGCGCTGTTCACGCGGCAACTGGCGACCATGCTCAAGGCCGGGGTGCCGTTGCTGCAGGCGTTCGACATCGTCGCGCGCGGCCAGGCCAATCCGGCGCTGGCGCGGCTGGTGACCGGACTGCGCACCGACGTGGAAGGCGGCAGCGGCCTGCACCAGGCCTTCGGCCGTCATCCGCGCCAGTTCGATGCACTGTATTGCAACCTGGTGGCGGCAGGCGAACAAGCAGGCCTGCTCGATGAATTGTTGGCGCGCCTGGCCCAGTACAAGGAAAAAACGCTGGCCACACGCAGCAAAGTACGCGCCGCGCTGGTCTATCCGGTCGCCATCGTGGGGGTCGCCGTGCTGGTGACGTCCATCATCATGATCTGGGTGGTGCCGTCGTTCAAGGAGGTATTCGGCAGCTTCGGCGCAGTGTTGCCGCTGCCGACGCTGATCGTCATCGCCATCTCGGATTTCATGACGGCATACTGGTGGCTGCTGGTCGCGACGTTTGGCGGGGCGGGCGCCTGGCTACTGCGGGCATGGCGCAGGTCGCCCGCCTTGCAGGCCCGGGCCGACCGCTGGCTGCTGCGTCTGCCGGTGGTCGGCAACATCGTGCGCAAGGCGGCGCTGGCGCGCTGGAGCCGTACCCTGGCGACACTGTTTGCCGCCGGCGTGCCGCTGGTCGATGCACTCGTATCTGTGCGCGGCGCGGCGGCCAACGCGGTATACGCCGAAGCCACCGCCACCATTGGTCGCGAGGTCGGCGACGGCGCCAGCCTGGCGGCGGCGATCGAGAGCACCGGACTTTTCCCGGAACTGGTCGGGCAGATGGTCGCCATCGGCGAGGAATCAGGCGCGCTCGACCAGATGCTGGCCAAAGTCGCCGATTTTTATGAAATCGAGGTCGACGAAGCGGTCGCTTCCCTCTCCACGCTGGTGGAACCCTTTATCATGCTGGTATTGGGCGTCGTCATCGGCGGCCTGGTGATTGCGATGTACCTGCCTATTTTCAAACTGGGATCCGTTATCTGATGTTCGACCTGCTGACTCTTGCCGACATGCCCGCCGGCGGCACTGCCGCAGCGGCGGCGCTGGCCGCCTGCGCAGGACTGCTGATCGGCAGCTTCCTCAACGTGGTGATTCACCGGCTGCCGCAGATGATGCAGCGCGAAGCCGAGAACTACCTCGCCTATGAAGCCGGCCGCATCCCGCCGCATGGCGAGCGCTACAGCCTGTGGACGCCGCGCTCGGCTTGCCCGCATTGCGCAGCACCCGTTGCGGCCCGGCACAACATTCCCGTACTCGGCTACCTGCTGCTGCGCGGACGTTGCGCCGCATGCCGCACTGCCATCTCGCGCCGCTATCCGGCAGTGGAAATCTTCACCGCGCTGCTGTCGGCGCTGACGGCCTGGCATTTCGGCCTCGGCCTGGAAGGCGTCGCCGCACTGGTCTTCGTCTATTTCCTGATTGCGCTTGGCTTCATCGACGCCCACACCCAGCTGCTGCCCGACAGCCTGACATTGCCGCTGCTGTGGCTGGGCCTGCTGGTCAACCTCGACGGTGTCTTTGTCCCGTTGGCCGATGCGGTAATGGGCGCAGCGGCCGGTTATCTTGTACTCTGGAGCATTTACTGGATCTTCAGGCTGGCCACAGGCAAGGAAGGCATGGGCTACGGCGACTTCAAGCTGCTGGCGGCGCTCGGCGCGTGGCTGGGCTGGCAGGCGCTGCCGCTGATCCTGGTGCTGGCGTCCTGCGTCGGCGCTCTGGTCGGCATCGCCATGGTGCTCCTGCGCAAGCAGAGCAAGGATCAGACCATTCCGTTCGGCCCGTACCTGGCGCTGGGCGGCGTACTGATGCTGCTGTACGGCAAATTTCTATTTCTGTTCGAGCCCTGATTCAGGGCGTTAATTCAAATTGCATTGATGAACGACATTTCTTCCACCGTCGGCGCAACGCCATTTTCGATCGGCTTGACCGGCGGCATCGGCAGCGGCAAGACCACTGTCGCCGACCTGTTCGGCGAACGCGGTGCGGCACTGATCGACACCGACGCCATCGCCCATCAGCTGACCACACCGGGCGGCGCCGCCATTGACGCCATCCGTGCAACATTCGGCGACGACTTCATCGGCGCCGACGGCGCCATGGACCGCCCCCGCATGCGCGCCCATGTATTCGCCGACGCCGGCGCGCGCAAACGGCTGGAGGCCGTGCTGCATCCGCTGATCCGCAGCGAGACCGCGCGCGCGGCGCAAGCGGCGCGCGGAGATTACCTCATCTTTGTGGTACCGCTGCTGGTCGAGTCCCAACAATGGCGCACACGCACCTCGCGCATCCTCGTTGTCGATTGCAGCGAAGAAGTCCAGATCGCCCGCGTCATGCAACGCAATGGCATGACGCGCGCGCAAGTCGAGGCCATCATGAAGGCCCAGGCCACGCGCGCAGAGCGGCTTGCAGCAGCCGACGACGTCATCGAAAACAATGGCGACACCGCTGCGTTGCTGCCGCAAATCGAACGCCTGCACGCGCTCTATCTGGCCATGGCGAAAACAAATCGCGATGGGCATTTGTAATTTTCCTCTGCATGGGTCAGAATCACGTAAATTGAACGCGCGCTTTATCAATATCCTCACTCTCTTCACTATTCTGCAATTGTGCAATTGTTGAAGACATATTCATAAAGCGCGTTGTCGAATCCGATTCAACTTTAAAGGGACGCAGCTTTGATCGTTTACGAATACCCTTTCAACGAGCGTATTCGCACGCTGTTGCGGTTGGAGGATTTGCACGAGAAGTTCGTGTTCTTCCTGCATCAGGAAAGCCCGCTGCAACATCATGTCGCCCTCTCCACCATTTTCGAGATGCTCGAAGTGGCTGGACGCGCCGACCTCAAATCCGATCTGCTGCAAGAACTGGAACGCCAGAAGCAAATCCTGCTGGCCTACCAATCCAATCCCAATGTCGAAGCCGAGATGCTCAACGCCATCCTGAGCGAAGTCGACCGCGCCAGCGCCGCTTTGGCTGCCTCGCAAGGCCGGACCGGCCAGAATATCCGCGAAAACGAATGGCTCATGAGCATCCGCGGCCGCACCATCATCCCGGGCGGCGCCTGCGAATTCGACCTGCCTTCTTACTACGCCTGGCAAAAACGCACGGCGGAGCAGCGTTTCACCGATATTTCCAACTGGTTTGCACCGCTGGTGCCGTTGTTCGACGCCGTCGGCATCGTCATGCGACTGCTGCGGGAATCGGGACAACCGGTCAAAATCAACGCAGAAGGCGGAAGTTACCAGCAGATGCTGCAAGGGAAGATTTATCAGATGCTGCGTCTGGTGATCGACGAAGAGATGGGCGCGATCCCCGAGATTTCGGCCAACAAGTACATGCTGTGGGTGCGCTTCACTTCCCAAGACGGCGACATGAAACCCAAGCCTTTCGAAGGCGAAGTGCCGTTCGAACTGGCATTGTGCGGGTTTTAAGCAAGCGATTCAGATAGAACTCAGGTACACGTTATGGCAACAATCGTAGACTGCCCCACTTGCGGCACCAAGGTGGAATGGACCGAAAAGAACAAATACCGGCCGTTTTGCTCGGACCGCTGCAAACAGATCGATCTCGGCGCATGGGCCGAAGAAAAATACGCCATCCCCGCCGTCAACCTGCCGCAGGAGCCGGACGAGGACAATTCCTCAGTCCAATAGACCAGCCCGCGTCGGTCAGACCGGCAGCCGGAGTTTATCGATCCACTCGATCAACGGAATCGTGGCCGGCAGCAACGGCGCGACATCCACGCTGCCCTGCCACGCAAACGCTTGCCCCTCAAGGCTTTGCGGTTCACCGCGCCAGTCCCGGCTGATGTAGAAATGCAAACGCACGTGCGCATGCGGATA
The DNA here is from genome assembly GCF_044767325.1 of Herbaspirillum sp. NPDC101397. Taxonomy (NCBI): domain Bacteria; kingdom Pseudomonadati; phylum Pseudomonadota; class Betaproteobacteria; order Burkholderiales; family Oxalobacteraceae; genus Herbaspirillum; species Herbaspirillum sp. NPDC101397. The sequence continues at coordinate 319,165 of NZ_JBIWNS010000004.1, forward strand.
GATGTGCTGCACGCCGCACCAAGCTTCGGCCGACACCACTTCAATTCCCAGTTCTTCCAGAAACTCGCGCTTGAGCGCATCCAGCACCGACTCGCCGGCTTCGACCTTCCCGCCGGGAAACTCCCAGTAACCGGCGTATGGCTTGCCTTCGGGACGCTGCCCCAGCAGGACGTCACCGTTCGGCTTCATCAGGATACCGACGGCCACGTCGATCGGCGGCATTGCCTCCTTGGCAAGTATCATCAGGCTTTGAGCTTTCCGGCGTAATCCTTGGAGAACTGCCAGGCCACGCGACCCGAGCGCGAGCTGCGCTGCAGGGCCCAGCGCAGGGCGTCGCCGCGCGCTGCTTCAATCTGGGCCGCATCGCAGCCGAAATGACGCAGCCAGTGCGCCACGATTTCAAGATAGTCGTCCTGCTTGAACGGATAGAAGGTCACCCACAGGCCGAAACGCTCGGACAGGGAGATCTTTTCTTCCACGGTTTCGCCGGGATGGAGGTCGCCGTCGTCGGTGTGGGTGTACGTCGAGTTGTCCGACATGCGCTCGGGCATCAGGTGGCGGCGGTTGGAAGTCGCGTAGATCAGCACGTTATCCGACTGCGCGGCGATGCTGCCGTCGAGCGCCACCTTGAGCGCCTTGTAGCCGCTCTCGCCTTCTTCGAAGGACAAGTCGTCACAGAAGATGATGAAGCGTTCCGGACGCGCCGACACCAGGTCGACGATGTCGGGCAGGTCGTGCAGGTCGTCCTTGTCCACCTCGATCAGGCGCAGGCCCCGGTCGGCGTACTGGTTCAGGCAAGCCTTGATCAGCGAAGACTTGCCGGTGCCGCGCGCACCGGTCAGCAGCACGTTGTTGGCCGGACGGCCGTCGACGAACTGTTTGGTGTTCTGGTCGATCTGTTCCTTCTGCGGCCCGATGTTATGCAGGTCGGACAAGGCGATGTGGGAGATATGGCCAACCGACTGCAGGTAACCGCCGCCGTTATTGCCATTGCGGCGGCGCCAGCGAAACGCCACGCCCTTGTCCCACTCCACCGACGTCGCCGACTGCGGCAGGATGGATTCGATACGGGCCAGCAAGGCCTCGGCGCGCTGAAGAAACTGATCTAATTGAGTCATGACAAGGGGCAAGGAGGATCAAGGAATTTCACATTGTGACGGAAACCCGATCCGCCGCGCGTGAATAAAATTCGTGAGAACCGCGAGCCGTTCAACTAAAAACATCTCAGGCTCTGAATTCGCTCAGAAGCTTAGCGAGCGGCTCAAGGTCGGTGCGAGAAGCGCAGCCGTACTGACGTACGGCGGGCATCACAGCGCCGGGATTGAGTCGCGCAGCAGCTTATGAACGAATTCAGGAGCGGTAGTCGGCGTTGATGGTGACATACTCGTGGGACAGGTCGCAAGTCCAGATCGACGCCTTGGCCGTACCGCGCGCCAGCTTCACGCGCACCGTGATCTCGCTCTTCTTCATGACGCGCTGGCCGTCTTCTTCCTTGTAATCCGGATTACGGCCGCCGTTCTTGGCGACCCAGACGTCGTCCAGGTACAGGTTCAGTTTCGAGACGTCGAGATCGTCGACACCGGCATAACCGATCGCCGCCAGGATGCGGCCCAGATTCGGATCGGAGGCGAAGAAGGCCGTCTTGACCAGCGGCGAGTGGCCGATCGAGTAGGCGATCTTGCGGCACTCATCGACGCTCTTGCCGTCTTCCACGGTGACTTCGATGAACTTGGTGGCGCCTTCACCGTCGCGCACGATCTGGTGTGCGAGGTTCTGCGACAGCGCGCTCACGGCAGCGGCCAGTTCCTTGTACTCGGCGCTGTCGGCGCTGGTGATTTCCAGTTCGCCGGCGCCGGTGGCGATCAGCATGAAGGAGTCGTTGGTCGAGGTGTCGCCGTCGATGGTGATGCAGTTGAACGACTGGTCGGCGGCGTCCTTGACCAGTTGGTTCAGCAGCGCCTGCGGCACTTTGGCGTCGAACGCCAGGTAGCCGAGCATGGTCGCCATGTTCGGCTTGATCATGCCGGCGCCTTTGCTGATGCCGGTCATGACCACTTTCTTGCCACCGATGGTGATCGTGCGCGAGGCCGCTTTCGGCTGGGTGTCGGTGGTCATGATGGATTCGGCGGCGGCGAACCAGTTGTCGGTCTTCAGGTTGGCGATCGCAGCAGGCAAGCCTGCCTTGATGCGGTCGACCGGCAGGGGTTCGAGGATGACGCCGGTGGAGAACGGCAGGACTTGCTCCGGCTTCAGGCCGAGCAAGTTCGCCAGTTCGGCACAGGTGTCGTTGGCGCGCGCCAGGCCTTCTTCGCCGGTGCCGGCGTTGGCGTTGCCGGTGTTGATCACCAGCGCGCGGATAGGCGCGGCATCGCTGGCTTGCGCCAGATGCGTCTTGCAGACTTGCACCGGCGCCGCGCAGAAACGGTTGAGCGTAAACACGCCGGCGATGGTGGCGCCCGGCGCCAGTTTCATGACCAGCAAATCCTTGCGGTTGGCCTTGCGCACGCCGGCTTCGGCGTAGCCCAGCTCGATGCCGGCAACGGGTTTCAGATCGGCGGAAACGGGAAGAGGAGAATTGACGGCCATGGTTGTCTAGTCAGCGTTAAAGGTGAAAGGGAATGCGGGAGAGCGTTATTGTAATCGGATCGGATGACCGGAATATTTTTACGGCATCAGATTCTTGGCGACCACGAACCAGGGGCGTCGCGCCAGCGGCAGCAGCCGTGCATTGGCGTCGATGGGAATCAGCGACTCCGACACCGAATTGAAGACGTTGCCGCCGATCACGCCGGCCCAGCCGCGCTCGGGATGGATTTCGTAGACAAGATCGCAATGTCCCGGCAAACCCGGCCGGATGTCGTCCAGCGTGGCGGCCTGGTTGCTGTCGCGCGGTGCGCAGATCAGGTCGCCCGGTGCGATCGGTTCGGTCGCCGCCGGACGCAGCACGAACAGCGGCGCCGGCAGGCTCTGGCGCGCCTTGAGATAACTCAGGTAGTTGAAGTGCACGTCGCTGGGCAGGAAGTCATCAGAAGAAATCCCCGCCGCCTGCATCAGGTAGGAAATGAACGCCGCCGACCAGGCTTGCTGCGTATCGGCGCCGGTGAGGGACTTGCCCACCGACTGCCAGTACATGCCTACGCGCTGCACCGCCTCGCCTTCATCTTCCAGCAAACCCAGGCGTGGGGCGCTGAGGAATTCGCCGCGCATGTCGATCTGCTGGCGATCGAAAAACGACCATTCGGTTTCGGCCGCCGCCAGCAAGGCGGCACGCGGCGGTGCATCCTGACGCACGGCCAAGGCGGAAGCCTCCGTCGTCGCTACCGGGGCGCTGCCGCACGCCGCCAGCGTCACCAGCAAAGCCGAGGCCACAAGAAAGCGGAACGGAGTTATCGGGAAGCGCATGCTTGCTTTCTTTGTCATGTTGTCATTCCGGTGAAACCACTTTCAAACCGATGATGCCGACGATGATCAGCGCCAGGCAGGCCAGCCGCGCCGGCGATGCTGATTCGTGGAACAGCACGATGCCGAGGATGACCGCGCCGACGGCGCCGATGCCGGTCCAGATGGCATAGGCGGTACTGAGCGGCAGGGTCTTCACCGCCAGCGCCAGCAGACCGACGCTGACGGCCATCGCAGCCAGCGTCGCCACGCTCGGCAACAAACGCGTGAAGCCGTCGGTGTATTTCAGTCCGACCGCCCACGCCACTTCAAACAAACCCGCCAATACCAGAATGATCCAGGCCATAGCCAATTCCTTTACGCTGCGGGGCCGTCCCCATCGAGTGAATCCGCGGCGAGGTCGTCCACGCACGGGGCCGGCCGTCGTTGCACTACGGCGCGGAGAACGAAAGAAAAAAGCCGCTCCGGAAATCGGGAGCGGCTCAATCACAACTAACAACTAACAACTAACAACTAACAACTAACAACTAACAGCGGCTTAAGCCAGCTTGCCGTGGCATTGCTTGTACTTCTTGCCGCTGCCGCATGGGCATGGATCGTTGCGGCCGACCTTCGGCAAACCGTTGACCAGCGGTTGCTGGGCATTGTCGTCGGAAGCGGCGCTGGCGGTCGGCGCCAGCAGCTCTTCCGGCGCCGCATTGGCGTCGAAATCGGCATGCTGGTAATGCACGTTTTCGACGTGCGACTGCGCCAGGTTTTCTTCGGCTTCTTCGATCGCCTCACGGCTTTCGATGCGTACCGTCATGACGATCTTGATGACTTCGTTCTTGATCAGATCGAGCATCTGGGCGAACAGCTCAAAGGCTTCGCGCTTGTATTCCTGCTTCGGATTCTTTTGCGCATAGCCGCGCAGGTGAATACCCTGGCGCAGATGGTCCAGCGCCGCCAGATGTTCACGCCAGTGACTGTCGATGCTCTGCAGCATGACGCTGCGCTCGAAACCGCTGAACGCTTCGGTGCCGACCACATCGACCTTGGCCTTGTACGTCGTTGCCGCAGCGGACAGGACGCGCTCAAGCAACTCTTCGTCGGTCAGGTTCGGCTCGGCTTCCAAGATGGCCGTCAGCGGCACGGCCAGTTGCCATTCGTTGGCGAGGGCGGCTTCCAGCGCCGGGATGTCCCATTGCTCTTCGACCGACTCTTCCGGCACGTGGGTGCGGAAGGCTTCGGTGAACACGCCTTCGCGCAGCGACGTGATCATCTCTTCCATTTCGGCGGCTTCCAGCAACTCATTGCGCTGCTGGTAGATCACCTTGCGCTGGTCGTTGGCGACGTCGTCGTATTCCAGCAATTGCTTGCGGATGTCGAAGTTGCGCGCTTCCACCTTGCGCTGCGCCGATTCGATCGAACGCGAAACGATGCCCGCTTCGATCGGTTCGCCTTCCGGCATCTTCAGACGGTCCATGATCGCGCGCACGCGATCGCCGGCGAAGATGCGCAGCAGCGCGTCGTCCAGCGACAGATAGAAACGCGACGAACCCGGATCGCCCTGACGGCCTGAACGGCCGCGCAGCTGATTGTCGACGCGACGCGATTCGTGGCGTTCGGTGCCGATGATGTGCAGGCCGCCGGCGCCGACCACGTGGTCGTGCAGCGACTGCCATTCGTCATGCAGTTTTTGTGCTTGCGCCGCCTTGTCGGCATCCGACAGGGACGCATCGGCGTCAATGATCTTGATCTGATTTTCGACGTTGCCGCCCAGTACGATGTCGGTACCGCGACCGGCCATGTTGGTGGCGATCGTGATCATCTTGGGGCGACCGGCCTGCGCAATGATTTCCGCTTCGCGCGCGTGTTGCTTGGCGTTGAGGACGTTATGCGGCAGCTTGGACTGGTTCAGGATGCCCGACAGCAGCTCGGAATTTTCGATCGAAGTCGTACCGACCAATACTGGCTGGCCGCGCTCGTAGCAATCCTGGATGTCCTTGACCATCGCCGTGTACTTCTCTTGCGATGTCTTGTAGACCTGATCCTGGCGATCCTTGCGGGCGCTTGGACGGTTGGGCGGAATCACCACGGTTTCCAGGTTATAGATTTCCTGGAATTCGTAGGCTTCGGTGTCGGCGGTGCCGGTCATGCCGGACAGCTTGCCGTACATGCGGAAATAGTTCTGGAACGTGATCGAGGCCAGCGTCTGGTTCTCGTTCTGGATCTTGACGCCTTCCTTGGCTTCCACGGCCTGGTGCAGGCCGTCGGACCAGCGGCGACCGGTCATCAGGCGGCCGGTGAATTCATCGACGATCACGACTTCGCCGTTCTGCACCACGTATTGCTGATCCTTGTGATACAGCGTGTGGGCGCGCAAGGCGGCGTACAGGTGATGCACCAGCGAGATGTTGGAGGCGTCGTACAGCGAAGCGCCTTCCGGCAACAGGCCCATGCTGGTCAGGATTTGTTCGGCGCGCTCGTGGCCGGCTTCGGTCAGCAGGACCTGATGGCCCTTTTCGTCCTTGGTGTAATCGCCCGGGACTTCAACCTTGCCCTTGCCGTCGGGAGTTTCTTCGCCGATCTGCAGCGTCAGCAGCGGTGGCACTCCATTGATCTTGTGGTACAGGTCAGTGTGATTTTCGGCCTGGCCGGAAATGATCAGCGGGGTGCGCGCTTCGTCGATCAGGATCGAGTCGACTTCATCGACGATGGCGAAATTCAGGCCGCGTTGCACGCGATCGGTCGCATCGAACACCATGTTGTCGCGCAGGTAGTCGAAACCGAATTCGTTGTTGGTGCCGTAGGTGATGTCCGAAGCGTAGGCGCCCTGCTTGAGGTCGTGCTCCATCTGCGACAGGTTGACGCCGGTCGACAGGCCGAGCCAGCCGTACAGCTTGCCCATCCATTCAGCATCGCGTTGCGCCAGGTAATCGTTGACGGTGACCACGTGCACGCCCTTGCCCGACAAGGCGTTCAGGTATGCCGGCAGTGTCGCCATCAGGGTCTTGCCTTCGCCGGTGCGCATTTCGGCGATCTTGCCGAAGTGCAGCACCATGCCGCCGACCAGCTGGACGTCGAAGTGACGCATCTTGAGCACGCGCTTGCTGGCCTCGCGGCAGACCGCGAAAGCCTCCGGCAGAATGTCGTCAAGCTTGGTTCCGCTTGCCACGCGCTGCTTGAACTCCGGCGTCTTGGCTTGCAGCTCGGCATCCGACAGTTTCTCGATGTCCGCTTCGAGCGCATTGATTTGACGGACAATTTTTTGATATTGTTTGAGCAACCGCTGATTGCGGCTACCGAAAATCTGGGTCAGTAATGACATGCTTGGATTCTAAAAAAGCGCCGAAAAATGACTCTGCGCGGCAGTTTTGCCCGCACGGAACCGGAATGAGGCCAATAAACCTTGGATTTTAGCATGCAAGCGGCCCGAGGCAGTGCCTCAGCCGGGCGCAGACACGACTGAGACGCTTGGCCGCCATCAACGGCGATGCGCTAATTTCCAGGATGCAATGTTCTTGCGATCTTTGCGACGCACCTGAATACGTGCGCGCAGAAATACTGTCAATAGATTGGGCCGAGGCGCAAAGATTCAATATGCCTGGCGGAGCAAGGCCGCATCAGCGCCCTGCCACGAACACCGGCGCCGCTTTGGGGCCGCCGCCCGGACTGCCGAGGGCGAGGAACTTGCGCGGATCCTGCGCCACGCCGCGGATGCGCACTTCGAAATGCAGGTGCGGTCCGGTGGAACGACCGGTGGTGCCGATGTCGGCCACGTGCTGGCCGCGCTTGACGATGTCGCCCACCTTCACGAACAGCTGCGAGGCATGCGCATAGCGCGTGATGATGTCGTTGCCATGGTCGATTTCCAGCATATTGCCGAACTGGTAATGGTATTCCGCCGCGATCACCACCCCGGCTGCTGCAGCGACGATGGGCGTGCCGGTCGAAGCCGGGAAATCGAGGCCTTCGTGGAATGCGTTATGGCCGGTGAACGGATCAAGGCGCCAGCCAAAGCTTGATGAGTTGTAGGCGACATTGACCGGCGGATTGGTCGGCAACAGGCGCGACTTGATCTTGTCGCTCATCAGCGTCGACTCCACCGCGTTCATGTAGTCGCCGCGATGACCGACGTCGACCGCCAAGGCATCCAGCATTTTCTGCAGCTCGCTCATGCCGAGTTCACGGCCGGGACCGCCGATGGACGACGTCTCGACGCCGCCGCGTCCCGGTTTGTCCTTGAAGTTGAACTCTTCCGGACGCACGCCCGCCAGGCCTTGCACGCGCTCGCCGAGCGCGTCGAGACGCATCAATTGGGCTTGCATTTCGCCAAGCTTGACCGCCATCACGGCGAGGTTTTCCTTGAGGTATTTGTCCTTGCGGTCGTCTTCCTGCTGCGTCATCGAGACCATCAGCTTGTGCAGCATCGGCGAACTGTCGCCGTCGGAAGCATGGCGCAACACCAGATACGACAGGCCCGCAGCCGAAGCCGCAATGCTCACCACCAGGAACAACAGCACCGCCACCACATGCCTGGAAGTCAGCGTGACCGACCGGGCGCGCGTGAAGCGCGGGTGCAGCAGAATAATTTGCATCTTTACTCCCTAGTCTCTCCTCCGCACGAGAGGAGATGTGATAAGGTTTAAAGATGAAGTATGCCTCCACATTTACCCCTTATCGCCGCGGCCCTTCAGCCGCGCAGCTGAGGCGCAGGCCGCGGGACGCGACAGATTTCTTGCGGGCGGATAATGCCATGGCGACCCTGATGCCAGCCATTACCCGCATGGCGTCGCTGCAAAAAAGTTGTGCAGCGATTCTGCCGGCTATTTTCCAATCGTGCGACGTCATGAATTTCGAAGGCGGTCAGCTGGTGCTGAGCATGCCCAATGCCGCGCTTGCAACCAAGCTCAAGCAACAGTTGCCGAAGTTGCAAGAACGCCTCGCCCAGGATGGATGGCAGGTTAATGCAATCCGCATCAAAGTACAAGTTGGCAAGAATTACGTGGTGCCGCCGACGCCGCGCCGGCAACTGATTTTGCCGAGCCTGGCGGTGTCGTCGTTCGCCGAGCTCAATAGTGCCCTCGAAGACTCGCCGCAGAATCAGGCCTTGAAGGCGGCACTGGCGAACATGGTACGTCGCAACACCGGCGTCAAATAGGAAGAAAACAGAAAGAAACCCGGCCTTGTTCTTGCTCTGGCGAAAGAACGGCGGCCGGATGGCAGGGGGAGAAAGAGGGCTTGAGGCTTGAGGCTTGAGGCTGGACGCTTAGTTCAGCGCCCACTCCTGCTTGGCCTGCATGACATACGTCTGCGGCGCCGACTCCAGCGTGTCGAACGTCACGATCTCGTAGGCATCCGGCTGATCCAGCAAGGCACGCAACAACTGGTTGTTCATGCCGTGGCCGGACTTGTGGGCATTGTAGCTGGCCAGCAGCGGATGGCCGATCAGGTACAGGTCGCCGATGGCGTCGAGGATCTTGTGACGCACGAATTCATTGTCGTAGCGCAAGCCGTCGGCGTTGAGGATGCGATATTCGTCCATGACGATCGCGTTCTCGAACGAGCCGCCGCGCGCCAGTCCCATGCCGCGCAAGGTCTCGACATCCTGCATGAAACCGAAGGTGCGTGCACGGGCGATTTCCTTGACGTAGGACTCGATGGCGAAATCGACTTCGGCGGTCTGGCCGGTGCCGTCCACTGCGGGATGGTTGAATTCGATGAAAAACTTGAGCTTGAAGCCGTTGTACGGCTCCAGGCGCGCCCACTTCTCCTTGGCGCCTTCGCCTTCGCGCACTTCCACAGGCTTCTTCACGCGGATGAATTTTTTGGCGGCGTTCTGTTCCTGCAAACCCGCTTGTTGCAATAGGAAAACGAACGACGACGCCGAACCGTCCATGATCGGAATTTCTTCGGCGGTCAGGTCAATGTACAGATTGTCGATGCCGAGGCCGGCGCAGGCCGACAACAGATGCTCAACGGTGGAAACCCGCGCACCGTCCTTCGACAGCACCGACGCCATGCGCGTATCGCCCACGCCGGTGGCCGATGCGGGAAATTCCACGACCGGCTCGAGATCGATGCGACGGAAGATGATGCCAGTGTCGACTGCCGCCGGACGCAGGGTCAGGTCGACCTTGGTGCCGGAATGCAAACCGACGCCGACGGTCTGGACGAGATTCTTGATGGTGCGCTGTTTTAACATCCCGACATTATAGCCAAGATGCCATCCGGCCTGCGGCCGGCTTGCGCACTGTTGCAAAAAAGTTCCGCACTGCAAAAAAACGTAAAAAGGCGCGGGGACGGCCCTTTCGGACCGCCTTCCGCGCCTTTCCTTTCAGACTGCGTCTGCCTGAAGCGGCAGATCAGCCCAACTGACCCAGCAGCGTCTCGGCGTTCGAGACTTCGAACTTGCCTGGCGCTTCCAGGTTCAGTTGCTTGACCACGCCGTCTTCGACCAGCATCGAATAACGTTGCGAGCGCACGCCCATGCCCTTTTCGGTCAGGTCGAATTCCAGACCCAGGGCCTTGGTCAGGGTGGCGCTGCCGTCGGCCAGCATGCGCACGGCGCCGGCGGCTTTCTGTTCACGGCCCCAGGCGCCCATCACGAACGCGTCGTTGACCGAGATGCACCAGATTTCATCGACGCCCTTGGCCTTGAACTGTTCCGCGTGCTGGATGTAGCCCGGCACGTGCTTGGCCGAACAGGTCGGCGTGAAAGCGCCCGGCAATGCAAACAGGGCGATCTTCTTGCCCTTGACCAGGTCGGATACCTTGAATGTATTCGGGCCGAGCGAGCAGCCTTCGGTTTCGGTCTCGATGAATTCAGCCAGGGCGCCTTCCGGCAGGCGATCGCCAACTTTGATGGTCATGATGATTTCCTTCTAATGAGTAATTCGGTAGTTCGGGAATGCCGCAGCGAGAGGCTGACAAGCAAATGGGCAAAAAAACGCCGCGCACAAAGGCGCGGCGCGCAGGCGATAGTATGCCTGTTTACAACGTCGGTTGCTGCTCGCCGAAACGTGCCGCAACCGACGCCTGGTGTTGCTTAGTCCGCTTGCTTGCGCAGGAAAGCCGGAATGTCATAGGTTTCCATGCCATTCTTTTCCAGCGCGCGCACGGTGTCGGAAGCCGATTCGCGACGCCATACCGCCGGCGCCTTCATGCCGCCAAAAGCTGCGCCGGTTTGCGCGCCGCCGTTGGCATTGTTCATCGTGCCGGTGCCGGCCATCATCGGTTCGTTGTGGGTACCGGTGCGCAGCATCGGGGTCTGCACCAGTTGCACCGACTTGCGTGCACGGCCCAGGCCGGTCGCCACCACGGTCACGCGGATGTCGTCGCCCATGCCGTCGTCGTACGCGATGCCTTGCGCGATCGATGCATCAGGAGCGGCGAAAGCACGCACGGTCGCCATGACTTCCTTGATTTCCTTACCCTTCAGGTTGCGGCTGGCGGTCACGTTGACCAGCACGCCGCGCGCGCCGGACAGATCGATGCCGTCGAGCAGCGGCGATGCCACTGCCTGCTCTGCCGCCACGCGGGCGCGGTCCACGCCGGAAGCGGTGGCCGTACCCATCATGGCCTTGCCCTGCTCGCCCATGATGGTCTTGACGTCGTTGAAGTCGACGTTGATGTGACCAGGCACGTTGATGATTTCAGCGATACCGGCGACGGCGTTGTTGAGCACGTCATCGGCATGACCCAGCCATTCGATCATGCTGTCATCTTCGTAGATCTCTTCCAGCTTTTCGTTGAGGATGATGATCAGGGAGTCGACATGCTGCCCCAGTTCTTCCAGCCCCTGGTCGGCGATGTCCATGCACTTCTGGCCTTCGTACGAGAACGGCTTGGAGACCACCGCAACCGTCAGCGCGCCCAGCGACTTGGCGACTTCGGCCACCACCGGTGCAGCACCGGTGCCGGTGCCGCCGCCCATGCCTGCGGCGATGAACACCATGTGCGCGCCGCGCAGTGCATCTTCGATGCGCGAGCGGGTTTCTTCCGCCAGGCGGCGACCGACTTGCGGCTGCATGCCCGCGCCCAGGCCGGTTTCACCGATCTGGATGACGTTGTCGGCCTTCGACATTTTCAATGCTTGCGCATCGGTATTGGCCACAATGAACTCAACACCGGACACGCCCCTGTTGATCATGTGCTGCACCGCGTTGCCGCCTGCACCACCCACGCCCACGACCTTGATGATCGTGCCGAGAGTGGCATTGTCGAGCATATTTATTTCCATGATGACTCCTTAAATATATGTATGTGCAGCTTGCAGTTGATAGGCATCACGCGGTGTGACGACTAGCAACTGAGAACTGCGTGTTGCTGATCCGAAGACTGAATAACTGAAAACCAAATTAAAAACTGAATACTGACTAATGCGACTGCTTAAAAATTGCCTAAAAACCATTCCTTCATGCGCTGCCAGATTGCCTTTACCGAACCCTCCTGCCGGGTCACGATGTACCCGCGCAGATACTGCTTTTTCGCTTCCAACAACAACCCCAATACGGTGGAATAACGTGGACTGCGCACCACGTCGGCCAACTGCCCGCTGTATTCCGGCGTCCCCAGGCGGGCCGGCTTGAGGAAAATGTCCTCCGCCAGCTCAATCATTCCCGGCATCATCGCGGAACCGCCGGTGAGGACGATGCCCGACGACAGCACCTCTTCGTAACCGGACTCGCGCACCACCTGATGCACTAATGCAAACAACTCTTCCACACGCGGCTCGATCACCGCCGCCAGCGCCTGGCGCGACAAGGTGCGCGGATTGCGGTCACCCAGGCCCGGCACTTCCAGCGTCTCGGTCGGATCCGCCAAAATCTGCTTCGCTACGCCGTAACGCAGCTTGATTTCTTCCGCTTCCAGCGTCGGCGTACGCAAGGCCATCGCAATGTCGTTGGTGATCTGGTCGCCGGCGATCGGGATCACGGCGGTGTGACGGATCGCGCCTTCGGTAAACACCGCCACGTCGGTGGTGCCGCCGCCGATATCGACCAGCACCACGCCCAATTCACGTTCATCCGGCGTCAGCACGGAATCGGCCGAAGCCATCGGTTGCAAAATCAAATCCGATACTTCCAGACCGCAGCGACGTACACACTTGACAATGTTCTGCACCGCCGACACCGCGCCGGTCACGATGTGCACTTTTACCTCGAGTCGGATGCCGCTCATGCCGATTGGTTCACGCACATCTTCCTGATTGTCGACGATGAATTCCTGCGGCACGGTATGCAGTAATTGCTGGTCGGTCGGGATGTTGACGGCCTTGGCGGTTTCGATCACGCGCGACACGTCCGCGGCACTGACTTCCTTGTCCTTGATGGCCACCATGCCGCTCGAATTGAAGCTGCGGATATGGCTGCCGGCGATACCGGTGTAGACGTTGCGAATCTTGCAATCGGCCATCAGCTCGGCCTCTTCCAGCGCGCGCTGGATCGATTCGACCGTGGCTTCGATGTTGACCACCACACCCTTCTTCAACCCCTTGGATTCGGACTGGCCCAGGCCGATCACTTCATGGCGTCCGTCCTGCAATACTTCCGCCACCACGGCCACCACCTTGGAGGTGCCGATGTCGAGACCGACGATCAGGTTTTTTGCGTCTTTTGTCATATCGTTCCGCTTATTTTTTCTTTCCGTTCAATGCAGCCAGTACCAGTCCATCCGCCTTCAGCGCCAGACCGTTCGGGTAACGCATGTCGACATTTTCAATCTTCTTCCCCTGCAGGCGATCCACCAGTTGTGGATAGACCGAGACCAGCCTGCCAATTCTTTCCTTCAGCGTGGCGTCGCTTTCAGCACGCCCCAGCTCCACCGTGAGACCGTTATCCAGCTTCACTGTCCACGCATAGCGGTTGGACAAGGCGACCGATTCCGGCTCCAGCTTGATCGGCGCGAACCAGTTGCGGAACTGGTCGAAACGCGCCACCACTTCCTTCTCGCTGCCGACCGGTCCGTCAAACTCCAGCAGGTCGCCGTCGTCTTCCGCCTCCGCCAGATTGGCGGTAAATACATCACCCTTGACCGACAGCAAACGGCCGTCGTCGCCCCAGGTACCGAGCGCGCGATGCTCTTCCAGCGTCACGATCAGCTTGTTCGGCCATTCACGCCGCACCATCGCCTTGCGTACCCACGGCACCGACTCGAACGCGGCACGCACTGCATCGAGGTCGGCGGTAAAGAAATTTCCCTTGATGCGCGGCACCGCGCTGGCGCGTATCGTCAGCGGATTCACCCGGCGCAACTGCTCCTCGGCCACGCCTTCGACGCGTATTGTCCTGAGCGTAAACATCGGCCGCTGCGCCAGCCACCACAGTCCCGACGCCAGCAATGCCAACGCCACCAGCGCCAGCAGGGCGTTGGTGGTTGCGTTGAGCATCTTGACGTCTTGCCACATGGTTGCGCCTTATCCTTTATCTGAAACGTCGGTATCTTTTGACGCATGCGATTTCCACGCGTCGGACGGCTTCAGGTCGAGCGCCGCGAACTTCAGAATCTCGTAGCACAAATCTTCATACGTCATCCCAGCCTGGCGGGCCGACATCGGCACCAGCGAGTGCCCGGTCATGCCCGGCGACGTGTTGATCTCCAGCAGGAACGGCTCGTTGTCGGAGGCGCGCAGCATGAAGTCGACGCGCGACCAACCGCGGCAACCGAGCGCGTTGTAAGCCTTCACCGCGAGTTCCTGGATGCGTTGCGTCAGTGCTTCGTCGAGCGGCGCCGGACACAGGTACTTGGTGTCGTCGGTGAAATACTTGTGCTGATAATCGTAGTTGCCTTCCGGCGCGCGGATCTCGATCACCGGAAAGGCTTTGGCCTTGTTGTCCCCGCTCGTGCCTTTGCCCATCACCGGCACGGTCAGTTCACGGCCGGTGACGAATTCTTCCGCCAGCACCACCGCATCGTATTGCGCGCACAGATCGAAACCTTCCTGCATGTCCGAATAGCCCGCCACCTTGGCGATGCCGATGGTCGAACCTTCATGCGGCGCCTTCAGCATCAGCGGCAAGCCGAGCACGTCCGGCACCTGGCGCAATTCTTCCCGCGGCGTGGAGGCGCTGTCGAGCACGATGAAGCGCGGCGTCGGCAAGTCGTGACCGATCCAGATGCGCTTGGTCATGACCTTGTCCATCGCAATCGAGGACGCCATCACGCCGGGGCCGGTGTAAGGAATGCCGAGTTGCTCCAGCGCGCCTTGCAGCGTGCCGTCTTCGCCGTAGCGACCATGCAGCGCGATGAACACGCGGTCGAATTTCTCCGCCGCCAGTTCCGCCAGGCTACGCTCGGCCGGATCGAAAGGATGCGCGTCGACGCCCTTGCTGCGCAGCGCCTTGAGCACGCCGGCGCCGGACATCAGCGACACTTCGCGCTCGGCGGAACGACCGCCGAACAGCACACCGACCTTGCCAAATCCGGCAGCTTGATTGATTTGATTCATCACGCCCCCTGTCCTTGACCTTGACCCTGTGCCGCCAGCTTGGCCGGCACGCCGCTGATCGAGCCGGCGCCCATGGTCATGACGACGTCGCCGTCTCGCACTACATTCAGAATGGTTGCCGGCATGTCGGCGATGTCCTCGACGAACACCGGCTCGACCTTGCCCGCCACGCGCAAGGCGTGCGCCAGCGCGCGGCCGTCGGCGGCGACAATCGGCTGCTCGCCGGCGGCGTAGACTTCCGCCAGCACCAGCACGTCGGTCGTCGACAGCACCTTGACGAAGTCTTCGAACAGGTCGCGCGTGCGCGTATAGCGATGCGGCTGGAACGCCAGCACCAGGCGACGGCCGGGATAAGCGCCGCGCGCTGCGGAAATGGTGGCGGCGGTCTCGACCGGATGGTGGCCGTAATCGTCCACCAGCGTGAACGAACCGGCTGGCCTGCCGGCGGCGTCCTGCAGCTGCACATCGCCGTAGCGCGTGAAGCGGCGGCCGACGCCGTTGAATTCGGTCAGCGCCTTTTGCGTATCGGCGTCGGCGACATCGAGCTCACGCGCAATTGCCACGGCGGCGCAGGCGTTCTGCACGTTGTGCATGCCGGGCTGGTTCAGGCTCACCTGCATCGGCTCATAGCCGTCCTGGATCACGGTGAATTCCATCTTGCCGTCGACGGCCTTGGCGTCAATCGCCCGGATATCGGCGTCTTCATGGAAGCCGTAGGTCAGGATCGGCTTGGAAATCATCGGCATGATTTCGCGCACGTGCGGGTCGTCCAGGCACACCACCGCGACACCGTAGAAAGGCAGGCGCTGGGTGAACTCGACGAAGGCCTGCTTGAGCTTGGCGAAATCGTGGTTGTAGGTTTCCATGTGATCGGCATCGATGTTCGTGATGACTTCGATCACCGGCGTCAGGTTCAGGAACGATGCGTCCGACTCGTCCGCCTCGGCCACGATGAAGTCGCCCGAGCCGAGCTTGGCGTTGGCGCCGGCGCTGGTCAGGCGGCCGCCGATGACGAAGGTCGGATCGAGTCCACCCTGCGCCAGCACGCTCGCCACCAGACTGGTGGTAGTGGTCTTGCCGTGCGTTCCGGCAATTGCGATGCCCTGCTTCAGGCGCATCAGCTCACCCAGCATCACCGCGCGCGGCACGATGGGGATATGTTTCCTGCGCGCCGCCACCACTTCCGGATTGTCGCCCTTGACCGCAGTCGAGGTGACGATGGCGTCGGCGTTTTCAATGTTCTCGGCCGCGTGACCGTAGAGGATGCGCGCGCCCAGTTGCGCCAGGCGTTGCGTGGCCGCGTTGCTGCCCAGATCCGAGCCGGACACGCCGTAGCCCAGATTCAGCAACACCTCGGCAATGCCGCTCATGCCTGAGCCGCCAATACCGACGAAGTGAATATTCTTAACCCGATGTTTCATTGCTTTACCAGTCTTTCCAGCACCTGCGCAATCGCCTCATTGGCGTTGCGCCTGCCTTGTTCATATGCCGCCAGCGCCATTTCCAGGCAGGCAGGCCGATCCATTTTTTGCAGCAACGCCGCCAGGCCGTCCGGCGTCAGTTCTGTCTGCGGCAAATGCACTGCCGCCTTGTTTTGCGCCATCCATTTGGCGTTGTCGCGCTGATGCGAAGTCGTCGACGCCACCAAAGGCACCAGCACGCTGGCGACACCTGCCGCCGTCAGTTCCGACACGGTGATCGCACCGGCGCGGCAGATCACCAGGTCGGCGTCGGTGTAGCGGCGCGGCATGTCGTCGATGAAATCCACCACTTCCGCATCCACGCCCGCCTGCGCATACGCCGCACGCAAGGCCTCGATATGCTGCTTGCCCGACTGGTGCGTCACCAGCGGACGCTGATCCGCCGGCATCTTTGCCAGCGCGGCCGGCACGCATTCATTCAATACTTTCGCCCCCAGGCTGCCGCCCACCACCAGGATGCGCAGCCGGCCGTCGTGAGCGGCATAACGCGTCGCCGGCAACGGCAGCGCCAGGATTTCCTTGCGCACCGGATTGCCGGTGACTTCCGCCTTGGCGGCCGCCTTGCCGAAATCGGCGGGAAAACCGAACAACACCTTGTCCGCCAGCGGCGCCAGCGTCTTGTTCGACAGCAGCAAGGCCGCGTCGGCGTTGACCAGCGCCAGCGGCACGCCGCGCAGGCGCGCCATCGCGCCGCCCGGCACCGTCACGTAACCGCCCATGCCCAGCACCACGTCGGGCCGGCGCTTGCCGATGATGCCGTAGCAGGCGCCGAAGCTCGCAATCATTCTCCACACGCCCTTGACGGTATGCATCAGGCCCTTGCCGCGCAGACCGGCGAAGACGATGGCATCCATCTCGACGCCGTGCTTGGGCACCAGCTCGCGCTCCATGCCGTGCGTCGTGCCCAGCCAGGAAACCTGCCAGCCGCGCGCACGCATGGTGTCGGCGATCGCCAGGCCCGGGAAGATATGCCCGCCGGTGCCGGCCGCCATGATCAGAAGGCGCTTGCTCATAGCCGTCCTCCCCGCATCAGCACGCGGTTTTCATAGTCGATGCGCAGCAGAATCGCCAGGCCGACGCAATTGATCAGCACGCCGGAGCCGCCGTAACTCATCAGCGGCAAGGTCAATCCCTTGGTCGGCAGCAAGCCGAGGTTCACGCCCATGTTGATGAAGGTCTGCACGCCGATCCAGATGCCGATGCCCTTGGCGACCAGGCCGGCAAAAGTCAGGTCCAGTGCGATCGCCTGGCGGCCGATCTCGAAGGCATGCTTGATCAGCCAGTAGAACAGCAGCACCACCACCAGCACGCCGGCAAAACCGAGTTCTTCACCGATCACGGCCAGCAAGAAGTCGGTATGTGCTTCCGGCAGATAGTGCAATTTTTCCACGCTGCCGCCGAGGCCGACGCCGAACAGTTCGCCGCGACCGAAGGCGATCAGCGAGTGCGACAACTGATAGGCCTTGCCGAGCGCGTTCTCTTCCACCCACGGATTCATGTAGGCAAAAATCCGTTCGCGCCGCCATGGCGACAAAATGATCACCAGTGAAAATATCCCCACCAGCGTGGCGCCGATGCCGCCGAACCAGACGCCGTTGATACCGCCCAAAAACAGGATGCCCATGGCGATGCAGACGATCACGCCGAAGGCGCCTAGGTCGGGTTCCAGCAGCAACAGCAAACCGACCACGCCCACCGCCAGCGTCATCGGCATGAAGCCCTTGGTCAGCTTGTGCATCACTTCCTGCTTGCGCACCGTGTAATCGGCGGCGTACAGGACGATGAACAGCTTCATCAATTCCGACGGCTGCAGATTGAATACCTTGAACGACAACCAGCGCTTGGCGCCGTTGACGCCCTTGCCGATGCCCGGGATCAACACCATCGCCAGCAGGATCAGCGTGCCCACGAACAGATACGGCGCCAGCTTTTGCCAGGTCTCGATCTTGATGCGGAACACCAGCAGGCCGGCCAGCAGCGAGACGCCGATGAACATGGCCTGGCGGATCAGGAAATGCGCCGTCTTGTAGTTCGCGTACTTGGGCGAGTCGGGCAAGGCGATCGACGCCGAATACACCATGACCATGCCGAACAGCATCAGCAGCAAGACCACCCACACCAGCGGCTGGTCGTACTCCATCATGCGTGAACGCTGCTCGATACCGCTGATACCCTTCAGGCTGCCGCTGTTGCTGCCCGCGCGCGCACTACCGCGCACGCCAGGTTCATCCTTGGCGCCGAACCAGCCGGTGATCGAGGGCAGCGTCAGTTTCATCACATCACCTCGCCACGCGACAAGGCCAGCTCACGCACGGCGTCAACGAAGACTTCGGCGCGATGCCCGTAGTTGCGGAACATGTCGAAACTGGCGCACGCCGGCGACAGCAGCACGGCGTCGCCGCCCTGCGCCATGGCGCCGGCTTTCTCGACGGCTTCTTCCAGCGTTGCGCAGTCGATCAGTTCGACGCCGCTGTCAGTGACGGCGCTGCGGATCGCTCCGGCATCGCGACCGATCAGGAACACGGCGCGGCCGTATTTCGCCAGCGGTTCGGCCAGCGGCGCGAAATCCTGCCCCTTGCCTTCGCCACCGGCGATCAGCAACAGGCGATTCGGTTTGCCGCCGTGGCCGAGGCCATTGAGCGCGGCAACAGTAGCGCCGACATTGGTGCCCTTGCTGTCGTCGTAATATTCGACGTCCTGGATGGTCGTAACCAGCTCGACGCGGTGCGGCTCGCCGGTGTACTCGCGCAGGCCGTGCAGCAGCGGCGCCAACGGCAGGTCGACGGCGCGGCACAACGCCAGCGCGGCCAGGCCGTTGAGCGCATTGTGCAGGCCGCGAATGCGCAAGGCATCAGCGGGCATCAGGCGCTTGAGCTGGAATGGCTGCTCGACCACTTCCTTCGGATCCTTCTTGCGGCGGCGGCCTTCGGGCTTTTCTTCGTCTTCGATGGCGGCGGCGTTGGCCAGCCACAGCATGCCGTTTTCATCGACCAGGCCGAAGTCGCCGGCTTTCGTCGGCTCGCCCATGCCGAAGCTGGAAACGGTCGCGCCCGGCTTGGTCATCTGCATGACCAGCGGATCGTCGCGGTTGAGCACGCGCACGGTGTTGTCGCCGAAAATCTTCGCCTTGTCGGCGGCGTAGGCGTCCATGTCGCCGTGCCAGTCAAGATGGTCCTGGGTCACATTGAGCACGGTCGCGGCGCTAGGCTGCAGGCTGTGCGTCGAATGCAACTGGAAGCTCGACAGCTCCAGCACCCAGGCTTGCGGCAGAATGCCGGTGTAGACTTTTTCGGGTTCCGGCGGCGGCAATTCGAGTTGCAGCGGCGTCGTGTCTTCCTCGTCGACAGATGCAACTTCCGGCATGGCCGACGCTTGTTCGAACTCATCCTGCGCCGCTTGAACCTCTGCGTCGGCGATGACCTCTTGCTGCGCGTCACCTTCGACCGTGGCCGAGTCTGAGTCTGAGTCTGAGTCCGCATCCGCGTCAGGATCCGCGGATGCCTCGACGCTCAGCACGGCGTCGCCCCCGATCAGCGCCGCCTGTGTCGCCGGTGCGTTTGCTTCTTTCAATTCATTTGCGGCTTCGTCGATCGCAGCCTGCAATTCAGCCGCTTCTTCCTGCTCGCGCAACTCCATCTGCGCCGACGCGGCTGCTGCGAGTGCAGCCTCTTCGGCCGCCTTCCGCTCAGCTTCGGCCGCCTCGATGGCAGCTTGCTGTGCAGCTTCCGCGGCCAGCTTTTCCGCTTCCACGGCATCGGCTTCGGCCTGCAAAGCTGCCGCTTCCTGTTCAATGCGCAATTGCTCGGCAACTACCTTGGCGTGTGCTTCGTCGTCGATCAGCGCCTGGCGCAGGACGTCCAGCACGGCCGGGCTGATGTTGCCGGCGACCTTGGTGGTCAAGCCGGCGCGACGGCACAGCATGCCGGTCAGGCTGGTGACGGTGGTCTTGCCATTGGTGCCGGTGATGGCCAATACTTTCGGCGCGTAGGCGCGCTCTTCGCGCAATGCCGCCAGGGCTTGCGCGAACAATTCCATTTCACCCCACAGCGGGATGTTGCGTGCGCTCGCGGCGGCGGACACGGCCGCCAGTTCGCGTCCGGGCGCCAGGCCGGGACTGACGGCAACGAAGTCGACGCCGTCCAGCAAACCGGCCGACAAGGCTTGGCCGCCGACGAATTCAATATCGCCGGACACTGCGCGCAATGCCGCCAGACGCTCGGCCACGGCCTGCTCGTCGCGGGTGTCGGCCACACGCACGCGCGCGCCGCAATGGACCAGCCATTGCGCCATCGCCAGACCGGATTCACCGAGTCCGAGCACCAGAGCGTGTTTATCGACGTAATTCATTCTTTATTACCTGAGTCTTTCTAAAGTGACCTGCTCAACGCAACTTCAGCGTCGACAGACCGAACAGCACCAGCATCATCGTGATGATCCAGAAGCGCACCACGACTTGTGTTTCTTTCCATCCTTTTTGTTCATAGTGATGGTGCAAAGGCGCCATCAGCAGAACGCGTTTACCGACGCCGTAGCGCTTCTTGGTGAACTTGAAATACGCCACCTGGATCATCACCGACAGTGTCTCCACCACGAAGATGCCGCCCATGATGAACAGCACGATTTCCTGGCGCACGATCACGGCGATGGTGCCGAGCGCACCGCCCAGCGCCAAGGCGCCGACGTCGCCCATGAACACTTGCGCGGGGTAGGCGTTGTACCAGAGAAAAGCCAGTCCCGCGCCGGCCATCGCACCGCAGAAAATCAGCAATTCGCCTGCGCCCGGAATGTGCGGGATAAACAGATATTTGGCGTAGCTGGCGCTGCCGGTCAGGTAAGCGAAGATGCCCAACGCACCGCCGACCAGCACGGTCGGCATGATCGCCAGGCCGTCGAGACCGTCGGTCAGGTTGACGGCGTTGCTGGTGCCGACGATGACGAAATAGGTCAGCGCGATGAAGCCCCACACGCCCAGCGGATAGCTGACGGTCTTGAAGAACGGCACGATCAGGTCGGCCTTGGGCGGCAGGTCGAGGTTGAAGCCCGACTGCACCCAGGCGAAGAACAGATCCAGCACCTTCATGTTGCTGACTTCGGACACCGAAAACGCCAGGTAAAACGCCGCCACCAGGCCGATCAGCGACTGCCAGAAATACTTTTCACGCGAACGCATCCCGTTCGGATCCTTGTAGACCACCTTGCGGTAATCGTCGACCCAGCCGACGGTGCCGAAGCCCAAGGTCACGATCAACACGATCCAGACGAAACGATTGCTGAGATCCGCCCACAGCAGCGTGGAAATGCCGATGCCGATCAGAATCAGCACGCCGCCCATGGTGGGCGTGCCGGATTTGATCAGGTGCGTTTGCGGACCGTCGGTGCGCACTGCCTGGCCAACCTTGAGCAAGGTCAGCATGCGGATGACCGCCGGACCGGCGACGAGGCCGATCAACAGCGCCGTCAGCGTCGCAAACACGGCGCGGAAGGTGATGAAGTTGAACACGCGCAGGAAACTGAAATCCTGCTGAAAATTCTGAGCCAGCCAAAGCAGCATGTTAATGAGTCTCCTGGTGAAGTGGCGCCCCGGTCTGCAGCTGCGCCCCGACCAAATGCTGCACAACGCGTTCCATCTTCATGAAACGCGAACCTTTTACCAACACCGTCGCGGCGGCGACGGCAACCTCCTCGGTTGCGGCGCCGATGGCGTCGACGGTGTCGAAATGGCGCGCCGGGAATGCTGTCCCCGGCGTGCTGTTGTATGCCTCGATGGCGTCGCGCATGGCGTCGCCGAAACCGAAGAAATGCTCGATGCCGCGTTCGCGCGCATAGACGCCGATTTCGCGGTGGAATTTGGGGCCTTCGTTGCCGACCTCGCCCATGTCGCCCAACGCCAGCACGCGCGGCGCGGCGGTTTGCGCCAGCACGTCGATGGCAGCGCGCACCGAATCCGGATTGGCGTTGTAGGTGTCGTCGATCACCAGCGCACCGCTGGCAGCGGTCTTGCGTTGCAGACGGCCGTTGACCGGCGCGAAGGCTTCCAGTCCGCGCACGATGGCGGCGGCGGCGATGCCTGCGCCCAGCGCGCAGGCGGTTGCGGCCAGTGCATTGCGCACGTTGTGCTCGCCGACGGCGGCGAGCTTGATGCCGAATTGTTGCGCGCGGCCGCCGATGTTGGCGTTGACGGCGATGGCGCTGCCGAATTCACGCACCTGATACGTGGCGCTGACGTCGGCATCCGGATTGAGGCCGAAGCTGATGACCGGACGCGCGCCGGCGAGCTCGCGCCAGACCCAGGCGTAGTCGTCTTCAGCCGGGAACACGGCGACGCCGTCGGCAGGCAAGGCGGCAAACACGGCGCCGTTTTCACGCGCCACGGCTTCGACGGTCGCCATGAATTCCTGATGCTCACGCTGGGCATTGTTGACCAGCGCCAGCGTCGGTCGTGCAATCTCGGCCAGCACGGCGATCTCGCCGGGGTGGTTCATGCCGAGCTCCACCACTGCAGCCTGGTGCTGCGGCTGCAGGCGGAACAGCGTCAGCGGCACGCCGATTTCATTGTTGAAGTTGCCGCGCGTAGCCATGCTGCGCTCCTCGCCGAAATCGGCGGCGAGAATCGAGGCGATCATTTCCTTGACCGTGGTCTTGCCGTTGCTGCCGGTCACGGCGATCACCGGCAGCTTGAATTGCTGGCGCCAGTGACGTGCGATCTGCCCCAGCGCAACGCGGGTGTCGGGCACGACGATGGCGGGAATCTTCAGATCGGCCGGAACGTGCTCGACCACCACTGCAGCGGCACCTTGCGCAGCGACCGCTTCAAGAAAATCATGCGCGTCGAAACGTTCGCCGCGCAAGGCGATGAACAGGTTGCCGGGCACGACCGCGCGGCTGTCGGTGGTGGCGCCGTTGATGGACACATCAGCCAATGCACCGGCGTCGTTGTGCACGGCTGCGCCGTCCAGCCACTGCTTCAATTGTTCAAGCGTTGCTTTCATCACGCGCCCCCCATCATCGTGGCGCGCGCAGCCAATGCCAGCGCGACGTGGTCGGCGTCGAGGAAGGGATATTTCTTGCCGGCGATTTCCTGGAAGGTCTCGTGACCTTTGCCGGCCAGCAGCACGACGTCCTGCTTGACCGCGTGACGCACGGCCCACAGGATCGCGCCGGCGCGGTCCGCCAGTACATGCGGCGTCAGTCGCGTCATGCCGCTTTTGATATGCGAAATGATGACGGCAGGATCTTCACTGCGCGGATTATCGC
Organism: Herbaspirillum sp. NPDC101397; assembly: GCF_044767325.1. Taxonomy (NCBI): domain Bacteria; kingdom Pseudomonadati; phylum Pseudomonadota; class Betaproteobacteria; order Burkholderiales; family Oxalobacteraceae; genus Herbaspirillum; species Herbaspirillum sp. NPDC101397. The sequence continues at coordinate 342,730 of NZ_JBIWNS010000004.1, forward strand.
TGGTCAGGATCACGTGATCGGCCAGCTCGGAGACTGCCCCCATTTGCGGACGCTTGCCCGGATCGCGATCGCCGCCGCAGCCAAACACGCACCACAGTTCACCGCCGCGCTGGTTGGCGACCTGGCGCAAGGCGAGCAAGGTCTTTTCGAGCGCATCCGGCGTGTGGGCGTAGTCGATCACGATCAACGGCACTTCCTGGCCGCCGAACTGCTGCATGCGTCCGGGCACGGCCGTCAGCGTTGCGATCACCGCCAGCGCGGCGTCCCAGCCGGTACCCTTGGCCAGCATCACACCGAGGATGCCGAGCACATTGCTGACATTGAATTGTCCCACCAGTTGCGTCTTGACCTGGCCGGTGCCGAACGGCGACTCGATGTGAAAACTGGTGCCGGCATTGGTGCTGCGGATCGCCGAGGCGCGCAGCACGGGCACGGCTTCCAGCGCCTCATCGACGGTGGCGTCGCCCAGCGAATAACCGATGATCGGGATGTTCTTGGCCTGCACATAAGGAATCAGGCGCTGTCCCATCTGGTCGTCCAGATTGATGACGGCATGCTGCAGACCGGGTGAGTCGAACAACTGAATCTTGGCCGCTTCATAGGCGATCATGTCGCCGTGGTAATCGAGATGGTCGCGGGTGAAATTGGTGAACAGCGCAACGTCCACGTGCAGACCGTTCATGCGGCCCTGGTCGAGACCGATCGACGATGCTTCGATCGCCAGAACCGACGCGCGCGCGGTGCGCAGATCGGACAGCTTGCGTTGCAGCAGCACCGCGTCCGGCGTGGTGTAGCCGGTAACGTCGAAGGCATGCGGCTTGCCGTCCTGGAACATGCCAACACCCAGCGTGCCGACTACGGCTGCAGGTGCGCTAACGCCTTGCAGGCGCGACAGCGCCATGCCGAGCCAGTACGAGCACGACGTCTTGCCGTTGGTGCCGGTCACGGCGACGGTAAACATTTCCTTGTCCGGCTGCCTGTAATAGGCATTGGCGGCGAAGCCGGCCAGGTGCTTGAGTCCGCGCACACCGAGGTGCGGCACGCCGCCTTGTGCTTCATCCCAATCATGGCCAGCTTCTTCATAGACCACGGCAGCAGCGCCGCGCTCGACGGCGTCGGCGATATAAAGACGACCATCGGCGCTGTCGCCGGGATAGGCAAAGAAGATATCGCCGGCCTGCACACGACGCGAGTCAGCAGTCAAATTCGCGCCCGCGACGGCGACGCCCTGCAGCCAGGTCACGATTTTTTGCGCGGAAAGCATGGTCGCAGGCATTACATGCTCTCCTCTAAGGCGTCTTTTGGAATGATGATGTTGGTCACGCTGGAATCCGGTGCGACATTGAGCGCACGCAAGGCGTTGGCCGTTACGCTGGCGAAGACGGGACCCGCGACAGTGCCGCCGTAGTGGTTGCCGGCGCTGGGTTCGTCCAGCATCACGGCAATGATCAGGCGCGGATCGGACATCGGCGCGATGCCGACGAAGGACGACACATATTTCTTCACGTACTTGCCGCCCTCGATCTTGTATGCGGTACCTGTCTTGCCGCCGACACGATAGCCGGGCACCTGAGCCTGCGGCGCGGTGCCGCCGGGCGCCACCACGGTTTCCAGCATGCGGCGCATCTGCAATGCGGTGTTTTCAGAAATCACGCGCTGGCCGATCGGCGAATCGTTGACCTTGGTAAACGACAAGGGAATCAGATCGCCATTGCGGGCAAAGATCGTATAGGCATGCGCCAGCTGGATCAGCGAGACCGAAATGCCGTGGCCGTAGCTCATCGTCGCCTGTTCAATCGGACGCCACGCCTTGTACGGACGCACCCGACCGGCGACCGCACCCGGGAAGCCGAACTTGGGTTGCTGGCCGAGGCCGACGTTGGTGAACATTTCCCACATTTCCTGGGCCGGCATTTCCAGCGCGATCTTGGCAGTACCGATATTGGAGGACTTCTCGATGATCTGCGCGACCGTCAGCGGTCCGTGCGCGTGCGAGTCGCCGATGGTGGCGGTGCCGATGGTCATCTTGCCTGGCGAAGTCTGGAACACCGTCGACGGTGTGACGCGATGCGTATCCAGCGCCAGCGCCACGGTAAACGGCTTGAGCGTCGAACCCGGTTCGAAAGTATCGGTCAGCACGCGATTGCGCAGCTGCGCGCCGGTCAGCACCGAGCGGTCATTGGGGTTGTAGGTCGGCAGGTTGGCCAGCGCCAGCACTTCGCCGGTACGCGCGTCAACCACGATGATGCCGCCGGCCTTGGCCTTGTTCTTCTCGACCGCTTCTTTCAGTTGCGTGAAGGCGATGTACTGGATCTTGCTGTCGATCGACAGCGTCAGGTCCTTGCCGTCGTGCGGCTCGCGCACGGCTTCGATGTCTTCGACGATGCGGCCGAGGCGATCCTTGATCACGCGACGACTGCCGGTCACGCCGGCCAGGGTTTTCTGCGAGCCGAGCTCCATGCCGTCCTGCCCGGTGTCTTCGACGTTGGTGAAGCCGACCACGTGGGCCATGACTTCGCCCTCGGGATAGAAGCGCTTGTATTCCTTACGGGTCTCGATGCCGGCGATGCCGAGCTTGACGATCTTGTCGGCGGTGTCCTGCTCGACCTGACGCTTCAGATAGACGAAGTTGCGGTCGGAGTCGAGTTTCTTGCGCAATTCGGCATCGCTCATGCCAAGCAATTTGGCCAGATCGCGCAGCTTGTCCTTGGGCGCTTCCTGAACGTCGTCGGGAATCGCCCAGATCGCCTTGACCGGCACCGACGACGCCAGCACCTGGCCGTTGCGGTCAGTGATCTTGCCACGCGTGGCCGGCAATTCAAGCGTACGCGCGTAGCGCGACGCGCCCTGCTTCTGCAGGAAATCGGTGGACATGCCCTGCAGCCACAAGGCACGGCCGGCCAGGGTCAGGAACGCCATGAACAGCACGAACAGCACCACGCGCGAACGCCAGGCCGGCATCTTGACCTGCAAGACCGGGCTGGCAGAAAAGGCAACGCCGCGCGAGGCGGCGACGCGCCCTCCGGCGACGTTGGTGCGTGGCGGCATGCGGGTCATTTGTCCCTCACCGTCAGATACTGCGTTCGCTCGGGGGTGAGCGACACCATATTAAGATCGCGCCGCGCCAGCGCTTCGATGCGGGAATTCTTGCCCAGCGTGGATTGGTCGAGTTGCAGTTGCGCCCAATCGATGTCGAGCTGGCGCGCGGAAGACTGCGCGCGTTCCAGTTCGATGAACAGGCGGCGCGCCTGATATTGGGCGTTGACCAGCGACAGCGCGCACAGCACCAGCACCACGGTGACGGCGAAGCTCAGGCGGCCGGTCATGATCCTGCCTCGACAGTACGTTCGAGCGTACGCATCACGGCGGAGCGGGCGCGTGGGTTGCCGGCGACTTCGGCGTCGCTCGGCTTGATGCGCGGATGGAGTTTTGCCAGGGGTTGCGGCAGGTCGACCGCACGAATCGGCAGGCGGCGGTCAGGCTGCGGCACATGGGCTTTGGATGCCATGAACTGCTTGACGATGCGATCTTCCAACGAGTGAAAGCTGATCACAACCAATCTCCCATACTGCGCCATCTGCCGAAATGCTTTTTCCAGTCCTATCTCGAGTTCTTCAAGCTCTTGATTGACGAAAATCCGTATAGCCTGAAAGGTACGAGTGGCCGGGTCTTTGCCTTTCTCGCGGGTTTTGACGGCTTGTGCCACGAGCGCGGCAAGCTGTCGTGTGGTTGAAATTGGCTCGACTGCCCGGCGAGCAACAATCGTCTTTGCAATCTGAAGAGCAAACCGTTCTTCCCCATATTCTCGTATCACCTTTGCTATCGTCTGTTCGTCCGCCGTTGCCAGCCACTCCGCTGCAGACACGCCGCGCGTGGTATCCATGCGCATGTCCAGCGGGCCATCGAACCTGAAACTGAAACCCCGCGCCGCGTCGTCCACCTGCGGCGAAGAAATACCCAAATCCATCAGCACGCCGTCGACCTGCGTCACGCCGTGCTGCGCCAACGCCTCATCGAGCGTCGCAAAACTGTCGTGCACGATCGCGAAACGCGGATCGGCAATGGTCTGCGCCGTGGCGATCGCCATCGGATCCTTGTCGAACGCGATCAGTCGTCCGCGCGCGCTCAGTCGCTCAAGGATCTTGCGGCTGTGGCCGCCGCGGCCGAAAGTGCCGTCCAGATAAACGCCGTCGGCGCGCACACCTTCGATCGCCAGGGCATCTACCGCTTCATCCAACAACACCGTACGGTGCTGCAAATCGGGCACCGATTGCAAAGTCATCGCGTCGTGCCGTCAGAAGGAAAAGTTGCTCAACACGTCCGGCATGCCCGCTGCAACAGCTTCCGATTCGTTCTCGGCCAGCTTGGCGGCATCCCAGATTTCAAAATGGCTACCCATACCCAGCAACATGACGTCGCGTTCCAGTCCCACCGCCGCGCGCAATTCCGGCGCGATCAGGATACGACCGGCCGAATCGAGCTCGACGTCGGAGGCATTGCCGAGGAAAACCCGTTGCCAGGCGCGCGCCGACATCGGCCAGGCAGCGATCTGTTCACGGTGGCTTTCCCAGGTCGGACGCGGGAAAAACAGCAGACAGCCGTGCGGATGGCGCGTCAGCGTGACCCGCCCTTCGCACTGAACCGCCAGGGCGTCACGGTGCCTGGCCGGAATAGACATCCGTCCTTTGGCATCGAGATTGATTGATGACGCGCCCTGAAACACTGTGTTTGACCCTCTTTGCTGTCGCTGTTGGCATGCTTGAAACCAGCGTTCCGATGCAAGGAATTCGAAAATACCCCACAAAAAAACACTTTTTCACACTGCCGCCCACTTTAGAGGATGCACTAATACAGGTCAAGCGATATTCAGGGGTGAAAACAGGGATTTTTTTAATAAAGTCAAAGACTTAGCGCACTTACTTAAAATGCATCTAAAAGCGCTTTTTCGTCCAAAATGAAGGACTTAGGAAATTAATTGAATGTTCCACTTGAGATATACACATGTGTTTATCTCAAATTCCGCATGGGTTCTGGAGGGGAGGCCGGTCTGAAAACAAGCGAACGGCTAAGGAAGGGATTTTGCAGGCAATCAAAAAACATCAACACAGGCGAGCACGAAAACCTGACCGGAACATCATCGGAATTTTCCGGCTGCCGCAGTATGCCTCAAAAAACCAGGTGAGAAAAAATTCGCGGCGACAAAAAACAGAAATGCAAACGCGAAAAAACATCCAGTGCGCATCGCGTTTCTTTCAATCCTGTGAAATTCACATGAAATAGATCATCACAATTCAATTAAACATCAGATGGGGCTTGCGGAGTAGGCGCATTCCAATGCTAAAATCTCGGCACCTTAACAGTGAAAGGAATTTTAAAGTGAACAAATCCGAATTGGTCGATGCAATCGCTGCTGATACTGAAATCTCGAAGGCTGCTGCACAACGTGCCCTGGACTCCGTCGTTGAAAACATCATCAAGGCAGTTACCAAGGGCGACACAGTGCAACTGGTCGGTTTCGGTTCTTTCTCCACAGGCAAGCGCGCTGCTCGTACCGGCCGTAACCCACAAACTGGCGAAGAGATCAAGATCGCTGCTGCAACTACAGTGAAGTTCTCCGCTGGTAAGTCGTTCAAAGAAGCAGTGAACAAGAAGAAGAAATAATTGTTCGATTTGAATGCTGTGAACCTGGAGTTCACGGCATTCAAATACATTGTTTTTCGCCGCGATCCTGCACGTCGGATCGCCGGTTTTCCCCTCCTGCAGTCCCCTCCCCCCATATATCAAGACCAAGCAGTCACGTTCAGCCAGCCAAACCGGCCTGCTGCCTGCGCTTTTGCCTACCCTTATGCCTGCGCGAATGAGATGTCGACCTTGCCGATGTTTTGCAGCAGGGCATTGACGCTGCTGCCCTTGTCGGCAAACAGCAAGCCCGTACATGATCCCGTGGTCACGAATTGACCCGCCCTGATCCCGCCGCAACGCTCGCACAGATGATTGACCAGCCAGGTCACCAGCGGCCAGATATCGACCACCGGATTGCCGCCAACGGTTCTGGCGACCTCCAGGCCATTGAAATACAGTTCGGCATGCTGGATGCTCTGGTCAATCTGGCCGAGGTCGCTACGGCCCGGACCGTAGATGAACGCGCAATTACTGAGCGCGTCGGCCAGCCCCGCCAACGGGTTGGCGGCCGGATATTCGGTATAGCGCGACGACACCAGCTCAATCGCCGGATGCACCGTGGCCACCGCCGCCACCACTTCTTCTTCGCTGTACGGTGTGCTGCGCGGCGGCAGGTCGTGCTTCATGCGCAGCGCGATCTCAACCTCGATGCCGCGTGCGCCGGCGGTCAGCAGGTCAAAGAAATGATAGGGCGCAGCGAAGATGAACTGTGCCGGCATCGGTGCGCAGCTCGGTTGTGCGCCCGGCGCCTTGGCGCCGACCTTCCAGCCGCCGACCTCGCCCAGCGCTGCGGACACCTGGTCCTGGATGGCATAGGCTTCGGCGGCGTCGGCCGGAACGTACTCGTCGGGCAAGCGCGCCAGCGCCACTTCATGATTGCGCGCGGCCAGCAACAATGCGGCCGCGGCCTTGATTTTCTGCGAGTCTTTTTGCTTGTCCATAACGTACTTGATGATGAAAGCGCGTCCGCAAGCGGACGCCACTGGTTGAAAATCCTTGAAAATTTTTCAGGCGCGCATCTCCGTCAAGCCGTCAGGAGAACCCAAACCGGCGCGGCAGCCACAGACTCAGGTCCGGCCAGACGATGATCACCACCAGCGTGACCAGCAGGATCGCCAGATACTTCAGATAGGGTTTTACCACGTCCTGCAGGCGCACTTGCGCGATCGCGCACGTCGCATACATGCCCAGCCCGAACGGCGGCGAGAACAGACCGATACCCATCGAAATCACCAGGATGATGGCGAAGTGCAGCGGATTATAGCCAAGCTGCACCGCAATCGGCGTCAGCAACGGCCCGAAGATGATCAGCGCCGGCGCACCTTCCAGCACGGCGCCGAACAGGATCAGCGCCAGCACTGAAATCAGGATGAACATCCAGCTGCCGTAGTCGTGCGCCAGACTCACCATCAGCTCGGCCAGCGCATGCGGGATCTGCTCTACCGTCAAGGCATATGCCACGCTGCTGGCTGCGGCCACGATGAACAGCACCATGCCCGACATCGAGGCGGCGTCGACGAACAGCTTGACCAGCACCTTGCGGTTGAGTTCGCGGAACGCCAGCCAGCCGACCACGATGGCGTAGACCACGGCGAATGAAGAAATCTCGGTCGAGGTCGCGACCCCGGAGGCGACGCCCTTGCCGATCATCACGATCATGATCAGCCCGACCAGCGCACCACCGATCAGCTTGCCCATCGGGCGCGGCTTGATGAACACCACGCTGACGTCGACCTTGCGGCCGGTGTAATACGCCATGATGCACAGCGCGATGGCCATCGCCAGCGCCGGCAGGATCCCGGCCAGGAACAGCCCGCCGATCGACAGGTTGGCGACGAAACCGAGGATGATCATGTTGATGCAGGGTGGGATGGTTTCCGCCATGATGGCCGAGGCCGCCAGCAAACCGGCGGCTTCATTCGGATTCTGCTTGGTCTGGCGCACCGCCGGCATCAGGATGCCGCCCACCGCCGCGACATCGGCCAGCTTGGAACCCGACACGCCCGAGAAGAACGCCATCGCCGTCACCATGATCAGGTTCAGGCCGCCGCGCAGGCGGCCGAACATGCGCAGCAGCAGCTCGATCAGGCGCGACGACATGCCGTTGCATTCCATGACCATCCCGGCCAGGATGAAGAACGGTACCGCCAGCATGACGAAGTGATCGGTGCCGGCCGCAACCTGCTGGGCGAACACCATCACCGACAAGCTCGGCTCCAGCAGGAAGAACATGAGCGCGCCGAAGGTCAGTGCAAACGCGATCGGCACGCCCGCCACCAGACAGAAAAGGAAGCCGAACAACAAGACGTGCATCGGCCGCAGCGCATGATCCGGCCAGAATGTCTGCAGCGCCAGCACGCCGCCGACCACCGCCGCGCCGATCAGACCCGACACCAGCGCGTGACGGCCGAACTTTTTCAGCGCATGCGTGATGGCGAACACCGACAGCAGCAGGCTCCCGACCAGCACCGGCAAGACGAAGATCGTCTGCGGCAGGCCCGATGGCGTGGTCTGGTCGTTGGAGATTTCCAGCAGCAGCCAGGTCGTATAGGCCAGCGACATGGAGACGAAGGCGATCACCCAATCGCACAGCCTCAGCACATACGGCAGCCAGGTTTTCGGGAAAACCCCGCGCAGGCTGTCGATGCCGACGTGACGGCTACGGCCGAGCACGCTGGCGGCGCCGAAGAACACCAGTGTGATCATCAGCGCGCGCGCCACTTCTTCCGACCACTCCAGCGGATCGTGCAAGGCGTAGCGCCAGATCACAGAAAAGAACACCACCAGCACGTCGACCGCCAGCACCGCTGCCGAAGCCAGTTCCAGCGCGCGTTGCAGGCGCGGATAGTCGACTACATCGTTGGGCGAAGCATGCAGCGATTGAATCGCATTTTCGACTGCTGCAGCTTCTTCGGGTGACGCCAGCGGCGCGGTGATCGTTTTCATCATGGCTTCCTTGGGTTTCCTTCCGTTGCGCGCGGTATCAGCCGCGCGCCGCAACGATCTCGTCGACCACCGGCTTGACCGCCGGATATTGCGCGGTGAACTCGCCCCACAGCGGCGCGACGTCCTTGCGCAGCGCTTCGCGATCGACCGTCGAGACGGTCAGGCCCAGTCCCTTGAGTTTTTCGAAAGCATCGCGCTCCATGTCGGCGGCGCGCTGACGCTGATAGTTGGTCGCCTCGGTGGCGGCGTCCAGGAAAGCCTTTTGCAGGTCTGCCGGAATCCGCGCGAACGAGCGCTTGCTGATCACCGGCGTCTGCGGGTTGTAGATGTGTTGGGTCAGCGCGCAATACTTGGCGACCTCGAAGAACTTGCCCGCCAGCGCAGTCGGCGCATCATGCTCGAACCCGTCGACCACGCCGGTCTGCAGCGACGTGTAGATTTCGCCGAACGGAATCGGCGTCGGCACCGCGCCCATGTAGCGCAAGGTGCTGATGAAATTCTTCACCGGCAGCACGCGCAGCTTGATGCCCTTCAACTCGGCAACGCTGCGCACCGGATTCTTGGTGAACACATTGCGCGCTCCCAGCGAATAGGCCCAGCCCAGCACCTGCACGCCGACGCGGTCGTACATCATCTTGCTCAGGATGGCGCCGGCCTTGCCGTCCAGCGCGCGGCCGGAATGGTCGAGGTTGGCGAACAGGTAGCCCATGTCCAACACGCCGATCTCCGGCACCGTGGTGGACCAGATCGACGAGCCGGAGATCATCATGTCAACGCTGCCGATGCGCACCTGATTGACCACGTCGGACTCCTTGCCGAGCTGATCGCTGGGGAAATAATTGACCACGATCTTGTTGCCGACGGCGGTCTTCAGATTCTGCGCGAAGCGGCTGTACCAGACATAGTGGGCCGAGTTGGCGTCGAGCGGCAAGGTCGACGACATGCGCAGCGTGACCAGCGGTTTCTCTTGTGCGAAGGCGAGATTGCCGGACAGGCCGGCTGCTGCTGCACCGCCGATGGCCAAGCCGGTCTTGAGGAATTGTCGTTTGGATGCGTTGGTCGTGTTCATCATGTCTCCTGTAGTTTTATAGGGGTCTACTTTTGGTGCGTCTGATGCCTGTCCTTTGCTGCCCGCTGCGATGTCTGGTGGCGCTATCCTTTCGCAAACGGTGTGTCGCGCATGCCGGCGACACCCGGATTCAGAGTCCAGATACGTCCGGCACCTTCGTCGCCTTGCGGCGCACCGAGGCTGATGCTGGTCACGATCATGGTCTTCATGTCGGCGCCGCCGAAGGCGCACATGGATGGCTTTTTGGCGGGCAGTTCGATCGTGCGATCCAGCCTGCCGTCCGGCGTGAAGCGCAACAGGCAACCGGCATCGTTGGCGCAAATCCAGTAACAGCCGTCGACATCCATCGCGGCCCCGTCCGGACGGCCTCGGTGTTGATTGAGGTCGGCGAATACGCGTCGGCGCGACGGCACGCCGCTGTCGAGGTCATAGTCGAACGCCCAGATCAGACGGCTCGTCGGATGCGAATCGGACAGGTACATGGTCTTGCCGTCGGGCGACCAGGCCAGCCCGTTTTGCACAATCAGGCCGTCCACCACCGGCGCCGACAAACCCGCGCCGTCATAGCGATACAGCTTGCCGTCAGCACGCGCCAGCGACATGTCGAGACACATCACGCCGCTCCAGAAGCGGCCCTGGCGATCGCAACGACCGTCATTGAAGCGCTGGTCGGCTTGCATTCCTGCCGGCTGCGCCAGCTTGCTCAGTCGCGTATGGCCGTCGTCCTGCAATTGCACGCTGAAAATACCGGTGTGCATGCCGGCGATCAGGCCGCCGTCGCCGTCCGGCGCGATGCACGCGACCATTTCCGGCAACTGCCATTCTCGGTAAGTACCGTCGGCGGTCTGACGGCTGATCAGCTTGCGCGGAATGTCGACCCAGTACCAGGCCGATTGGGCTGCGTACCAGAACGGGCTTTCGGCGACGTCGTAGCGCTGATCGTTGAACGGGAAAACTTGCATGATGTATGTTTTCTATTCGTATTGCGGACCGGCCAGGATAAACGGCCCGCCCTGGAAATTGCCGGCGTCGTCGGCTGCCGGCCAGGTGCCGCTGAAAGGGAAGCGTCCGGCGAATGCATCGGCGCTGTCCTGCGCCACGAAACCGAGATGACCGGCCTTGCTGTTGTCCCACCAGTCGATGCGGTTGTCGGAGACGCCATAGACGATAGTGTGGCCGACGCGCGGCGAGAACAGCGCGCACCGCACCAGTTCGACGAAGTCCTCGTAGCTCAGGAAGGTCGCCAGCATGCGTGCGTTGCGCGGCTCCGGAAAGCAAGAGCCGATGCGCAGGCACACCGTCTCCACACCAAAGCGATCGAAGTAATAGCGCGACAGCGATTCGCCGAAACACTTGGTCAGTCCGTACAGACCATCGGGCCGCGGCGGACTGTCGGCGTCGATGCGCTCGGTGGTCGGGTAGTAACCGACCGCGTGGCTGGAGCTGGCGTAAATCACACGGCGGATGCCACGCTTGTGCACGCCTTCGTAGAGGTTGTAAGTGCCCTGGATATTGGCGTGCATCAGTTGTTCGAACGGCGCTTCCAGCGAACGTCCGCCGAAGTGCAGCACGGCGTCGACGCCCTCCAGCATGTCGTACACGGCGGCCTTGTCAGCCAGGTCGCAGGTTACGATTTCTTCGCCGGGCCCTGCGCCGCCGAGATCGCCGATGTCGGACAGCCGCACCACATCGGTCCAGGGTTTCAGCCGCTCACGCAGCACCTGGCCGAGATTGCCGGCGGCGCCGGTCAGCAGCAGGCGCTTAAAGGGTCGTACCTGATCTTGCAAATTGCTCATGGTCATGAATCGTCGCTGGTTGAACTACCGACGCCAAGCAGACGACGCGACACCACCCGGATGGAATCCGCGCATGGCAAGTCGATGCCGGCTCAGCAAAGAAGGAACAACAACTTCAGCGCGCCGTCATCGCGGCGCGCGCAATATCAGGGTCAGGTACTGGGCAGCGCAAGCAAGTTGAAAGCAGTCATGGAGTGTCTCCGGCAGATCGTTATTTTTAATTGACAGTCATCGTACAACATGAAAATTTTGAACGCAAGGAGATTTATGACGCTATTTTTTTCATCATCCTCATAGTCGTTTTAACAGGATAGATCGCCTTGAAAGCCTTGCTGCGACTTCCCCTGAGAAAAAAGAATGACTTGCCTTAATGTCATCTGATGACTGATAACAATTTTTGCTCATACGCCTTCCTGGGGGGGGGGACAGTCAAAGTACACAGTTCATCGCTGCCGGATGAAGCACAGTTGGGGGTGGCTCCAATCGGGGTGATTCGACTTGCTTCCGTATTGAGGCCGCACTAGACTTTGTTTACCGATCGGTACAAATCCTTCATCCGCAGTTCAACCTCCCATCAGACACAGGTGCTCACATGACGACATCCCGCCCTCCGCTTCCACCTTTCACACGCGACACCGCGATCCAGAAAGTCCGCGCCGCCGAAGACGGCTGGAACACCCGCAACGCCGAAAAAGTCTCGCTGGCCTATACCGAAGACAGCCGCTGGCGCAACCGCGCCGACTTCGTCCAGGGCCGCGCCGCCATCGTCGCCTTCCTCAACAAAAAGTGGGTGCGCGAGCAGCAATACCGCCTGATCAAGGAATTGTGGGCGTTCGAGGGCAACCGCATCGCCGTGCGTTTCGCCTACGAATGGCACGACGATTCGGGCAACTGGTTCCGCTCTTACGGCAATGAAAACTGGGAGTTCGACGAACACGGCCTGATGCGCGCGCGCCATGCCTCGATCAACGACCTGCCGATCAAGGAAAGCGACCGCAAATTCCACTGGGATCAATCGGCGCCGCGCCCGGCCGATCATCCCAGCCTGAGCGACCTCGGCCTGTAATGGCGGCAGGTACGCAACGCGATGAACTGATTCCGGTGCTGGCGGAGATTTTCCGTGCCTATGGCTATGAAGGCGCCAGCCTGGCGCGCATCACCGAAGGCACCGGTCTCGGCAAGGGCAGCCTGTACAACCTGTTCCCGGGCGGCAAAGATGAGATGGTCAACGCGGTGCTGAGCCACATCGACGGCTGGTTCCAGCGCGAGGTATACGTCCCCTTGCGCGAGAGCGCCGACGCCATGGCCGGCATCGATCGCATGTTCAATGAAGTGAAACGATATTTTCTGTCGGGCAGAAAGGTATGCCTGGTGGGCGTCTTTGCACTGGTCAACGTGCGTGACCGTTTCGCCGACAAGGTGAAGAGTTACTTTGTGGATTGGGCGGCGGCCCTGCATGTGGCCCTGCAACGCAGCGGCTATGAGCCCGATGAAGCCGCTGCCCTTACAGAGGAAATCCTGGCCGGAATTCAGGGCGCATTGGTGCTGGCGCGGGCGGTCGATGATCCGCAGATTTTCGTGCGCACGCTCGATCGCCTGCAGCAGCGGCTGCAAGCGTCTACGGTGTAATCAGAGATTGATCAGACCAGGTCGGCCAGCGGATGCTCGCTCGCCGGCCACGGATCGATGAAGAAGCCGTCCACCCATTTCGGCGTGGCGTCGGCCAGGCGGGCAGGATTCCACTTCGGCTTCTGGTCCTTTTCGATGATCAGCGCGCGGATGCCTTCGACAAAATCGGGGCGCGTCGCGCAATGCAGCGTCACCACGAATTCCAGGCGGAACACTTCGGCCAGCGACATGTGGCGCACGCGCCGTTGCAGCGCCAGCGCCAGCGCAGCCGAGCCGGGCGCGCCGGCCGTCAGCGTAGCGATGGCTTTTTGCAGCCACGGGTTGTCGCTCTTGTTCGCCAGGATGGCATCGACGATATCGGGCACGGTCTGGCCGCTGCACAGTGTATTAATCAGATCGAAATTGTCGCGCAAGGCCGAAGGTGCGAACGTCACATCGGCGGCGACGTCGCGCTCGGCTTGCTGCAGTACGCGGCCGAGAACGGCGGCGTCATCTCCGTCGCCCCAGTTCTGCAGCAGCAGGGCGTCAATGACTTTTTGCTTGTCGGCGTGGGCGACGCGGTAATCGGCCAGCCCGGTGAATTTGGCGTCTTCCGCGTTCATCAGCGCGCCGGTCAGCGCCAGGAACGCGCCCAGCTTGCCCGGCGTGCGGCTCAGGAACCAGCTGCCGCCGACATCGGGATACAGGCCAATGGTGATTTCCGGCATGGCCAGGCGCGAGCGCTCGGTGACCACGCGGTGGCTGCAGCCGGCCATGAGGCCGATGCCGCCGCCCATGACGATGCCATGGCCCCAGCACAGGATCGGCTTGGGATAGGTATGGATTTCGTAGTCGAGACGATATTCGTGCTCGAAGAATTCTGCGGCGTACCGATTGCCGCGAATGTCGTCGCGCGCCGGCGAGGCATGATGCTCGCGCATGCTGGTGTAGATCTTCTGCAGGTCGCCGCCGGCGCAAAAAGCTTTTTCCCCCTGCGCCTGCAACAGCACCATCGCAATCTCGGGATCCCTGGCCCACTGGCGCAACTGCGGCGTCAGCAGATGCACCATGTCGAGCGACAGCGCATTCAAGGTTTTTTCGGAAGCCAGCGTGGCGACGCCGATACGGCGGCCATTCTGCGTGGCCAGTTCTTCAAACAAAACCGGTTGGCTCATGGGGATCCTGATGTCTCTGAAATCGTTTTGTGCGACCTCGCCCGCCTCGTGAGCCGGGAGATCGATCTTCTCTATTTCTATGAATTCAATGAAGCAAGCCGATAGGCCGGATTCTGTTACGACGGTTGCCCGTTATGACAGCCATTCCTCTAGGCCCCGGATTGCTCCGGCGCTCAAGCTCTCTACCCGCACGCTCCGCGAGCAACATCAACGCGTGCCTATTTGAGATTGCTCCGAGTGGAGGTTACCGCGTTTCACCGTAACTTAATACGCTCGTCTCTGTGGCCCTGTTCCTCGCCTTATACCGGCTTGCGCCGGCTTTCAGCGGACGGCCGTTAACCGTCACCCTGCTCTATGGAGTCCGGACCTTCCTCCCGCCATCGCATTACACGATGACCAGCGGCTGTCTGGCTTGCTTCGGGCGTCATTGTACCTCAGGCATCCATCCGGCTGCGCAGGCTTGCCCTGCGGCATCAAAGCACGTCCGCGGAAACAACAATTCGCAGAATTGTTGGTAAATATCCGGCACAAGCCTTCAATGCCGGTGGCTTGTTGCCGATAATCGATACTGGATCTCACGCTTCCGGGGGAGCATCGTATATGGCCAGTCCTTCATTCTTTCCCCTCACTTATTTTTTTCAGCGCCGGCGCTTCTTCGCGGCCCTGCTGATGGCATGCGTTTGCTGCCTGCCCCCAGCCTCATACGCCGCCGAAACGCCGCGACTGGTCCAGATCGGCTTTGCCGGACCGCTATCCGGCAGTTCCGCGTCGATGGGCCAGAGCCAGGCGCATGCCGTGGAGCTTGCACTGGCCGAAATCAATGCGCGCGGCATCGCCGTGGGCGGTCGACCGATCCTGCTCAAATTGCTCACGCAAGACGACCGGGGCGACATCCACACGGCGGCGCTGGTAGCCAATTACCTGGTCAGATCCGAGGTCGTCGCCGTCATCGGCCATTGGAATACCGGCGCCAGCATACCGGCCGCCAACATCTATCATGCGGCCGGCATTCCTCAGATCGCACCGGGTTCGACCGGCAGGCGTTATACGCAAAACGGCTACGCCGACAGCTTTCGCATCGTCGGCCATGACGACGACGGCGGCCGTTACGCCAGCGCCTTCGCCTTGCAGCAGCTCAGGGCCAGGCGCATCGCGGTAATCAACGACGACACCGGCTTCGGCACCATGCTGGCGAGCCAGTTCATGCAAGGCTTGCAAGACAAAGGCACGGCCGTCGTGGCGCAACAGAGCATCAGCAGCAAGACCTCCGACTTCAATGCTGCGCTGGCTGCAGCGCGCAACGCGGACGCCGACCTGATTTTCTTCGGCGGCCTCGGACCGCAAGCCGCGGCGCTCAAGCTGGCGATGCGGCGCGCCGGTGTCAACGCCACGCTGCTGGCCGCCGACGGCATCGTCAGTCCGACCTTCCTGAGGCTGGCGGGCGCCGACGGCGAGGGAACATTCGGCCTCGCACCCGGCCAGGCCCAGGAAAAAATGACAGGCTGGAAGAAATTCCAGGACAAATTCATCGCGGCCTACGGCGGCCCCATCGAACTGTTCGCACCATTCGCCTACGACGCTGCTTACGCCATTGTCGCCGCCATCCAGCAGGCCGACTCGCTAGAACCGGCGCGCATTGCCGCCACCCTGCACCAGCTGAAATACAAGGGCCTGACCGGTACGATTGCGTTCGACGCCGAAGGCAACCTGCTCAATCCGGCTTATACGATTTACCAGGTGCGCAGCGGCAAATGGATGCCCGTGCAGGCCTTCGGCGGCAAGTAACCTGCTGACGGGACAGCGCCGACAATGCCGATTCGGCATACGACAGGAAAACTGAAATTGCGTATAGTTGGCGCTATCCATCATCACCATCGGCGACCGCCATCCTGGCCGCATCTTTGCCCGCGCAAGCCGGAAAGTTGACAGCGGAAATTCCGCGCCAGGAATGTCCCGCCCAACAGGAACCTGCAATGCACATTTGCGTACTCGGCGCCGGCGTCATCGGCGTCACCTCAGCGTATCGTCTGCTCGAAGACGGCCACCAGGTCACCTTGCTGGACGGACGTGCGCAAGCCGGCGCCGGCACCAGCCTCGGCAACGGCGCCCAGCTGAGCTATTCCTATGTCGCGCCGCTGGCCGACCCGTCGGTGTGGACGCATTGGCCGCATTACCTGTTCAGCGCCGATTCGCCACTGACACTGAAACCGAAACTCGATCCTGCGCAATGGCGCTGGCTGATCAAATTCCTCGCCGCCAGCAATGCCGCACGGGTGCAGCGCACCACCATCGAACTGCTGCAACTGGCGTTCTACAGCCGCGACGAGATGACGCACATCCTGCAAGCGGCGCCGATCGAATTCAACCATCGCACCGCCGGCAAGCTGGTGATGTACACGGATCCGGCCGGACTGGCGTCGGCGCGCAAGCAAATTGCCTTTCAGGCGCAGCACGGCTGCCAGCAGGAAGTGATCGACGCCGCACGCTGCCTTGAAATCGAACCTGCGCTGGGCAAGGCGCGCCGCAACTGGGCCGGCGGCGTCTATACGCCGAGCGAAGAAGCCGGCGACTGCGCGCAGTTTTGCCAGGCGCTGGTCGAGCGCATGCAGGCCAATCCGAACTTCCGCTTCCTGCCGTCCACCACGGTCACGGGCGTAACGATGCGCGACGGCGCCATGGCATCGGTGCGCACCGGTTCGAGTGCCATCGATGCCGACACATTCGTGCTGGCGCTGGGCGCCGACAGCGCCGACTTCGCGCGCCGGGCCGGCTTCAGCTTGCCGCTGTATCCGCTCAAGGGTTACAGCATCACCGTGCCGCTCGACGACGCGATGTCGCAAGCCGCCGCGCCGCAAGTGTCGATCACCGACATCTCGCGCAAGATCGTCTACGCGCGCCTGGGCAACCGCCTGCGCGTGGCCGGCCGCGTCGAACTGGTCGGCATGGACACCGGCATTCCGCAACGCGCCGTCGAGGAGCTGAGCAACGGCGCCGACGAACTGTTCCCGGGCAGCATCAACGCCGCCAACGCCGCACGCTTGTCGCCGTGGGCCGGCTTCCGTCCCGCCACGCCGAGCGGCGTGCCGGTCATCGGCGCATCCCCGGTCAGGAATCTCTATCTGAATATCGGCCAGGGTGCGCTCGGCTGGACGCTGGCATGCGGCAGCGCGGCCTTGCTGGCGGCGCAGATCGCTGGACGCAAGACGGCGATCGACGACGCGCCGTTCAGCTACACGAGATAAGCGTTAACGCCGCTGTCCGGCGATTTATGCAGAGCCCTGCGTGATCGGTGGAATCCGCATACCATATCCGAACCAACCAATAACATATGGAGACCGGAATGCGGCAAAACCCCCTGCGCACCTTGTTCGCGCAAAAGAAACTGGCCCTCAACGGCTGGGCGTCCATCGGCAATTCTTTCCTCGCCGAAGTGGTCGCCGATTGCGGTTATGACGCCGTCACCGTCGACTTGCAACACGGCCTGTTCTCGATCGAATCGGCGGTGCCGATGCTGCAGGCGATCTCCACCACCAACGCCGCGCCGCTGGTGCGCTGCTCCGAAAACGGCCTGGGTGAAATCAACAAGTTGCTCGACGCCGGCGCCTATGGCGTGATCTGCCCGCTGATCAACAGCAAGGAAGACGCCGAACGTTTCGTACGCGCCTGTCATTACTCGCCACGCGGCGGACGCAGCTATGGACCGGCGCGCGGTGTGCTGTACGGCGGCAAGGATTATTTCGAACACGCCAACCGCACCGTGCTCACGCTGGCCATGATAGAGACGCGCCAGGGCCTGGCGGCGGTGGAGGACATTCTCTCGGTGCCGGACCTCGACGGCATCTTCATCGGCCCCAGCGACCTTGCCATCGAACTCGGCCTGACGCCGGACTCATGGAGCGACGACAAGGTCGACCAGGCCATCAAGCACCTCATTGCAGTCTCGCACGCGCGTGGAAAATACGTCGGCATCTTCTGCGGCTCCGTGGAAATGGCGGAACGCATGAAGGCCTACGGTGTCGACATGCTGACACCAGGCACCGACGTGCAATTGCTGCGTGCTGAAACCAGCCGCCGCATCAATATTCTGCGCGGCTGACCCGACTTCTCCAAGGCCGCCGTCTCCTCACGACGACGGCCGTCGTGGTTCCCGCAAGAACCCAAAAACCACACCCATCTCCTCCTGATTCGATACGTTCATCGTAAGACAAAGATCTTGCGATGGAAGTTATTTTGTTTTTCAAACGAAAAACAGATTTTTGAGAATTGTCCTATTTAAGCGTCCTGAACTAACTCGCATAATCGTGACCGCGACATCGATGAACGGCTCGCCCATCTTGGGCCAGGGCCGCGTCATTCAAGGGAAACGAAGGGGTAACATCATGACGCTATCAAGGAACAAGCTCATTATCGCCGCAGCCGCGGCGCTGTCGGCAGCAGTCGTTCTGACCACCTGCCACGACCATGAACGCGACAGTGCGCTCGCTCGGTCGACCGTGGCTGCGCCGGAAGAACCAGCGACGGCATGGGAGCGCATCAGCGACAGCACCGCCCAGCGCGAAGCCGAATTGGCTTACCGCGCCTGCGCGCGTGAAGCGGCGCTGCGCCGCATGCCGGTCAGGGAATTTCCCGAGACCAGCGAACGCGTGACCTATCTCAATGAACACGGCAAGCGCATCAAGCGCTCGGAACACGTCGGCGTCGCCATCGACAACATGCAGGTCGACAACGGCTGCGCCACGCAGATCGTGCGCAGCGTGAGCATTGATGTGTTGTCGGATCACGAATACGGCGGCCTGACGCCGGATGAAACCGGCCGCACCGTGGTCGACGATTCCAGTCGGCGCGCGCTGCCTGTCGGCGAGGCGCAGATACAACTGGCCATCAGCCGCAAGGCACTGCCGCCCGCCAGTTGCACGTTCACGCGCGACGTCGGCATGCAGAGCCACTTCATGATGCTCAATCTATGCTGGCATGAAGAAAAGCGCGCCGAAGCGGCGCGCCTGGAAGAACTTCCGCTGCAGCCGAAAAAAGCTGCGCGGCCCGCGACGGCCAGCTGATGCAGGCCGCGAGGCTGAGCCGGATTTATTTGAGCGCGACGCGTCCGAAAAACGGATAGCTCGGATCGTTGTAACCCGGTGTCGATGAATGACCCGGCGTCACCAGTCCGTCGATCAGCGCTTCTTCTTCCGCGCTGATCTTCAACTCCACCGCATCGTAATAGTCTTCCATCTGCGCCAGGGTGCGCGGGCCGGCAATCACGCTGCTGATCGCCGAATTGGCCAGCACCCACGCCGTCGCAAATTGCCCCAGCTTGACGCCGCGCGCAGCGCAATGCTGCTGCAATTTCTCGGCGATGACCAACGACTCTTCACGAAATTCGGTTTCCAGGATGCGCTTGTCGCCGCGACCGGCGCGCGTGTCTTGCGCCGGCTTCTGACCCGGTTTGTATTTGCCGGTCAGCACGCCGCGTGCGATCGGGCTGTAAGGCACCACGCCGAGGCCGTAGTTGGCGCAGGCCGGCAGGATTTCCACTTCGGGCATGCGGTTCAACAGGTTGTAATACGGTTGGCACACCAGCGGCAGCGGCACGTTGTTCTTCTCGCACAGGCGCGCGATCTCGGCAATGCGCCAGCCGCGGAAATTGGACACGCCGAAGCCCCGGATCTTGCCCGCACGGATCAGGTCGCCCAGCGCCTGGATCGCTTCTTCCAGGTTTTCTTCATGGTAATCGCGGTGCATGTACAGCACGTCGAGATAATCGGTGTCGAGGCGACGCAGAATGTTGTCGGTCTCGGTGACAATCCAGTGGCGCGAATAGTGCGACTGATTCGGCGCACTGGTCATGGCGTTGCCCAGCTTGCTCGCCAATACCCAATCGCTGCGCTGTCCTTGCAGCAGCTTGCCGACCATTTCTTCCGACTTGCCCTTGGAGTAGACGTCGGCGGTATCAATGAAATTGATGCCATGCTCGCGCGCCGAGGCGACGATGCTGCGCGCTTCGTCGATCGGCGTCTGATCGCCGAACATCATGGTGCCCAGGCACAGGGCCGAGACTTTCAGATTGCTTTTGCCGAGGCGTCGATATTGCATGGGAGTCTCCGTTGGGGAAGGTGGGTCTGTAAAGGAAGATGATTCTAGCCGCTTGTGCGGAAACGCGCCGGAGCCCCGCCCTGTCTGCTATAACGCCGGGGCTTCCTCTTCCAGCCAGCGTCTTTTGTCGCGTAGCGGCGGAGCGCCGAACATGCGGCTGTACTCGCGGCTGAATTGGGACGGACTTTCGTAACCCACAGTCTGCGACGCCGTCGCCACGCTCACGTCGTCGGCCAGCATCAGCCGGCGCGCTTCCTGCAGGCGCAGGTTCTTTTGATATTGCAGCGGACTCATCGCCGTCACTACCTTGAAATGATGATGCAGCGACGACACGCTCATGTGCACATCGCGCGCGATGTCGTCCACGCGCAGCGGCTGTGCGAAACTTTCCTTCATCATGCGGATGGCCTTGGCGATGCGGTTCATCTGGCTGTCCTGCAACACGGTCTGGCGCAGCAAGGCGCCCTGGCCGTTCATCAACAGGCGATACAGGATTTCGCGCTTGACCATCGGCGCCAGGATCGGGATATCGCGCGGCGTCTCCAGCAGGCGCAACAGCCGCAGCACCGCGTCCAGCAGCGTGATGTCGAGACGATTGACGAACAGGCCGCGCGACGCGTCCGACGGAATGCCCTGCGGCAGATGCTCGTCGCCGATCAGCGAACCGATTTCGCGCGTGTCGAGATCGATGCGCAAACCGAGGTAAGGCGTTTCCGGACTGCTCATGGTCACCTTGCCCACCATCGGCAAATCCACCGACGACACCAGATAGTGCATCGGATCGTAATCATAGACGTCGTCGCCGACGTACAAACGCTTGGCGCCCTGCGCGATCACCGCGAACACCGGCTTTTGCACCGCATGCTTGGGTCCCTGCGGATTGGTGATGCGATGCAGGAAGAAGCCTTCGATGCCGGTTTCACGAGAGCCTTCGACGTCTTCGGTCAGGCGCGCAATCAGGGTGACCAGTTCGCGCTGCGCTGCGCGCAGCCGATCATCTGCTTCGAGATCCGGACTCACAGGCGCGGAAGGGACGGGCGCAGGCATGTCGGCGTGGAAGTCGTTATCGGTGGGAGCGTCGTTCAGATCCATGGCGGTTCCGGGTCGGGAGAGTGGAAGCAGCCAGCTTACTCCAGATTGCCGACTTGCCTGAATCTCCATCACATCCAACTGGAGAAATAGGCAAATAATCAGGAGAATTGGGTATCCGAGCCATGTCCGACTTCTGAATTTGGCCGGCACTGTTCGCCAAACCAGCCCCACCTTGCATTCCCACCCTTCGATGCGTCACCCGCCAGAAAGTCCTGCACCACCTGCTATCCAGCGGTTCCCTCTCGTTCAACTCGTATTTGCAAGATCACTCTGCTTTCCCGATTACTTGATCGAACCAAATCGGTAACGCGAGCGAAATCGAATCCGAAAATCAAAAAAACTGCCTGATTCGCCATCACACTGGAGAATCAGGCAAATATTCGACAGCTTTCAGCAAACAGAAATTGTTGCACTGCGCGCATAATCTGTTCACGCCCAAATACACGATTCCACACGATTCAAACTGTCCGTCGTCCCGCTTTCGGTACGGCCATGCAAGACAGCGCTTCACCGGACCGCCGACCACCGGCGCGCATATTCGCGCTGCCGCCCCGGCACTTCACCAACTTTCCAGACACCATCCGACGCTTTTCGCCCTGCCGGCGGAAGGACGCGTTGCTTTCCGCATCAGGAAGCACGCGGTCTCGTCGACGGTCTGGCCTGACGAGGATCATCAGCATGCCAGCAACGATCGCCCACGCAAAAACAGCGACGCGCCTGATATCGATATCAGGCGGGCCGCTGCATGGAAAAACGAATGAACTGAACTGCGTTCTAGAACACGCTTTCGGCGATGTTGTGCTGTTCGATGACGGCGCGGATGGTGTTGCTCTCCGGCTTGCTGGTGAAATGGGATTCCTTGGCGTCGGGCGCTATACCCATCTGGCAGCCCTTCTGCAGCGGGCAGGTGGCGAACAGTTCGGCGACCCAGTCGACGAAGGCGCGCACCTTGGGCGACAAGTGGCGGTTGTGCAGGTAGACCACCGAAATTGCCATCGGCACCGGCTTCCACTGCGACAGGATTTCCACCAGCCGGCCGTCTTCGAGGAACGGCTGGATCATGTACAGCGGCGCCTGGACCAGGCCGAAACCCTGCAGCGCGCAGGCGACATAAGCATCGCCGTCGTTGACCGACAGCTTGCCGGCCATCTTCACTTCCCGGGTGACGCCGTCGACCATGAAGTCCCAGTCGATGGTGCGGCCGGTGCGGCTGGAGAAGTAGTGCACCGACTTGTGGTTCTGCAAGTCCTCGATGGTGTGCGGCATGCCGTGACGTTCGAAGTACGTGGGCGAACCGCAGGTCACCGCCTGGAAGGTGCCGATGCGGCGCGCCACCATGCTCGAGTCCTGCAGGTCGCCGACGCGGATCACGCAGTCAACCGCCTCCTGCACCATGTCGACCGGACGGTCGCTCATGCCCATGACCAGTTCGATGTCGGGATACTTGCTATAGAAGTCGCACAGATTGGGCAGCAGCAGCAGGCGGCCGATCGAGGCCGGCACGTCGATGCGCAAACGCCCTTGCGGGCCGCGCGTGACGTTGCGGAACGAGGCCTCGGTCTCGTCGACTTCCGCCAGGATGCGCACGCAGCGCTCGTAATAAGCCGCGCCGTCGGGCGTCAGGCTGATGCGACGCGTGGTGCGGTTGAGCAGGCGCACCTGCAACAGGCTTTCCAGACCCTGAACAATCGTCGTCACTGTGGTGCGCGGCAAATTGAGATTGTCGGCGGCGCGCGTGAAGCTGTTGGCGTCGACCACGGCGCTGAAGACCTGCATTGCTTGAAATCTGTCCATTCGATTCTCCCAGGCAACGATTTTGTCGTCGCATTTGTACAAATCACGTCCCGCGATTGTTTTGCAACAGCGGTAAAAGCGTGTTTTTCACTGCCAATTTGCCATCTTTTGCTGCCATTGGCGGGCTTTTTGATGCTTATTGCCGCCTATCCGAAAACATTGGAAAACCGCATCTGCATTGGCCGCGCGCCAATTTACCTCAAACTAATTCGAGTATTTTACGCCGATTGTTCGAACTCGGCGAACAGTGTTGTTGGATTTGCCTGCTTTATCCGCCCGCATGCTGTGGCGCACAATCCGCTTCAACTTAGCGAATCCGGCGTTAACCGCCGCCCCAATATCATGGAAGTCGAACAAGCTTCAACCGTCACCAACTTCACCCTCCCCGGTCCGATCGGCGCGATTCCCGTGCGCCTGTATCAACCGCAAGGCCGAGTGAAAAGCGGCGACCTGCAAGCGCTGGTGCTGTACTTCCACGGCGGCGGTTTCGTCTCCGGCGGTTTGGATGATGCCGACCTGCAAGCCCGCTACATCGCAGAGCACAGCCGTGCCGTGGTGCTGTCGGTGGCCTACGCGCTGGCACCGGCCAAGCCGTTCCCGGCCGCACCGGAAGACGCTTACGCCGCCGCCTGCTGGGCCGTCAAGAACGCCGGCATGCTGCACATCGATCCGCACCAGATCGCCGTTGCGGGCGACGATGCCGGCGGCAACCTGGCGGCCAGCCTGACCATGATCACGCGTGACCGCTGCTCGGCGCCGTTTGCCGCACAAGTGCTGATCAGCCCGATGCTCGATCCCAGCATGACCTTGCTGGGCGACGCCAAACGCCTGAACTCGGACATGACCGCCGAAGCCTGCGCGCTGCGCTATCGCCAGTACCTTCCGCAGACCATGCAACGCCTGCACCCGTATGCCGCACCGCTGGAAGCCAGCCGCCTGGCGGGATTGCCGCCGGCTTACATCGCCACGGCCGGCTGCGACGTGCTGCACACCGAAGCGGAAAAATACGCCGCCTCGCTGATCCACGCCGGCGTGCATACGCAAGTCGCGCGCTTCGCCGGCATCACGCACGACGCGCTGCGCAGCCATATTCCTTTGCTTAAAGAAATCGTCGAATTCCTGCGTCGTCGCTTCAGTGCGATCGCAGGCCCAACAAACCCAGCTCTCCAATTCCAACCGTCTTAATGAGGTCCATCATGTCCAGCAAAATTACCTTGCGTCATCGCTACACCGTCACGGCCGCCGTGTTCGCCGTTATCGCCATCGCCGTCGCCGGCACCCTGTCCGCCATCGGCGTGGACTCCACCGCCAACGCGCAACAAGCGCCGCAAGCGGCCGGCGTCGATGTCGCCGAAGTCGTCAGCAAACAGATCACCGACTGGCAGCAATATTCCGGTCGCCTCGAAGCAGTCGACCGCGTCGAGATCCGTCCGCTGGTGTCCGGCACCCTGACCGCCGTCCACTTCAAGGATGGCGCCATGGTCAAGAAGGGTGACGTGCTGTTCACCATCGACCCGCGCCCTTACGCCGCTGAAGTTGCTCGCGCACAAGCGCAGCTGGCCGGCGCCGAAGCCCGTGCCGCCTACACCGCCTCCGATGTGGCGCGCGGCCAACGCCTGCTGGGCGACAACGCCATCGCCAAGCGCGACTACGAAGAAAAGCAGAACGCTTCCCGTGAAGCCGCCGCCAACGTGCAAGCTGCGCAAGCCGCCCTGCGTTCGGCCAAGCTGAACCTGGAATACACGCAAATCGTCGCACCGGTCTCCGGTCGCATGTCGCGTGCCGAAGTCACCGTCGGCAACATCGTTTCGGTCGGTTCGGCAACACCATCGCTGTCGACACTGGTGTCAATGTCGAAGATCTACGCATCGTTTGACGTCGATGAGCAAAGCTTCCTGAAGTACGTCAACCCGGCGCGCGCCAAGGGCACCTCGGTCCCGGTGTTCCTGGGTCTGGCCAACGAAGACGCTTACTCGCGTGAAGGCAAGGTCGGTTCGATCGACAACCGCATCGACACTTCGTCCGGCACGATCCGCGTGCGCGCCGTCTTCGACAATGCCGACGGCCAGTTGCTGCCAGGCTTGTATGCACGCATCCGCCTCGGCGGCGGCGCACCGCGCGACGCTTTGCTGATTGATGAAAAAGCGCTCGGCACCGATCAGGACAAGCGCTTCGTGCTGGTGCTCGACAAGGACAACCACGCTACTTACCGTGAAGTCCGCGTCGGCGCCAACCAGGACGGCCTGCGTGTGATCGAAAGCGGCCTGAAGCCGGGTGAACGCATCGTCGTCAACGGCCTGCAACGCGTCCGTCCGGGCGACACCGTGGCGCCGAACCTGGTGCCGATGGTGAAGGTTGCCGGCGCTGCCGGTACTGCACCTGCAGCGGCCAAGACCGACAAGAAAGCTTAAACAAGATCGATCCAAAAGATCCGCATCAAAGTTTGCATCAAAAATTATCAACGGGGAATTCCCATGAATATTTCTAAATTCTTTATCGACCGCCCGATTTTTGCGGGTGTGCTGTCGATACTGCTGTTGCTGGCCGGGGTGTTGGCCATGTTCCAGCTGCCCATTTCCGAATATCCGGAAGTGGTGCCGCCATCGGTCGTGGTGCGCGCGTCGTATCCCGGCGCCAATCCGAAGGTCATCGCTGAAACCGTGGCCTCGCCGCTGGAAGAGCAGATCAACGGCGTGGAAAACATGCTGTACATGCAGTCGCAGGCAAACAGCGACGGCAACCTGACCATCACGGTCAACTTCCGTCTCGGCGTCGATCCCGACAAGGCACAGCAACTGGTGCAGAACCGCGTCTCGCAAGCCTTGCCGCGTCTGCCTGAAGACGTGCAACGCCTGGGCGTGACGACCATCAAGAGCTCGCCGACGCTGACCATGGTGGTCCACCTGATCTCGCCGGATGACCGCTACGACACCACCTACCTGCGCAACTACGCCGTGCTGAACGTGAAAGACCGCCTGGCCCGTATCCAGGGCGTGGGTGAAGTCGGCCTGTTCGGCTCGGGCAATTACTCGATGCGTGTCTGGCTGGATCCGAACAAGGTCTCGCAACGCGGCCTCACCGCCAGCGACGTGATCAAATCGATCCGCGAACAGAACGTGCAGGTTGCGGCCGGCGTGATCGGCGCTTCGCCGAACTCGCCTGACGTACCGGTGCAATTGTCCGTGAATGCCCAAGGTCGTCTGAAGACCGAAGAAGACTTCCGCGAAATCATCCTCAAGAGCGATGCCGGCGGCGCCATCACCAAGCTGGGCGATGTTGCCCGTATCGAGCTGGCCGCTTCCGAATATGGTCTGCGCGCGCTGCTGGACAACAAGCCTGCGGTGGCGATCCCGATCTTCCAGGCGCCTGGCGCCAACGCGCTGGACGTGTCGACGCAAGTGCGCGCCGCGATGAAGGACTTGTCGAAAGACTTCCCGTCGTCGGTCGAATACAAGATCGTGTATGACCCGACCCAATTCGTGCGTGCCAGTATCGAAGCGGTGGTGCATACCCTGCTCGAAGCGATTGCGCTGGTCGTGATCGTGGTGATCATCTTCCTGCAAACCTGGCGCGCCTCGATCATTCCGCTGCTGGCTGTGCCGGTGTCGATTGTCGGTACCTTCTCGCTGATGCTGGGCTTCGGTTATTCCATCAACGCGCTGTCGCTGTTCGGCATGGTGCTCGCCATCGGGATTGTGGTCGACGATGCCATTGTGGTGGTGGAGAACGTCGAGCGGAACATCGGCGCCGGCCTGACGCCGCGCGAGGCAACGTATCGCGCCATGCAGGAAGTGTCCGGTCCGATCATTGCGATTGCGCTGACACTGGTGGCGGTGTTCGTCCCGCTGGCCTTCATGACAGGCTTGACCGGTCAGTTCTACAAGCAGTTTGCAATGACGATTGCGATCTCGACCGTGATCTCGGCGTTCAACTCGCTGACACTGTCGCCGGCGCTGGCAGCGATGCTGCTCAAGGGTCACGATGCCAAGCCTGACTGGCTGACACGCCAGATGGATCGTTTCCTCGGTGGCTTCTTCGTCCGCTTCAATCGCTTCTTCAACCGCGCCTCCGACGGCTACGGCAAGGGCGTGACCGGTGTGATTTCCCGCAAGGGCGCAGTGATGGCCGTGTATGCCGTGCTGCTGGCAGCGACGGTCGGTATCGGCTATCTGGTGCCGGGCGGCTTCGTGCCAGGCCAGGACAAGCAATACCTGGTGAGCTTCGCCCAATTGCCGAACGGCGCCTCGATCGACCGTACTGAAGACGTGATCCGCAAGATGAGCGACATCATGTTGAAAGAACCCGGCGTGGAAAGCGCAGTCGCCTTCCCTGGCCTGTCGATCAACGGCTTCACCAACAGCTCGTCGGCCGGTATCGTGTTCGTCGCACTGAAGCCGTTCGAAGAACGCAAGAGCAAGGAATTGTCGGGTAACGCCATCGCCGCTTCGCTGGGCAAGAAATTCGGCGGCATCAAGGAAGCCTTCACGGCCGTTTTCCCACCGCCGCCGGTGATGGGTCTGGGCACGCTGGGCGGCTTCAAGATGCAGATCGAAGATCACGGCGCCGTCGGCTACGCTGAGCTCGACGCCGCAGCTCAAGCCTTCATGCAGGCGGCCAAGAAGGAACCTGCACTGGGCCCGATGTTCTCGAGCTATCAGATCAACGTACCGCAACTGGACGTCGACCTCGACCGCGTGAAAGCCAAGCAGCTCGGCATTCCCGTGACCGATGTGTTCAACACCATGCAGATCTACCTGGGTTCGCTGTACGTCAACGACTTCAACCGTTTCGGCCGCGTGTATCAGGTGCGTGCCCAGGCTGACGCGCAGTTCCGCGCCAAGGCCGACGACATCCTCGACCTGAAGACCCGCAACCTCGCCGGCGAGATGGTGCCGCTGTCGTCCGTGGTCAAGGTCAAGCAGACCTTCGGTCCTGAAATGGTGGTGCGTTACAACGGCTTCACCGCTGCCGACATCAACGGCGGCCCGGCTCCCGGCTACTCGTCGGATCAGGCCGAGAAAGCAGCGGAACGCGTTGCTGCAGCAACCTTGCCACGCGGCGTGCGTTTCGAATGGACCGACCTGACCTATCAGAAGATCCTCGCAGGCAATGCCGGCATCTGGGTGTTCCCGATCAGCGTGCTGCTGGTGTTCCTGGTGCTGGCTGCGCTGTATGAAAGCCTGACCCTGCCGCTGGCTGTGATCCTGATCGTGCCGATGAGCATCCTGGCGGCGCTGACCGGTGTCTGGCTGACCAAGGGCGACAACAACATCTTCACGCAAATCGGTCTGATGGTGCTGGTGGGTCTGTCGGCGAAGAACGCGATCCTGATCGTCGAATTCGCCCGTGAACTGGAACTGCAAGGCAGCACCGTGATCCGCGCCGCGATCGACGCCAGCCGTCTGCGTCTGCGTCCGATCCTGATGACCTCGATCGCTTTCATCATGGGCGTGGTGCCGCTGGTGACATCGTCGGGCGCCGGTTCGGAAATGCGCCATGCAATGGGCATTGCAGTGTTCTTCGGCATGCTGGGCGTGACGCTGTTTGGTCTGTTCCTGACACCGGTGTTCTACGTGTTGTTGCGCAGCATCGGCGGCAGCAAGAAACTGCACACTGCCCACAAGCATGAAGCACCGCTGACTGCAGGTTCACATGCCGACCAGCATGCTGCCCCAGCCGACTCGCACGATGGTCGTTAATCGCGGCCGATGAGCAAAGGAAAAATAACATGAACGCAATCTCAATCAACAAGCTCGGAGGCATGGGCGGCAAGCTGCTCAAGCCGCTTCGGATCAGTTCGGCCCTGCTGGCAGCAATGCTGGTGCTGGCAGGCTGCTCACTGGCGCCGACTTATGAACGCCCTGCGGTGAACACCTCGGTCGCCTACAAGGAAGCCGCCGATGCGAAAGCCGCCTCCGACTGGAAGACCGCGCAACCTGCGGAAGACCTGGCCCGCGGCGAATGGTGGAAGATCTTCAACGATGAAGGCCTCAATGCACTGGAAGCCCAGGCGCTGGACGCCAATCAGAACCTGAAGGCTGCCGCCGCCCGCCTGAGCCAGTCGCGTGCACTGCGCCAGGACGCACGCTCCGGCCTGTTCCCGCAAGTCAACGCCGGCTTCGGCGCGACCCGTCAACGTCCATCGCCGGCCTCACAAGGTCTGGCGCCGGACGCCAACACCACGCCGAACACCCTTTGGCGTGCACAGTTGGGCGTGTCGTATGAAGCCGATCTGTTCGGTCGCGTCGCCTCCACCGTGGATGCCGCCACCGCCGATGCGCAACGCAGCGAAGCGTTGTTCCACTCGGTGCGCCTGGCACTGCAAGCCGACGTCGCGCAGCAATACTTCCTGTTGCGCGAACTCGATGCCGAGCAAGAGTTGTACAGCGGCACCGTCGACCTGCGCACGCAATCGCTGAAGCTGGTGCAACGCCGTTTCGATGAAGGCGACATCAGCGAAGTCGACGTCGCCCGCGCCAAGTCGGAGCTGGCTTCCGCACAATCGGAATCCTTCGGCATCGCCCGTCAGCGCGCCAATGCAGAACATGCACTGGCTATTCTGCTGGGCAAGACACCGGCGGAATTCAACTTCACGCCGCAACCGCTGCAGCGTTTGTCGATCACGATTCCCGCGGGCCTGCCGTCCGACCTGCTGGAGCGCCGTCCCGACATCGCCGCCGCTGAACGCGCCATGGCCGCCGCCAATGCGCGCGTCGGCGTGGCCCGTTCGGCCTGGTTCCCGCGTCTGGATCTGACCGGCGGTCTCGGTTATGAATCGGCCAAGCTGGGGGACCTGTTCAACTGGTCCAGCCGCACCTTCCTGCTGGGTCCATTGGTGGGTACGGCGCTAACCTTGCCGATCTTCGACGGCGGTCGCCGTGAAGCCGGCGTCAACCGCGCCCGCGCTGCTTACGAAGAAGATGTCGCCAACTATCGCCAGACCGTGCTGACGGCGTTCCAGGAAGTCGAAGACAATCTCGCCAGCCTGCGCATCCTGGGCGACCAGACGCGCGCGCAGGATGACGCGGTATCGGCATCGAACCGCGCCGCCCGACTGTCGCATGTGCAATACCGCGAAGGCTCGGTCAGCTACTTCAACGTGATCGACGCCGACCGCACCGTGCTGCAACAACAGCGCGCTGCAGTTCAGCTGGATGGCGAACGTGCACGCTCGACCGTCAACCTGATCCGCGCACTCGGTGGCGGCTGGCATGCTCCTTCGGCTCCTACCGACACACAAGCCAAGAACGACGCTGCCGGCAACAAGATGTAAGTATATAAGTATGGAAGGGCGGTCCACTGCCATAGATGCCGTGGACCGTCATGAGGTGTTTCGTCCCCTTGCCGACCGGAGCGGTTGCCCATGCCGAGCTGGTCGGCTTTTTTATTCCCTGCGACGGTTTTGCATTGTCTTTATGATGGACAAATCAAATAGCCGTTGTTGTTCCTTGTTGTCATTAAAAACAGGGCGGACGTCATGGACGTCGCCAGTTATTTCATTCATTCCAGGAGTCACCATGTCGCTCACCATGCATCAGATTTCCATTCCCGTCTTCATCCGCGCGCTGAACAATCTGTCGGCCTTGCTCAACAAGGCCGTCGCCCACGCCGAAGAGAACAAGCTCGATCCGGACACGCTCCTGACCGCGCGCCTGTTTGAAGACATGTATCCGCTGACCGGACAGATCCAGCGCGCCAGCGATGCCGCCAAGTTCGGCGCTTCGCGTTTGTCGGCGGTTCAGCCGCCCAGCTTCGCCGACGAAGAAACCACCTTCCCGCAATTGCAGGAGCGTATCGCCAAGACCATTGCCTTCCTCGACACCGTGACGCCGGAACAATTCGAAGGCAGTGCAGAACGCGAAATCATCATCAAGCTGCGCGGCAACGAAACCAAATTCACCGGCCAGGCCTACCTGCTGACCTTCGCGCTGCCGAACTTCCTGTTCCACGTCACCACCGCCTACGACATCCTGCGTCACAAGGGCGTGAAGATCGGCAAGATGGATTACCTCGGGTTTTAAATCGACGGATTTCTATTATTTATGATTTTCGTTAAATAGAATTCTTTTCGCAGGGGCTGCTTATTCATATTTGAAGCGAACCCCTCTAGCATGGCGAGCACACCTTTAACCAAGGACACTCGCCATGCAAGATCCATCCCATTCACACCTCCTTCCGACTCAGCTCGCCAAATCCGTCACTGGCGAACAGCACTATCAAGTCGTCGTGCCCGGCGCCGCGAACGCCGCTCTGTTGTCTGTCGTGTCCTTTGAGGCTGTCGAAGCCTTGGGCGAACCGTACTGCATAAAAATCCGACTTACCCATCCCCAAGAACTCAACCGCGCCGACTACCTCGGCAAGGAAGCCAGCTTCAGCATCGCCGCAGGATTGCATGATCCGCGTGTGTTCGCGGGCTGCATTACTCAATTCAATAAACTTAAACAGACTCACGATTTCCATAGCTACGAGTTTGTCATCGAGCCACTGGTCTCACGCCTGCGCCTGACCCACGCTAGCCGCGTATTCCAGAAACAAACCGCGCCACAGATCATCGAAGGGATTCTTCGTCGTCACGGCTTCAACGGAAACCAGTTCCAGTTCAAGACCCGTCGCACCTATCCTGAACACGCCTTTCACCTGCAATACCAATTGAGCGACTGGGACTACATTCACCTTCTCATGCGGCAGGAAGGTCTCTATAGCTACTTCATCCCCGGCAAATTCGGCGACATCATCGTCTTCGGCGACGACATTGACCATTACATCTATCAGCCAGAATTGAAGGCCCCGTATCGAGAGAACGCCGGACTGGAGTCTGGTCAGGAAACTGTCTCCAGTCTGCAAACGCAATCACAAACTGTGCCTGCCTCCTACCTTGTCGCCGACTATCATCCAGCCGACGCCTGGGAGCGTTTCAAGCAAGAAGCCAACATTGCCCGCGCCGACAAGACCACCTACGGTCAACCCTACGTCTACGGTAGTCACCATCTGGATCAAGCTGGCGCCAAATGGGAAGCGCAACTTCGTCATGAAGCCGCTATTACCAGTCAGATCGTCTACAGCGGCCAGAGCAACATCCTCGAACTGCATCCGGCGCGCATCCTGCGTACGGATCAATCCTTGCCGGATGCGCCCAACGGCCAAGTCATCATTCGCGTCACCCACAGCGGTGCACGCGACGCCGCTTATAAAAACAGCTTCACAGCCATTCCGAGCGATCGCCGTTACCGCATTCCTCTTAACGAAACCAATTGGCCGAAGATTTTCGGCACGCTCTCGGCAAGGGTCACCTCGCCCGGCAAATACCCGCATGCCCACCTCACCAAGCACGGCCACTACACAGTGCGTTTCGATCTTGATTTCGACGAATGGAATCCGGGTGGTGAAAGTGTCGCTCTCCGTTTGGCGAAACCCTTCGCCGGCGCCAACGAAACCGGCTTCCACTTCCCGATCATCGATGGCACTGAAGCGGCGATTGCCTTCATGGACGGCAATCCCAACAAGCCATACATCGCCCATCTGCACCACAACAGCCGCCACCCCGATCACATCACCACCGAGGACCGCTGGTTAAGCCGTAACGTCATTCGCACGCAAAGCAACAACAAGCTGCGCATGGAAGACTGGAAAGGGCAAGAGCATATCAAGCTCAGTACTGAGCATTCCGGCAAGAGTCAGCTGAACTTGGGTCATCTGGTCGACAGCCAGAAGCAAGCACGCGGCGCGGGAGCGGAACTACGCACCGACGGTCATGTGGCGATCCGGGGCGGCAAAGGCGTCTTCCTGAGCGCCGATACACAGCCGGGAGCCCAGGGCCATCAGCTCGACATGCAAACTGCTATTGCCAATCTGGAAACCTCCCTGGAGCAGACCTACGCCTTGACTCAGGCCACCAAATCTGCGCAAGCCATCGCCGCCGACTACGACCAACAGAAAGCACTTCTCAACGACACCTTGAAACAACTCCGGCAAGCCGGCATTGTCCTGAGCGCACCGGCCGGCATTGCGCTCGCATCAGGAGCTGATTTGCAAGTCAGCTCCCGCGGACATCTGATCGCCACGGCAGGCGGCAATGCCGACATCAGCGTGATGAAACGTTTTACGGTAGCCGCAGGTGGCCTCGTCTCGCTGATCGCACACAAGCTCGGCATGAAGCTGTTCGCCGCCAAAGGCAAGGTCGATATCCAGGCGCAAAGCGATGAGATACATCTGATCTCGGACAAGAACATGTTTGTCACCAGCGCCAACGGCAAAGTGGAAATCAACGCCAAGGAAGAAATCCTGCTCAAGTGCGGCGGATCCTATATCCGTATTACTGCCTCCGGCATCGAAGACGGCACGCCCGGTGCCAGTGTGGTCAAAGCAGGAAGCCATGGCCGGCCAGGGCCGACGTCGTTGCCGCAAACACTACCAGTGCTACCGCAGCCACATCTGCAAACAAACAGCAGCTTCAAAGCATCTCTTTAATCCAGGGACATTGACCCATGATCATCAGCCCGCCATTCCTCTTGCCCATTGTTGGGCAAGACAAAAAGAGTACCTCAAAAAAACAAGCAGACGACGAGCGCACAGAGGCCGCCATGCCACCCTCGGCCAGCCGCCTCGTCGGCGGCACCGGCGCGGAAGAAGGCGCGTTCCCGGTCAGTAACCATCTGATGTGGCACAACGGCGTGCATCTGCAAGCGCCAGACCTCGGCGACCGCATCCTGCCATTGCACGCCATCGCCGACGGCGAAATCCTGTTTTTGAACAGGCCCACGCCGCACTCGGCCGACCCGCTAGAAGGTTTGAACTACGATGAAGGCTGGACTGACAACGGCTGCATCATCCTCAAGCACATGACCGAAATCGGTGCTGCAGGCGACCGGCCGGTGAGCGTGACTTACTACAGCGTCTACATGCACATCGAAAAATTCATCGGTGGATTGGCCGAAGGTAAAAAGGTCTACCGCAAGGATGTGCTGGGTGGCGCCGGCCGGGTCTATGGTCACAGCAAGCAGGTGCACTTTGAAATCTGCTCCGATGCCGACAATCTGAAAAAAATCATCGGTCGACATCCGACCTGGCAAGACCCACAACACCCGCCCGCCAAGGACGGCCGCACCGACAGCGTCTTCGGCAATCTGTACGTGTACCTGCCTGCGGCCACCCCCACCAGCAACACCGCTCCCGCCGACCATTTGCGTCACGACACAGGCAGCACTCTGGGGGCAGCGCAATGGATCAAACTCGACTACGGGGATGGAGGCTCGACACCCGGCGCCTGTGTCTTGACCAGCTACAGCGCCACAGGACAGCCGGGCAACACCCGCACGGACAACGATGCCGAATACAACCTCTATAAGGACGCCACCGATCGTCACAGCACCGTCATCAAGGCACACCCCCATGCCCAGAGCAGCACGTCCGGCTGGTATGAGTTATTGCGCTTTGGCAGAAACCTCGGCAGAAGCGATACCGACAAAGACCCCTTGCCGGATAACGCCGCCCATTGGCGCAAGATCAAGACGATTGCCGGCAACGAAGTCTGGGCTGATCTGAACGCTCCTGGCAGCTACAAATTCAGCGACGCTGACTTCTTGCCGCAGTTCGGTTGGAATTGCTATGACGACGACATCGCAGACAAAGATCAGCGTTGCGATTCGCTGAAACTGAAAGCGTTAATTCGCACCCAAGGCGACCAGCCCGACCCGGACCGCAACAAGGACGACGTCAAGCTCTCCAGGCGATTGGGAGATAAGGACGTGGCGCGCGCTTTGCGCAGAACCATCTGCAAATTTCCGAACGAATGGGACAGAAGCACGATCAGCCAACGCTATGGATGGCTCAATGAGATGGAATATGGCTTCAAAGACCGCCCGGACGACTGGAAGCGTTTTGAAAACCATCTCAAGGCCATCAGCTTCGACAAACTTCCCCAGGAATATCTGAACGCGCAGTGGCATTTCCATCCAACGGAGTTCATCAAACATTTCAGGAAGTGTCGGTGGTTAAATGAAGACGAACTGAAACAAATTTACCCCGGTGCATCTTCTGCCAATCGTACTAAATACCGGATCCCTGTAAGCAGATCCATTAGAAAGTATCTAATAACTACCCCTCTAAGAATGGCCCATTTTTTGGGGCAAGCAGCAGTTGAGACCAATCAATTCTTGTGGATGTCTGAACTATATAGCGGTAGCGCCTATGACTATTTCAGACATTACGCAAAAGCAAGCAATTTTAAAGGTTGGCTCGGAAATGTCGAATGGAACGATGGCGGCACATATAGGGGTAGAGGATTCAAGCAGTTGACAGGTCGAGCAAACTACGCTTTGTATTGGGTCTACAAAGGATGGTTACAAAGTAGTTCATTTTCGGATGATTGGTGGAAGAACACTGGCTGGTGGGGGCTGTCAGGAAACTCCATTCCACCTGCTATGTTGGCTACTCTTCCTATACAAAATGATCAAATCGTTGTGCAACTCAAGGAGCAGATGCGCCCTCCGATCATTGTTAATCCAGATAGGGTGAACACTGAATTGGAAGCCAGCATTGATACGGCAGGCTGGTTTTGGGCAAGAAATACCTTGCTCATTGCCGCTGATTCGGATGACGTTGCAGCTATGACGAGAAAAATTCGCGGTGATGCAGCTTCTGTGGGTGTGACTACCTCATGGCCAGTTTCGGCACACTTTACTGAACGAACAGAACAGACAAGCCGGATCAAAAAGTTGTTAGGAGAAATTTAAAATGAAGTTTTTCATCTTTCTTGCCGCACTATTTGTTACGAATATTTCTTTAGCCGAAAAAACTAATATTGAATGTCGCCCTGCAGCTTCGGGGGTGGAATTGATAGCTGAAGGAGGCATGCAACTTTCTATTCCTGGCAGGATTGACTGTCAGTTTAGCTACGAGTTAATTGAAGATGTTGACGGTTTAAAAAGTGAAGGCATCTTTATCGGACCAACTGAGAGCGAGTTAGGCCCCCGTGCAGCATACACAGTCTACGTAAGGCCGACAGGATCAAATGGCTTTGAACTAGCGGGTGATATTCCTGTGGCGGCTAACCAAATTACCAAAGGACGATATCAATACGTCGAACAAGAAGGCGGTGGGCTTTACCTTAGTTACTACGTGATCAAAGACAGGAAAATTACACTGTCCCCTCTGTCTAAAGCTTTGATGATTGAAGGACTTTATTGCATTAGTCAATCACGAGTAACCAATATGATATCTGTTGAAAAGAAAGCCTCCTGCATAAAAAAGCTACGCGCGACCTTTGAAAAGCCAATATGCGTACTCACAGCGGACAACGTTAGCCGAGTTGTAGCACGAAGCCAATGTTCGGATGTCAGACTGTAGAGCACCGGGGAACTCGTCGACGCGACTGTCTATATGAACCCGAGCCGGCACATGTCGGATCTTTTTCTTTCCGGCAGCAGTTTCATAAAAACTATCAATCGACCACAAAGCGGCTGTGGCTGGCGCTTCCCGGGCAGTGCTTAAATCATTGGCAAATGCTTGTCTTTGATTTTTTCACGTGTTACGATCCGCCCCGTTACAAACTTCGGAGTTCCTCCTGTGGACAGTTCCAGTAGTCGATCTTTGATCGGCCGGCCACAGCCAAGGTAATCGCGCATCGTCTTTCGCCGCTACCTTGCCTGTCCGGCAAGTGGCGGCATCCGGCAATCGGTTCACGACTGCCCGGCTCCAGCCCCCTCTTTTTTATTGTTGCGTACTGCCTGCCGCCTGCTTGCGGCGGCGGCGTCGCGGTCCTGCGCCATACCGCAGCGGCCCTCTTTTTTGTCGTCGTTTTTTCAGGAGAAAAATATGGATCCAGACCCTGAGCCCGTCCGGCGCTTCGCCGACGTCAACACCGCTTTCACGTTTACTTTATTCCGGTCCCGCACCGGAGGCATGCCCGCGTCTCTGAGTTGAGACGCGGCTCCTCCGGCGCAGGCCGGTCAGGAGATACCCATGTTTCAATTCCTCGTTTTCATCCGTCCCTGCGCGCTGCAGGCACAACAATTCCTCGCTGCACGCGGCCCGCGCAAACTCAACACCGTTCTCGCCGCCGTCTTCTGCGCAGCGGCATCTTCGAGCGCACATGCCGGCCGTCCCATGGCGACCGACGATGCCGCCGTGCTCGACGAAGGAGCGTGCCAGCTTGAGACTTGGACCGAGCACTCGTCTGCCCTCAATACCAGCTGGCTCAACCCGTCCTGCAATCCCTTCGGCAGCACCGAGTTCGCGCTCGGCGCCGCACATCAGCAAGATCGTCGGGACAGCAGCGCCAACACCGCTCTGATGAGCTGGCAAGTCAAGCATCTGCTGCGCACCTACGATGATCAGCAGACCGGCTTCGCCATCGCCACCGGCGGGCAGCACGCGCGCGCCAGCGGCGACAATGAGACCTTCATCAAGGGGATCGCAACCCTGCCGCTGCAAGGCGAGAACTTGCTGGCGCATCTCAATGCGGGCGGCATCCGGCAACGTGATCAGCGCGGCGGCAACTATCGCGGCACCTGGGGCATGGCGTTGGATGCGGAAGTCTCGGCAGGCACGCGCGTGTCGATCGAGACTTTCGGTGTCACGAGCACCGGCACCAACTGGCAACTCGGCCTGCGCCGCGAACTGATTCCCGACCGTCTGCAGCTTGATGCCAGCATCGGCAGTCCGTTCGGACGCTGGCCACAGGGCCGCATCGTGACGCTGGGGCTGGTATTCGTGACGCCTTCGCTCAAGCGCTGACGGCGTCATCGCAAATGGGCTTATGGACCGTAGGGATATCGCTTCGCGATTTTCAACTAGAATCGACATCCTTCGTGCGCCTGCGCCATCGCGGTTCAGGCCTTGCAATTTTTGCAAGCGATAGCGCCACCCATACGGCAGCCTCCCCAAAAAATCCATCCCGGCCATCGCGCCGGCCATGTGATCCACCACCGGAGAGAACCATGCCATACAGCCTGCCCGCCCTGCCTTACGCCTACGACGCGCTGGAGCCGCACATCGATTCCCAGACCATGGAAATCCATCACACCAAGCATCACCAGACCTACATCAATAACCTCAACGCCGCCGTAGCCGGCACCGAATGGGAAAAACTCAGCGTCGAAGAACTGGTGACGCGCGTCAAGGAGGTCCCTGACAGCATCAAGGCCGCCGTGATCAACCAGGGTGGCGGCCACGCCAATCATTCGCTGTTCTGGCTGGTCATGTCGCCGACCGGCGGCGGCGCGCCCGGCGGCAAACTGGCCGCCGCCATCGACGCCGAACTCGGCGGTTTCAATGCCTTCAAGGAAGCATTCACCAAAGCCGCGATCTCGCGCTTCGGCAGCGGCTGGGCCTGGCTCAGCGTGACGCCGCAAAAGAAACTGATAGTCGAAAGCAGCGGCAACCAGGACAGCCCGCTGATGAACGGCAACACGCCCATCCTCGGCCTCGACGTGTGGGAACACGCCTACTACCTGCGTTACCAGAACCGCCTCCCGGAATACATCGGCGCCTTCTACAACGTCGTCAACTGGCCGGAAGTCGCGCGCCGTTATGCCGCAGCCGTGCAGTAAGGCGGTCGGGTTTACGCAGGAAGGGAGGATCGCAACATGACCATGCACATTCAGGACGTGGCGCTGCTGGAACAGGAGCAGCGCGCCATGGTCTCCCACCTGGCGCGCGTGCAGCATCGCTGCAGCGCGGTGATCCAGGAGCAGGCCGCCGAGATCGCCGCGCTCCAGGCACAGGCTATGCGCCTGCGCGCGGCCGTGATCGCGCGCGATTCGGCGCTGGCCTGGGCGCATGAAGATCGCGCCGCGCTGGAGGCGGCGATCCCCGACCTGCCGCAACGCTCGGCACTGGCGCGGCAGGTGAAGGAACTGAGCAAACGCCTGCAGGAGTTGATGCGGGAGAAAATGCTGCCGGCGTATGCACCCGCGATTTCTTCGACGACGACCGACGAACGGGAGAAGACGGAATCGGCGGAGTCGGTGGAATCGGGCGAACTATCAGGCCTGGAAGCCAGCATCGTCGCCGCCGACCTGGTGATCTGCCAGACCGGCTGCCTCAGTCACGGCGCCTACTGGCGGGTGCAAGACCACTGCAAGCGCACCGGCAAGACCTGCATGCTGGGGGAACAACCTGCCAGCGTACGCATCGTGCGCATTCACCAGGACGGTGATGGCGGACGCAGCAGCGCGCTGGAACAGCAAGCGCCTGTTACGCCGGAAGATTAGGCTCGCCGACATCCATGCCTACGCGCTGCAGCAGCTGATGGCTGCGGCGTGACAGATGGGCCAGCTGCAGGCGTTTGCCGGCCCGGGTATACCGCTCGGACAGCGCTTCCAATGCCGCGATCGCCGAATGATCGGCCAGATGCAGATGGCGGCAGTCAACCACCACGCGCTGCGGATCCTGCGCCGGATCGAACAGCTCCTGGAAATGCGCGGTCGATGCGAAGAACAGCGTGCCATGCGGAACATAAGTTTTTTCGCCATCACCCGCATCCTGCACCTCGGCGCGAATCTCGCGCGCATGCTGCCACGCGAAATTGAGCGCCGCGATCACGATACCGCACAGCACCGCCACCGCCAGATCCGTGAACACCGTAATCACCGTGACCGCGACGATCACCAGCGCATCGTTGCGCGGCACCTTGCCGAGCACGCGCAGCGAACCCCACGCGAAGGTCTGCTGCGCCACCACGAACATCACGCCCACCAGCGCAGCCAGCGGAATGCGTTCGATCAGCGGCGACAGGAACAGGATGAACAGCAAAATCATCACGCCGCTGACCGCGCCCGACAGCCGCGAACGGCCGCCCGAGCTGAGGTTGATCATGGTCTGGCCGATCATGGCGCAACCGCCCATGCCGCCGAACAGTCCCGACACCACGTTGGCCGCGCCCAGCGCCAGGCATTCGCGATTGGCCTGGCCGCGCGTCTCGGTGATTTCATCGGTGAGGTTGAGCGTGAGCAGCGTTTCCAGCAAACCGACGATGGCCATCAGCACCGCGTACGGCGCGACGATGCGCAAGGTCTCCAGCGTCAGCGGCACCTCGGGGAAATGCCACATCGGCAAACCGCCGGCAATATGCGCCATGTCACCCAGCGTGCGCGTCGGCAAACCGGTTGCCTGGCTCAGTACGGCCACACCGACGATCGCCGCCAGCGCCGGCGGGATCGCACGCGTCAGGCGCGGCAACAGATAAACGATCAGCATCGTCGCCGCCACCAGCGCCGCCATGATCAGCAACGGCGTGCCGTGCAACCAGTGCGTGCCGCTGGCATCGGTCTGTTTGAAATGTTCGAACTGCGCCATCGCGATCACGATCGCCAGGCCGTTGACGAAACCCAGCATCACCGGATGCGGCACCATGCGGATCAGCTTGCCCAGCCGCAGCGCGCCGAACAGCAGCATCAGCACGCCGCTGAGCACCACCGTCAACAGGAAGTATTGCGCACCGTGCTGCGCCACCAGCGCTACGATCACCACCGCCATCGATCCGGCCGCGCCGGAAATCATGCCTGGGCGGCCGCCGAACAGCGCCGTGACGGTGCAAATGAAGAAGGCGCCGTACAAACCCATTAATGGATTGAGCTGGGCCACCAGCGCGAACGCGATGCACTCGGGCACCAGCGCAAACGACGAGGTCAGGCCGGCCAGCACATTGGCTTTGCCGTGCGAGAACCATTCGTCGCGAAAAGTAGTTGTATTCATTGGTCGTTATCCATAATCCGAAGCCGGTGCACACTTCTGCGTTCATGCAATATGCACACCAGCAACTGGAGAAACAGCGATGACGACCTGCAGGAAAAAACAAGGCCCGCACAAAAAACAGGCGATGCTTCAGGGA
The DNA here is from genome assembly GCF_044767325.1 of Herbaspirillum sp. NPDC101397. Taxonomy (NCBI): domain Bacteria; kingdom Pseudomonadati; phylum Pseudomonadota; class Betaproteobacteria; order Burkholderiales; family Oxalobacteraceae; genus Herbaspirillum; species Herbaspirillum sp. NPDC101397. The sequence goes on from NZ_JBIWNS010000004.1 coordinate 383,812, forward strand.
AATGGAGATGTCAGATTGTTGCGCAGGAGGCAAGGTGCGAACCGGAGCGGCGCCCGCGAGATGCGGCGCCGATCCGTGCATTTTACCGCATCCCGCTCTTTGGCCCGCGCTCCGGCCTGCTCTCAGGCCGGCCGGGTAAGCACAGGAAGGGGGCGTGAAGAAGACAACGACGCCGCCGGACGCGCCCCATGGTCAAGCGAAAACACGCTCACCAGCTGCGCCAGCGAGGCCGCCTGCGTCTGCATGGAAGATGCCGCTGCCGCCGCCTCCTCCACCAGCGCGGCATTCTGCTGGGTCATTTCATCCATCTGACTGATGGCGTGGTTGACCTGCTCGATGCCGGTGGATTGCTCGCGGCTGGCCAGGCTGATCTCGCCGACGATTTCCGCCACTTTGCGCACACTGCCCACCACACGCTCCATGGTGGCGCCGGCCTGCTCCACCAGCACGCCGCCCTCGCCGACCGTCTTGACCGAGTCGTCGATCAGCAGCTTGATTTCTTTGGCGGCGGTGGCGCTGCGTTGCGCCAGGCTGCGCACTTCGCTGGCCACCACCGCAAAGCCGCGGCCCTGCTCACCCGCGCGGGCCGCCTCAACAGCGGCGTTCAACGCCAGGATATTGGTCTGGAAAGCGATGCCGTCGATCACGCTGATGATATCGACGATCTTGCGCGACGAGCCGTTGATGGCGCTCATGGTCGCCACCACGCGCCCGACCACTTCGCCGCCCTCGACCGCGATGCCGGACGCTGCCGCAGCCAGGCGGCTGGCCGTGTCGGCGTTGTCGGCGTTCTGGCGCACGGTCGCAATCAATTCTTCCATCGCCGATGCGGTTTCTTCAAGCGCACTGGCCTGTTGCTCGGTGCGCGCCGACAGATCATGGTTGCCGACACTGATCTCGGCGGATGCGACTGCAATCGTATTGGTGCCTTGCCGCACATTGCTGACGATGTTGCGCAAGCTGCCGTTCATGTCGTTGAGGGAAGACAGCAACTGCCCGACTTCATCGCCGCTCTTTTCATCGCCACCGCTGACCTGCGTGGTCAGGTCGCCGGCGGCGACGCGGCGCGAGATGCCCAGTGCGGCATTGATCGGCCGCGTGATGCCGACGGTCAGGTACCATGCGCAGAAGCAGCCCAGCAGCAGCGACAAGCCTTCCAGGATCAACAGCAGGCGACGGCTGCCGGCGGCGATCTCGTCGATCTGCTGCGTGGTCTTGTCGATGTCGCGCTGTTCCAGCTCCAGCAGCTTGAGCATGGAATCCTGATAGCTTTTTGCCAGCGGCACGAATTCCTGATCGAGCAGGCGATTGCCCTCCTCAATGTTGCCGGCGGATTTCAGGTCGAGGATGCGATAGTGCGAGGCCAGATAGACCTTGCGGCGTTCACCGATGTTCTGAAACAAGGCCTTCTCGTCATCGCTGTTCAACAACTCGCCGATTTCCTTTTGCAGGCGCGTCGAATTGTTGGTCGAGGCCTTGGCCTCATCGATGAAATACGTCTTCAACGTGGGATCGGCGCTGCGCGAGATTGCAATCGTGCGCACGATGCCGGCGCGCAGGCTGCCATACCAGCTGGAGATCAGGCGTTCCTTGCGCGCCGACTGTTCTACCATCGCGCGCGTGACGTCCGACACTGCCTGCAGGCGCCAGATGCCGATGGCCGTGATGACGATGGACAACAGCATGATCGCGGCAAAGCCTAGTGTCAGCCGCTTGCCGATTTTCATTCTTCCCATGATGCGCATATTTCCCCCGGTGGATGTTGCTGATGCGGCTGACTAGCGCGCGACGATGTGGCCCAGCCGCACCACGGTCACGCCGGGTCCGAGCTGGCGCAGCGACGGCATGACGATGACGCAGTTGTCGTAGGGCGTGACGAATTCGCGTGCACCTTCGCGTGCGATGACGGTGCCGGCCTTGGCGATGATTTCCATGCCGCGATAGTCTTCGGCAAATTCAAAATCGTAGGACGTCGCCACCACCGGTTCGGTCACGCGGAAGAAGCGCTGCTGCGCCGGCGCAGCCGGCAGCATGAATGCGCGCAAGTCCAGCTCGGCCATCACGCCGGTGGCGATCAGGAAGCGGCAGGCCGCATCCATCGCCACGTCCTTGCTGCGTGTGGAGAAGTGCTGGCCGGTCTCGATCAGCAAGGCATTCTTGGCGCTGGCCGGATCGCCGAAGCCTGCGTAGTCGCGCATGCGCTTGCCGTTGGGATGGCCGACGTCGATGATCACGTGTTCCGGTGCGCCGACATCGGCGGCGAATTGGACACCCTTTTCGAGCGGACCGCTGACGATCAGCGGCGGCGCTTCTTCGTGCATCGAATGCAGGTCGAGCATATAGTCGACGGTGTCGATGATGGGGCGCAACTGACGCGCGCGACGCAGTTCGGCGCTGTCTTCCGAGCCGTCAAGACGCTCCGACGACCAGACGCGGTTCATGTCTTCATCAACATAGCGTGTCGCATCCGGATTGCGTGCATCAAAGCGGCGATAGGCCTCGACGTTGGCGAAGCCGAGCGTGATGCGGCCCTTCAGCGGACGCAAACCGGCTTGCAGCAGCCGGCCGACGGTAATCGCGCCGCTGACTTCATTGCCGTGCATCAGCGCCAGGATCATCACGTGCGGACCGGCCACGCCGCTGTCGATGCCGTGCACATAATCGACACCGGTATTGCCGTGCTGCCATCTCGCGATGTCGGGGAACTCCACCTCGACCGGATAGTGTTTCAGTTGTGCGCGTACTTGTTCCAAAGTTTTCATGCGATTGCTCCAGCGTCCAGGCTGACGATGTCAACGGATGCGCTGCTGCGCATCCGGCCTGAAGAATTGAAAATGAATAAAGGTGAATAAAAAAGCAGATGAATGAAGAATCCGCTGCGCTTACAGCGTCGGATGGCGCCCCATGCGACGGCCCAGCACAATCACCGCCGTCAGGCTGATCAGCGCAGTCGCCATGACATAGAAGCTCGGCGCCATCTTGTTCTCGGTCGCAGCGATCATCCAGGTCACGATCAACGGCGAAAATCCGCCGAACAAGGTCACTGAAAAGTTGTAGCTCAACGCCAGGCCGGTGCCGCGCGTCTCTGTCGGGAAAATGTCCGACAACATCGCCGGGATCGGTCCCAGGCAGGCGGCGATCAGCACACCGACGATGCCCTGTACCGCGATCAGCGTGGTCACGGTCGGCCAGGTGGTCAGCAGCATGAACAGCGGATACGAAGTCAGGCCGATCGACAGCATTGCAATCGTCAGCACGCGGAAGCGGCCGTAGCGGTCCGACAGCGTGCCGAACACCGGCGCCGTCAGCATCAGCACCAGCCCTGTGATGAGTGCTCCGATGAAGGACGAGGTGGCGGGGATGTGCAGCTGCTTCAACGCATACGTCGGCATGTACAGCTTGTGCACGTAGTTGAAAGCGGTGGCGCCGGCTACCACGCCGATGGCGAGCAGCAGCTTGACGCGGTCGCGCACCAGCACCAGCATCAGCGGCGATTTCTCGGCCTTGGCGACAGCAGCTGCGGCGGCGATCTTCTTGAACTCCGGCGTTTCATCAATCTGGCTACGGATGTAGAGTCCGACCGGGCCGACCAGCAAGCCGAAGCAGAACGCCACACGCCAGCCCCAGTCGTTGAGCTGCGCCTCGGACAGGTTGTAGCTGAGCAAAGCGCTCACTCCAGCGGCGAGCACCGTCGCCAGGCCTTGCGTCGACAGCTGCCAGCTGGCGAAGAAGCCGCGCCGTTTGGCATCCGCATGTTCCACCATGAAGGCGGTCGCGGCGCCGAATTCACCGCCCGTGGAAAAGCCTTGCAGCAGGCGCGCCACGATGATGATCAGCGGAGAGGCAATACCGATCTGCGCGTAGGTCGGCGCAAACGCAATCATCGCCGTGCCGACCATCATGATCAGGATCGAGACGGTCAGCGACGCCTTGCGGCCGGCACGGTCGGCGTAAGAGCCGAGCACGATGGCGCCGAGCGGACGAATCACGAAGGAGATGCCGAAAGTGCCCACGCTCAGCAGCAGCGAGGTGGTCTCGTCCTGCGTTGGGAAGAACAGTTTGCCGATCACCACGGCGAAGTAGCCGTAGATCAGCAGGTCGTAAAACTCCAGCGCGTTGCCGATGCTGGCGGCGCAGATTTCTTTCCACGGATTTTTGCGTTTGGCTGCCGAAGGTGCGGTGGCGGACAGTGGTGACGACGACTCGAATTCAGCTGGCATGCGGTGACTCCCATTCTCTCTCGTGCGGCGCATTCTGCTGAGATGGCAGTCGTGTCTGCGCCGCTTATTCTATTTGGCTCGCATGCCTCCCCGGGTCTGACACGATGCTCGAAAATAGTGCGCGTTGAACCCCGTTGCACTGTATTTGGGAGCATCTTTCCAGACGTACCGGAAGACCTTGCGAGAACTTTGAGGGAGTATAGTGAGCGCGATTTTTTGCTTATTGCCGTTTCGGCACAGGCTTGTGCTTTTTGCTGCCGAGCGCGTTTGCAGCAGGCAAACCAGGCTGCAAATCAAGCCTCAGGAGCGATCAATCGCATCTGAAGCAACGCCGTCCCAGATGGCGTTGACCAGCGCATCGTCATTGCCGCGCACGCGGTACAACGAGATGTCGAAGTTGACGCGCATCTCCGGTTCGCCGATGACCAGCAGGCGCCGTTCGTTGACGTCTTCCTGCACCAGCCGCTGCGGCAGCCAGGCGACGCCGACGCCGCGGCGCGCCATTTCGTGGATGGATTCATAGGAGTCGGCTTCATACACCATGCGCAGCGACACCTTCTTCGGCAGGCCGGCCAGATGCTTGGCCAGCACGCCGCGCAAGGTCAGCGATTGCGAGAAGCCCAGCCAGGGCGTCGGCGTCGCCGCGTTGGCCGGCGCCAGCTTGAAGCGCGGCCGCCCCCTGGCGTCGGCGGCCACCACCGGCAGCAGGATTTCGCGCGCCAGCGTCAACGACTCATAGCGCATCGGATCGATCAGCAGGCGCGTGGTCGGGCTCGAATAAATCACCAGCAGATCGGCGTCGCCGGCGCCCAGGCGCAGGATCACTTCCTGCGCGCCGCCGGTGCTGACCGACACCGGGAAAGGTCCGAAGCGCTGGTTGATGTTCTCGTACCAATCGGGAAAAAAAGTGCGCGCCAGCGTACGACCGGTCGCCACGCGCAAGGTCTTCTCGGCCGGCCCGGAGCCGTCCTGCAGCTGCGCCCGGGCGGCGTACAGCACGTCGGTCGAATGCGTCGCGGCATCGAGGAACAGTTGCCCGGCCGCCGTCAGCGACACCGGATGCGTGCGCACCACCAGCTCGGCGCCGACCCATTGCTCCAGCGCCTTGATGCGGCGACCGAAAGCCGGATGCGTGACGAAGCGGTTTTCCGCCGCGCGCGAAAAACTGCGCGTGCGCGCCAGTTCGATGAAGTCTTCCAGCCAGATCAGGTGCACCGTCTCACTCCTTGTTTTTTGCTGATTCTATCCGAGCGCAGTGCGGACGGGCATCAGACATGCGTCTCCGTTCGAGGCAGGTTTCATGCCACGAACGGAGAAAGCAGTTTCAGACGCGAGGAGAATTAAGGAACGAAGCCAGGGATCTTGCTGTGGTCGACAACGTCGATCTGGCTGGCCGGCATGAACTTGTCGGCGTATTGCTGGTAGACCTTGCTGCGCACGAAGACGTCGAACAGATCCGGGTCGATGTGGTCGCGCAGGCGGAAGCCACCGAGGATTTCGAGCGCCTCGCTGAGCGTGTTGCCCTTCTTGTAAGGACGATCGGCGGCAGTCAATGCTTCGAAGATGTCGGCGATCGCCATCATGCGCGCCTGGGGCGACATCTGGTCGCGCGTGAGTCCCTTCGGATAACCCTTGCCGTCCATGCGCTCGTGGTGGCCGCCGGCGTATTCGGTGACGTTGCGCAGCTGCTTCGGCCACGGCAGCGATTCCAGCATCTTGATGGTGACCACGATGTGGTTGTTGATGACCTGGCGTTCGGCGTCGTTGAGCGTGCCGGCGCGGATGCGCAGGTTCTCGGATTCGTCGGCGCTGAGCAGGTCCTGCATCTGGCCATCCGGTCCGCGCCACTGACGCTTGGCGATTTCCAGGACACGCTGCTGGTCGTCCGGCTTCATGCCTTCGCCGCCGACATTGCTCTTGCGCAGGAAATTGCGTTCGGCGTCGAGCACCTCGCATTCCGCCGCCAGCGCCGCATCGAGTTCGGAGCTTTTCTCTGCGGTCAATGCGGCGCCGAGCGCGCATTTTTCCTTGAGCACGCGAATCTCGGCGTCGCGCTTGAGCACTTCGTAGCGCGTGTCAACCAGGTGGATGCGGTCGTAAATGGTTTGCAGCTTGGTCGACTTCTCGACGATATGGTCGGGCGTGGTGATCTTGCCGCAGTCGTGCAGCAGGCCGGCGACCCACAGCTCGCGGCGGTCGCGCTCGGTCATCTGGAAATCCGCCAGCGGACCTTGAGTGGTCTGGTGCGAGGCTTCCGCCAGCATCATCGCCAGCTCCGGCACGTGTTCGCAATGGCGACCGGTGTGCGGCGATTTTTCGTCAATGCCCATGTTGATGAGCTTGATGAAATGTTCGAACAGGTTTTCCAGGCGATAGATCAGTTGTTGATTGGTGATGGCGATGGCCGCTTGCGACGCCAGTGCTTCGATGAAGTATTGGTCGGTCTCGGAAAACGGATGCGGCTTGCCGGTGGCCGGATCGATGGCGTTGACCAGTTGCAGCACGCCGACCAGTTCGCCTTCATGATCCTGCATCGGCACGGTCAGGAAGGACTGCGAGTGGTAGCCGAACTTCTCGTCGAACATGCGCATGCCGGAGAAGTTGAAGCCTTCCGCCTGGTACACATCCGGGATGTTGACCGACTTGCGCGTGTTGGCGGCATAGGCAGCCACCGCGCTGAGGTTCTTGCTGCCATCGGGGCTGGTCAGCTGGATGTTGGGGATGCTGATCTTCTGGGCGCTGCTGCCGCCCTGGTGCATGCCCAGCGTGTCGTTGATCGAGATGTAGAACGCCAGGCTGTCTTCTTCTTCCATGGTGCGGTAAAGCGTGCCGCCATCGGCCAGCGTGATGCTGCGCGCAGTCTGCAGGATACGTTCGAGCAGCAGCGGGATATCGCGGTTGGTGCTCAGTTCGACGCTGAGCTCGGTCAGCTTTTCCAGGCGGTGGGAGATATCGAGATGCTGGTTTTTCATGTTGTTCATCGGCTCAAGGGGACAACTGGCCTGCATCGCATTGGTCGATGCAGTAAAAAGACGCACTGGGCGATTCTGGAAAGATACGCTTCAATACTGACAACAAAGTGTCAAGCAGAGCATCTTTTTGCCGCCTGTTACCGTCACGAGACAATGCACATCCGCGTTGGCGATGACGTACGGAAACTCTGCTGCTCACACGCCTGATCTGCATCAGGTTTTCCTGTTGTTTCGCCGAAGCAGCCCGTGCTTTTTATTGATTTAGACTGACGGATAACTTACCATCCAAACTGTTGTATAGATTGCTACATTTTTGGTTTCATAAGGCAATCTCTCAAGAAAAAAACAAGAGTGCAATCACGGGGGAGCGGAACATTTCCGCACGAACATATTCGTTCCGGGTCGCCACAGTCATCACTTCAATCTGGTCCATACGATGCGCGTAGAAATTCTCGGCTGCAGTGGCGGCATAGGCGGCAACACCCTTCGCACCACGTCGCTGCTGGCGGACCGCGACATCCTGATCGACGCCGGCACCGGCGTCAATGACTTGCCGCTGGATGCATTGGCCGCGATTGACCACGTCTTCATCACGCATTCGCACCTGGACCACATCGCCTGCCTGCCCTTCATCCTCGACAGCGTCGGCGACCAGCGCAACACGCCGCTGACCATGCACGCCACACAGGCGACGCAAGACATCATCCGCAAGCACATCTTCAACTGGCAGATCTGGCCCGACTTCAGCGAAATCCCCTCGCCCGAAAACCCCTTCCTGCGCTTCAACACCATCGAAGTCGGCAAGTCGCTGGTGATCGGCGAACGCAGCATCACCGCGCTGCCGGCCAACCATACCGTGCCGGCGGTCGGCTATCAGTTGCAGGACTTGAGCAGCGGCGCGAGCATGGTGTTCAGCGGCGACACCACCAGCTGCGACGCGCTGTGGAAAGCGGTCAACACGATCGACAAGCTGCGCTACCTGATCGTCGAAGCCGCCTTCCCCGACAGCGAGCGCGAACTGGCGAAGCTGTCCAAGCACTTCTGTCCGAGCCTGCTGCTCGAAGACCTGGCCAAGCTCGACAGCAATCCGGAAATCCTCATCACCCACGCCAAGCCTGGTCTGTTCAACCAGATCGAGAAAGAACTGCTGCAAGGCGCCGGCAAACGCAACATCAAGATGCTCATGGCCGAGTCGGTGCTTAGCTTCTAAGCGCCTCTCTTTCCGGAATCTCAAAGAACTGCGGCGCTGTCTGCACAGCGCCGCCGCATTTCCCTGTTTCCTGTCGCCACTTTACTGGACGATACAATCCACGCCGCCGGAACCACCTGCGCCGTTTGCGCTCGTCGTCGGCGCATTCCTGCTGATCGATTGCGGCATCGTCACCGGCACGCCTTGCGCCGGTGGTATCACCGTCGGCGGCGTATTCTGGTTCGCGACGTAGCCGAACTGTCCGGTCTGGAACACCTGCTGCCCGGCCGGGTTGGTCAGCACGATGGCTCCCTGCGCGACGTCGACGTGCAAGCCGTTCTGCGGCGTGCTGCCGCTGGACGTCGGCACGCCGCCGCAATCGTTCTGGCAGAACAGCGCGCCAAAGTGGGTGCCGCGAATACCGATGGTCGCAGTTGGCGTATCGAAGCTCACCGCATCGTGATTGCGCTTGCCGACCAGGCCCGTGACGGCGCGCAGACCGCCCTTGACCAGGCTGATGGCAACGTTGTCCTGCGCCGGCTTCTCGGCGTCGTAGAGATAGCTCTTGACGACGATTTGCGAACCGGGCCGCAACACGATTTCACCGTTGTCGAGAAACTTCACTCGGGTATAAGTGTTGGATTCGGTGATCAGCGTGTCGCCCTGCTGGATCTTCGATTGAATCGCCAGCACCGCGGTGCTGCCGTCGGCCCGCTTGGCGGTGAGCACGCCGGACAAGTGCGTAACCACGCCAACCACTTGTGCATAGGAGACGCTGCTCCAGCCTATCAGCGCGAGCAGGCAAAGCAGACGCAAGGTATGCGACAGGTTGATACGACCGGATTGGTATCCCATGGAATTAAGTTGTTTCATATTGATCGGTTCCCGAGATATCAGCTGCAATACAGCTTGGAGACTTTTTTGACGCCGGCAGGCTTGCTTTGCCCACTTGCAGGCTCAGCATCGTCGCCACCGAAACTGCCGGCTCCGCCACCGGTGGTCTGGGTGTTGTCAATGACCGGATTGGTGCCTGAGGTCGATGGGGTGCTTGTCGTCGTGGTCTGAGTATTGTTGACGCTGCGATCAATCTGGCTGGTAGTGTCGGTGGCTACGGTGATCGGCGTCGTGGTCGGATTTGTCTGAATTGACGGCCCCACTTGAACACCATTGAGCATTACACCCGGACCATATACCGGAGCAGGAACACCTGGGGTATATGCACCGGTAATATTGGCGTTGATGTTGAGACTGCCGCCGGCGACCAGATTGATGGTTCCTCCGGCAGAAGCAAGCTGGCCATTGACGACGAGGCTATCGTTGCTCGATCCGGATCCCGCCGTACCCGCCGCAAGCGCGATGCCGCCTGCCGCAGTGATGCCGCCGCTGCCGATGGTCAACGGGCTGTGCGCTTCAATCGTGACCGTGTGCGACAACATGCCTGCGCTGACCGTACCGTTGCTGACGATCCCCAGCGTGTTCAACCTGTCTGCCAGTGTAGGAACGGGATCGAGGTCAGGCGCAGTCGGCAGCGTCGTCAGAAAATCTGCTCCGGAGCCCAAGCTCGTCGTCGCGGTAGCACCGGTATTGATGATACTGATGCTGCCGTTGGCGTTGGTGACGCCGTTGATCCGGAACACAGAGGTATCCGCCGAATCCAGGTTATTGCGCAAGATGATGTCATTGATGCCCCGGTTGTTGGCGGCGAACGCGGCGATACGATTCGCACCATTGTCCAGCGTCAGACCTGTAACGGATGAAGCCAGCAACTGCCGCGTCACATGCAAGGCGGCAGTCTGCATGATCGCGCCGTTCTGCGATTCCAGTACCAGATTGCGCGCAGTGATGTTGCCCACCACCAGATCCCCGGTAGCCTGGCTCAGGCTGACCGAGCCGTTGCTATTGATGACGCTGCCGTTGCTTTGCGAAAAAGAATCGGTCACGCTGAGCGCGGAGTTCACGTCGCCGTTGACCGTGCCGGTGCCGGACAGGGTCAGGCTGCTCACACGTGCTGACCCGGATATGTTGAGGACGCCGGAATTCGGACTCGGATCGGTAACGACGACATTGTTGAAGCCGTTAAAACCTTCGCCGCCTCCTTCGCCGCCCCCGCCCCCGCCTTCTCCGCTGACCGATACGGTCGAATGCCCAAGCGAAATGATGTTGCCGACCTTGACGGTACCACCGTTGATGTTCAGGCCCGAGTCGTCATTGAAAGTGATGCTCTTGACTATGTCGATGCCATCCGTGTTGTTGTGCGACAGTTGCGAGGACGATGCCACCACGACATTATCAATGGCAGTCGGGAAGTAGCCTGTCGACCAGGCGCTGGCATTGCCCCAGGAGTCGTACCCGTCTGCGGCGAAGGTGAGGGTTTCCGGCGCCGACATGACCAGCGAGAGACCGGTCTCCGAGTTGTAGCGCGCCTTGATCATTCTCTGCGCGCCGCCGGTGGTCAGCACGTCACCCAGTACATGACGGAATACGCCGCCAGTCGCCGCGGGCCCGTTGATCGCTGCAAATGCGTCATCCACCAGCGGCGTGTAATTGTTCAACAATTTAGTTTGGAGCGTGCCATCCAGATTGAGCCCGTTTGATCCATTGATATTGAGCACGTCGTAACTGCCGGCAGTATTCCCAGCGATGTCGATCAACAAGCTACCGGTCGATCCCTGCGTATAGCCGCCGTTGATGGTCAGCGTACCGACCGTGCCGTCGCCACCAGGAGCCAACACACCATTGTTGAAGAAAGTTCCTGCGTCGCCTCCAACCGCGATCGATCCGGTGCCGGCTACCGTGGCGCCATTTGCGTTCGTGAATGTGTGGGCCGCGAAGCTGCCACCTTTCATATTGACGGTGCCAGTTGGATGGTCGCTATTGCCGTTCTGAACGTCGCCCAAACCGAATACTTGTCCGGTAACGTTTAGCGTGCCGTAATTGTTGATGTCGCCATTAAAAGTAATTTCCGTCTTGCCCGTATAACCATTCGGTTTATTGGCAGTGGAGTCGAGATTCATCACACCGTTGTTGGTCAGGGCATAGACGAAGGTCGTGTTGTAATTGACGTTGAAAATGCCCAAATTATTGATTGAGCTGGAGTTCAGCACGGTGTTGGTCAGATTGACCGTACCCGCATTGGCAATCGCGGCGGCGTTGAGTGTAGAGTTGACCACGTTGACGGCACCCGCATTACCCAACTGCCCCAGTGCCAGTCCCGATGAAGTAGCATCGTTGATATTCAGGGTGCCGCTACTGTTGTTGGTGAACGCTCCGGAAACCGTAAACCCCGATCCCACACGCATCTGGTTCAGATTCACCACGCCATCGTTATTGAACGTTCCGACAGTTCCTGAAATATTATTCAAACTTACCGTACCCTGATTCGCCAGCGTGCCATTGACAAAGAACTGTCCATTGTAATTGGCGGTGTCGACAACCGAACTGGTCGCGTCCACTGTCAGGTTGCCGGTAAACAGCGAGCCTGCGAATGTGTTCGAAAAGCAAGCCCTGTTGCTGCCGAGATCGAACACGCCACCGTGGATGATGTTCAGATTGCCATTCCCGACATTGCCGGAGCCTTCACTGACATTAAGAACGCCGCTATTGAGCGCTATCCTCGCGCCATTGAGTTGTGCCGAATGGGTGCCAGCGCTTGCATCGTGCACATTCGTGTTCAGGTTCAGATTCAGTGCGTTTGAGGTGCTCGTGATATCTGCATTGATAATGATGTTGTTGTCCGCGTTCAGCGTCAGACTGGCTGCGTCGCCACCGGTTTTGTTTATGGCTGCGCTGATGGTGATGTCGCCGGCATCCGCTCCTCCGCTGTTGCCGGTAGCCAGGGTCACGTCGGTACCGACGTTGAGCAAACCAACAATGGTCGAAGCACGAATCTTCGAACTATTGCCGACAGAACTGATCACGCTGGTGCCGTCCGTGTTGGCAGTGGCGACCGCGTCGCTCACCACTTCCAGATCGTAGGGGTCGATGTACCAGGTGCCGCCGCTGCCCACCGTCGGAGTCTTGACCACATCCAGCGACTTCAGACCCGAAGTCTCCACGAAACCGCCCTGGCCGGGCGCACCGCGCGCCGAGACGTCGCCGTCGATATACGCCGCGCCATCCGAATACAACACCACGCTGCCGCCCTTGGTGGCGCCGTCCGCAGTAATCTTGGAACTCGCGGTCGTAGTCAGATTCTGCGACGCACGCAGGAAGATCCGCCCGCCCTCGCTCACCACGCTGCTGGCGTTGATGTTGCCGCTGTTGTTGATCAGGCCGGCTGCGATACCGATGCGGCCTGCTTCGGCGGTGATGGTGCCGAGATTTGTCACGCTGCCGGCGATGCCGGTGACGTTGACCGTCACGCCCGGTGTGGCCGTGTCGACCAGTTGCACGGTCTGGCCGGCGGCCAGCAGGATTTCACCGTTCGGGCTTTGGATCACGCCGCTGTTGCTGACGTTGGCGCCAATCAGGTAAACACTGCCACCGGTGCCGGTCTTGATGGTGCCCTCGTTGACGACGTTGCCGACGGTCGCGCCAGCGTTGAAAGTCAGGCGTCCGGCCAGAAAATCGCCATCGGTGATGTTGAGCGTGCTGGCGATGAAACGCGCCACGTCGACCACGCCGCCCGGTCCCACCATGATGCCGTTCTGGTTGATCAGCGCCACCATGCCGTTGGCTTTGAGGTGGCCGTAGATCAGCGAGGGATCGGTGCCGGTCACGCGCGCCAGGAACGCTGCTGCGGAGTTCGGCTGGCTGATGTCGACCGTGGCGTTGGCGCCGATGCTGAAGCTGGTGAAGTTGCCGATCGCCTGCTGCGTGCTCTGGTTGATGTTCAGCGTGTTGCCGTTTTGCGTGATCGTGGCAGTGCCTGAGGTGATCACGCCGCCGGTGGGCAAGGTATTGACCGGCGGTGCAGCTGCCAGCGCAGGGACGTTCCATGCCGCACAGATGGCAGCGGCCGTCATCGAGATGCGCAATCCACGACCGAACATCGCGCGCCACGAACGACGCAACAAACCCGTCAGCAACACCGGCACCGGCTTGCGTGCACGCCAGCTCATCGTGAGGCGGCGCTTGCCCACCCGCATCGTGAACGATGGCGGCGCTAATTCGATGTGCACGGTGTCTTTGCCGATGACAGTCTTCTGGTCTGGATTATTCATGTTAGAACCCCAATGTCGCGCTGACATGCGCGTTCAAGTCACCACGTTTTTCGGTCAGGGATGTGCCCGCAATGGCCACGCGCGCCACATCCAGTTTCACGTTGAAGTCGCGGCCAAGCGCATAGCGTGCGCCGAAGCCGATGCTGGCGACGGTCATGCCGGACGGGATGCCGCTGTTGCCGACGTTCTTGTTGTAGCCGCGGCCGATGTCGTAAAAGCCCAGCAGACGCAGGTTGCCTTTGCTCGCCAGCTCCGGCGTATAGGCCTCGGCGTTGACGATCACGCCACTGTCGGCGGCAACCGCACGCTCGGTAAAGCCGCGCACTGTGGTAGCGCCGACCAGGCCGAATTGCTCCGCCGATACCAGCGGATTGAAAGCATATTGCGCACTGACTGCAACGCGCATTTGCCAGTCATTGGCGAAGCCCTTGAAGAGCGATCCGCCGCCGCGCAGGACGATGAAATCATCAATGGTGTTGCGGCTGCCCGGCGTCAGATACGAATAGCGATCAGTGCGGTTGCCGCCCTGGGGATTGGTGTAGGCGGTGCCTGTACCCCAGTTGCGTGCAATGCCGATGTTGTAGTCGATGTTCTGGCCGGTGCTGCGTGTCACACCGCTATAGGTCACGCTCAGCGGCATGGTGGTGTACGGCACACACGACGCGATCAGCGGCGTCGGCGGTGTAATGGGGATTTCAAAGCCGTTGACGCTGCAACGCGAATCGATCTTCTTGTAATCCACACCGAACACCAGCTTGGTGCTGGTTTCGCCTTCGCGCGCAAAGAAATGGTTCCAGCGCAGGCCGTAGACGTCGCCCTTGCCGGTGAATCCCAGCACGCCGCCCAACGTCGGCGATCCGCCCGGCGTATTGACGCTGGATTTACCGTAGATGAAATCGAGGCTGTCACCGATGCTGTAGAGCGGAATCCGATAGCCCAGCGAATAGATATCGACCTTGACGCCGTGCGGACTGTCCGGGGAGGTGGTGTAAGCCAATGTGCCGACCTGGTCGCGATCGAACAGGTTGGCATACTGGACCGCCACGCCGGTGCGCCAGTTGCCGGTGCTGGCTGCGCCGGTATTGTCCAGCGTCAGGAACACGCGCAGCGGATCGTAGTCGGTCACCTTGACTTCGGCATCAATCTTGCCGTCTTCCTCGGCAGAGGTCAGGGCCACGTTGATTTGCTTGGCCGCGCTGTCGTTGCTCAGTTGCACTGCTTCGGAAATGGCGCGCAGGTTGGGCGTCTTGCCGATTTCGAGCGCCGGAACACTGGCGCGGATATTCTTTTCGCTGAAATATTTATTGCCGGTGACGGTAACGTCCCTGATCATGTTTTCAGTCACCTGAATCCTGACCACGCCGCTGGTGAGCTCCTGCTCGGGCACATAGACCTGCACTGCGCTGTAGCCCTCTTTGCGATAGGCATTGTCGAGCGCTTCCAACGCCTTTTGCACATCGCCATAGACACGACCGGGGCCGGTCATCGGCGCCACCAGGCGTTGCACTTCTTCCGCAGACAGCAGCGTATTGCCCTCGATATGGAAACGCGTAATGTTGAAGCGCTCGTCCTCGGCCAGCGCGCTCGCCGCGACGACGGTCAACGTCATCCCCAATAGACATTGCATCAAACGATGTTTCATTTTTTTATGCTTGGTTCAGGACCACGCCGGCCTGCACTCTGCAGACCGGCGTCGCCTCGATTTATCGTGAACTTCCCTGCCCTCTTGCGTTGGTGCGCATTCTTCATGCGGCCCGACGCCCCTGCATTTCTCCGGTCCGGATCGTCTTCGTCGTACATATGCCATGCACACGCCAAACCGCCGGGTGCTTGCGCACGCAGCGGGATATTCAGCGACAGAGATGATCCAGTGGAAAGAAATGTGATGCGACGGCGATCGTCATCGCCGCATCCGTAGCGCCTGCGCGTTTATTCTTCTTGTTGCGCGCGCTGCCCGATCCTGCGACGAAAACCGCCATCTGAGCGCCACCCACCCCGACGACGCTACATACCGGCAAGTATAAGATTGAGCGTATTGCCTGTCGACAAAAATCGCTGATATTCGCTATGGGTTTTCGCTTAACTTACAACGGCCTGTCACTTAAATTTCCGCATGGAAATTTAATCCGCGACTTTGCCCCGAAACGACCGTCCCGGGCGGGATTGGCGCCGCCCGGTGCCGTTGTTATTTTGTCTCGAAAGTAGTGACGCCGTCCCAATCCGCCGGCAAGGGATGCGCGCGGAAATAGGCGATGCGCTGCAGGTAGAGATCATACAAACCGTGCGGACTTTCTTGCTGCAAGGCAAGGATCGCCTGCTCGGCCTCATCCCATTGCTGCCGGCGCACCAGCGCCAGCGCCGCCGTCCATTGGTCGAGCGAAGCCTGTTGCGCCGGAGTCAGTTCCGACGCCAGCCCGAGCGGTTCGAAAATCGGCACCGGCTCGTTCTTGCCCTTGACGCGCACGCTGTCGAGCTCGCGGTAGGCGAACTCCGGCGCGGCGTCGCGCGTGGCTACGCCAACCAGCACGCCGACGCCGTAGACCTTGGTGATCGATTCCAGGCGCGACGACAGATTGACCGCGTCGCCCATCACCGTGTACGCCTTGCGGATCTTCGAGCCCATGTCGCCCACGCGCATGTTGCCGGTGTTGAGGCCGATGCCGATCTTCAGCGGCGGCCAGTTGCGCTTGGCGAATTCTTCATTGAGCACGAGGCAGCTCTGCTGCATTTTCAATGCCGTCGTCACCGCGCGCGCGGCGTGGTCGGGCAACGCGATCGGCGCGCCCCAGAATGCCATCACGGCGTCGCCGATGTACTTGTCGAGCGTGCCGCGATTGCCGCGGATGTCTTCCGACATGGCGGTCAGGTAGGCGTTGATGTACTCGCGCAATTCATTGGGCTGCAAGCCTTCCGAAATCGTGGTGAAGCCGCGCACGTCGGAGAACATCACGGTCAGTTCGCGGCTTTCGCCTTCCATGTTGTAGCTGGCAGGGTTCGCGGCCATTTCGGCGACCAGCTCCGGCGCCACGTATTCGCCGAACAGGTTGACGATGGCGCGGCGGTTGCGGTATTCGAACAGGTAGCCCCAGCCCAGATTGCAGATGAACAGCGCGGCAATCAGCAGCAAGGCGGTGGCCATGGGCAGCACCAGTCCGGCGCTGTCATACAGCCAGAAGTTGAGCGCACCGATACCGAACGCCGTGCCCGACGCCAGCAAGATAGCCCACAGCGGTCCCAGCAACGGCAGCAGCAAACCCAGCACCAGGCCGATCACGAGGATCTGCACGAGGTCGAAGCCGATGGCGAATTCCGGCCGTTGCTTGAAGTCGCCGTCGAGGATGGAGGCGATGATGTTGGCGTGGATTTCCACACCGGGATAATTCGGACTGACCGGCGTGGCCCGCAAGTCGTACAGCCCCGGCACGGTGGTGCCGACCAGCAGGACGCGGCCGGCCAGGTCGTTCTTGGGGATGCGTCCCTTGAGGATGTCGACCGCCGGCACGTAGCGGAACGCGCCGCCGTGCACGCCGCCGCGGCCGCGATAGGTCACCAGCGTGGTCAGGTGGCGCTCGACCGGGATGAAGGTCGGACGCGGCTTGGTGTCGAGCGCAATCGATTCAAGCGCACCGTAGTCGCGCAGCTGCTGGTCCGACATCACCGCATCCTGCTGCAGGAAGATCGGCTTCATGCGCGTGGCGCCGAGCGCCGAACGGGCGCTGGCCAGCGCCAGCGATTCGTAGAAATTGTCGCCGACTTGCGCGATCAGCGGCACGCGGCGGATCAGGCCGTCGTTGTCGAGCAAGGGATTGAAGAAGCCGCCGGCTTCGGCCGCCTCTTGCAACTGCGGCAGGTTGGCGCCGTAGGCTTTCCAGTTGGTGACGTCGAGACGGCGACCGCCGAGGCTCGCCAGCGTAAACACCGGTTTCGGCAACTGGCCTTTGGCGATGGCGTCGGGTTCATTGGACAGGTTGTAGCCCATCACCACCGGGCGGCCCTGGATGGCGGCGGCCATGCGCGCGTCGAAATCGAGTTTGGATTTGAGCGTCAGCAGTTGCTGGCCGAATTGCGGCAGGCCCTTGAGTTCGCTGTGCGCGAGGCTTTCCAAGGTGGCGTAGCCGGAGCTGTTGTCGGGTTCGGCGAACACCACGTCGAAGGCGACGGTCTGCGCTTCGTAGCTGTCGGTCATTTTGCTGATGAGGGCGGCGACGACGTCGCGGCTCCACGGCCAGCGGCCGACTTCGGCGATGCTCTTCTCGTCGATGTCGACGATGACGATGCGCGGATCGGTTTCCACTTTCGCGATGCGCATGCGCATGTCGTAGAAGAACAGATCGATGCGCTCGGTCAGGAATGCCGGCAGCATGCCCATCACTTGCCCGCCCGCCAGCAGCGTCAGCACCAGCGCCAACGACCAGCGCGCACCATGTTTTGCGAAGAGACGACGCACGGCTTTCCCCTGAGAATATTTTGTTGCGATGATGCCAGCACTACCGGCGAATCACAACGGAATTCCGTATACGGGAAGCGGCGTCAGTGCACCGTCAGTGGCAGAAACCGATCAAGAGAATTTCCGCACGGCATCTAAAGCGAGGCCGGCGCCGATGCTGCCGAACAAATCGCCTTCGACTTGTTTGGCATTCGGCACCAGTGCGGCGATGCGCTTGCGCAGCAGGTGCACGCCGCTGGAGCCGCCAGTGAAGAACACCGAATCGATGGCGTCGGCCTTCACGCCGGCGTCGGCCAGCAGCTTGCCGACGGTCTGCTCGACCGACTCCACCAGATGGTCGATGCTGGCGTCGAAACCGGCGCGGCTCAGTTGCAGCGTCTCGGGCGGACGCAGGCGGTCGAGTTCGAGCGTGAAGGATTCATCGGCCGACAGGCCGATCTTGGCCGCTTCCACCTGCAGCGCCAGCCAGTGGCCTGCGCGCTGTTCGACCAGGTCGAGCAGGCGCGCGAACTTGTCGCGCTCGGCGACTTCGCGGTAGACGTCCTGCAATTGCTGCCAGGCCTTGCGCGTGTAGATCAGGTTGATGGTGTGCCAGGTCGCCAGATTGAAGTAATAACCCGACGGCACTTCGCTGTTGCTGGTCAGCTTGCTGCCGAGGCCGAGCAGCGGCATGACGCTGGACAGGCTGAGGTATTTGTCGAAGTCGGTGCCGCCGACGTGCACGCCGCCGGTGGCGAGGATGTCGTCGAGGCGGTCGGTTTGCTTCGCGCGCTCGGGCGACAGGCGCACCAGCGAAAAGTCCGAGGTGCCGCCGCCGATGTCGGCGATCAGCACCAGTTCTTCACGGGCGATGGTGGATTCGTAGTCGAAGGCAGCGGCGATCGGTTCGTACTGGAAGGCGATGTGCTTGAAGCCGACCGCGCGCGCGATTTCTTCGAGCGTGTCTTGCGCCAACTGGTCGGCCTCGGCGTTGTCGTCGACGAAGTGCACCGGACGGCCCAGCACCACGCTGTCGAAGCGGCGGCCGGCGGCGCGTTCGCCGCGCTGCTTGAGTTCACCGATGAATTGCGACAGCAAGGCGCGAAACGGCAGCGCGCGGCCGCCCACTTCGGTCTGGCCGTCGATCATGCCCGAGCCGAGCAGGCTCTTGAGCGAACGCATGAGCCGGCCCTCGTAGCCGGCCAGGTAGGTCGACAGCGCGGCGCGGCCGTAGCTGAATTCGTTTTCATCGGCGTTGAAGAACACCACCGACGGCAAGGTCATCTTGCCGTCTTCGAGCGCGAGCAAGGAAGGTTGTCCCTGCCTGCTCCAGCCCATCGTGGAATTGGATGTGCCGAAATCCACGCCGCAAGCGTCTGACATACTTATCCCTGCTTTTTTGCAAAGGCGCGATGATATAGAAAAGCGCGGCGCGTGTCTGTAGTAAAGCGGATACCGGGGGCATGGCTTTCCGCAATGCGGAAAATATTATGGAAACGACAATAAAACAACTGCAAAAGCAGCCGAAAAGGCTTGATTGTCAGACTGCAGTCGCCTGCAAGCCGGCCCTGAAGTTGATCCTGAAACGCGCGCCCGGCCCTGCGTTCTCAGCCTGCAGCGTCCAGCCATGGGCATGGGCGATTTCTTCGCAGATGGACAAGCCCAGGCCGGCGCCTTCGTCGCGCCGATGTGGGCCGCGCCAGAAGCGCTTGAACAATTGCGGCATGGCGTCGGCCGGAATCCCGTCGCCGTAGTCGCGCACGGCGACGCCGCGCGCACTGACGTCGACATCGACGGCGCTGCCGGGCGGCGCGTGGTGCACGGCATTCTCGATCAGGTTGCGCATCAGTACGAACAGCGCGCCGCGATCGGCTGCGATCATTACCGGTTCTTCGTTGGCCGGACCGACGATATGCACTTCGCGTTGTTGCGCCAGGCGCTCCAGTTGCGCGGAAGCTTCGGCGGCGATGTCCTTGAGGTCGATCTGTTCCATCGCGTAATTCTGGTGCTCGCTGGCTTCAGCCAGATGTAGCAGTTGATGCACCTGGCGCGCCATGTGGTCGAGGTCGCGCAGCAAAGCGCCGCGGTCGCCGCGCTCATCCAGCTCGATCTGGCCACGCATCAGCGCCAGCGGTGTCTTCAGCTCATGCGCGGCGGTGGCGAGGAATTCGCGCTGTACGCGATAACCGTCCTCCAGCCGTTGCAATGCCAGATTGAAAGCGGTGAACAGCGGCGTCAGTTCGCTCGGCACGTCTTCCAGCGACAAACGCGCGGACAAGTTGTCGACCTGGATCTGTCCGGCGGCGGCTGACGCCTTGCGCAGCGGCTTCAGCGCGCGATGCAAGGTGGCCACCACGATCAGGCTGAACAGCAGCATGGCGACAACGGCGACCGCAATGGCGATCTTCTGCGCTTTTTCGCTGTCGCTGCCGACGATGATCCGTTGCATGCGTTCGCTGCGCATCAGCTGGACGTAGAAAGTGCGATCGTCGTGAATGAAAGGTACGGTCAGGACTTGTTGCCCTTCGCCGCTGTTGACCACGCGGAAGCGGGTGCGCTGCGGATCGAAGTTTTCACCGGCGGGTGCATAGGCTGTGGCGGCGTGGTCCGACGACAGCAAGGCGACGCCGCGCTGATCGACCACACGGTAGGCGGCATCCTGCAACAGCACGGAATAGATCGCCGTCATTTTCTGATTCAACCTGACGCTGTCGGGCACGCCGCCGGCATTGAAATGGACGCCGGCGACGATGCGCGCCGCATTGTGCTCCAGATCCAGATTGATCAGCATGTCCGGCCCCCAGCGCAACAGCACTGCCAGCACCAGCACGACGATGCCGCTGATGCAGCTCAGCGCGATCGCCGTCGTGGTCAGCAGTCTTGAGGAAAGACTCTTCATGATTGCACCTGCTCCGGCTTTGCGGCATCGAGCAAGGCATAGCCATGGCCGCGAATATTGCTGATCTGCAGCGGCGATTCAATCGCCGCGAGTTTGCGCCGCAGCCGATGCAGCGCGACATCAAGCGCGTTCGGCGTGACCGGTTCGGACAAACCCCAGGCCGCCGCTTCCAGCGCCGTGCGCCGCACCGACTTGCCGGCCGCGCGCACCAGCGCCAGCATCAGTTGCATCTCGGCCGCCGCCAGCGACACCGACTCCTCGCCCTGGCGCATGCAGCCGGCGTCGGGCTCGACGCGCAAGCCGGCGAATTCGGGCGATAGACTTTGCAGCTGCGCGGGACGGCGCATCAGCGCACGCACACGCGCCACCATTTCTTCCATCGAAAAAGGCTTGGGCAGGTAATCGTCGGCGCCGGCTTCGAGTCCTGCCACGCGATCATGCAGGGCATCGCGCGCGGTCAGCATCAGGCACGGTGTGAGCACGCCGCGCGCGCGCAACTGCCGCACCAGGTCAAGGCCGTCGCCGTCAGGCAGGCTGCGATCCAGCACCAGCACCGGATACGCCATCTGCGTGCAGCCGGCGGCGGCATGCGCGATGGTGGCGTAAACATCGGTCTCGATGCCGGCCGCAGCCAGCGCCTTCGCAATCAGCGCCGCCATGCGTTCATGATCTTCCAGCAGCGCGATGCGATTCATTGCTTACCCTCAGAATTTATAAACATACCCCAGCCGCAGCGACGGCGAGGTGGAACGATCAACCAGCGGACTGTCGGTAATGCCGCTGCCGTAATGCGTCACGCCGAGGTCCAGGAACACCGACTGCGCCGTGGTCAGGCTGTAGTCGGCGCGCACCCCGGCATCGACGTTGGCGGTCGACTTGCCGTTGTAGGCCGCGCGGGCGGAGGTGGCTTCCGACGACTTCACGCCATAGTAATAGTTGACGTATTCGTTGTTCATCCAGGTCACGCCCAGATGCGGCGTCAGGCGCACGCTGCCGGTTGTGAAGCCGCGCTCGGCGCCCAGTTTAACCGTTTGGCCGTTGCTGTTGCCGGCGGCCTTGAGCCACTCCAGCGTGAACTTGGCGAACGGCGCACGCCATGTCGCCGTACCGCCCAGGTGGAAACCGTCCTTGCGTTCGTCCATGCCGTTGAGGATGGGCGCATCGCCGGACTTGTAACCCTGGTTGGCATATTTGGCGCGCAGGGTGAAATCGAACTGGCCCAGGCTGCCCAGCTTGAAGTCGACAGCCGGACCGGCCACGCGGAAGTAGGCGCCGTTGTACAGAAGAATGGGCAGGGCCGAGGTCTTGGTGCCGTAGCCGCGGTAAGGGCTACGCTCGAAGCCGGCGCCGAGGCCGATGCCCCAGCCCGGCTCCTGTTGGCCGGTGACGCCATTACCGCCTGAGGCGTCTTGCGTTGCGGTTTGTGCTGACGCCGCGCAAGCGCCGCCGAGGGTGACGCCAAAAACGATGGCGCGAAGGACAACTGTAGTGTGCCGCATGAAAACTCCCGGGGAGAGTGGTGAATGGAATGCACCACGATCATCGAAAACTCCCGGAGATCGTGGTGGATGGAATGCGCCACGATCATCGGGCAGGCCGACTTACCAGTTACTTACGGGGCTTTTCACCTGTTTCCCCAGGGAAATCATTCCAACATACCTCTCAGGATTTCTCCGATAGGGCATGGCAGAAATGTCAATTAAAGTTAAATCAAAGGGAGGGGAAATGATGACCAAACAAACCTGTTCACTCGCACTGCTGACGCTGGCAATCGGCATGCAACTTCATCTGGGTCATGGGCCGCGTGCAGCATCGACGGGCCAGCTGGGCGCGTCTGCGGTGGTGGCGGAACGTTGCCGGATCGACTTCAGCGAAGGCAGCGCGGACTACTTCGAAACCTGCAACAGCGTCCAGGTTGCAGCGACCGAACGCGCGCACAACGTGCTCGGTGAAATCGTCGCGGTGGCAGCGTCGGCCGATCCGTATTATCTGGATCGCGATCCCGAATCGGCGAACATGGCCAGACCTGTGACGTCTTCTGCCAGTATGAACTCCACCGGCGCCGACCGCAGCAAGGCGCCGCGCGTCGTCACCATCCACTATTGACCAAGCTCTGGTTACCGGCCGCATTGCGCGGGTCGGCCGATTCCGTAGTACCGTTAAGCGGCGCGCCGGAGCCACGGCGCAAATTACCGCGCGGCACTCCAGGGACCAGCCATGAACAAGAACGTGATCCTCAGCATCGAAGACGACAACGGCATGCATTGCGTCGACTTCATCGAAAACGACGACGGCAGCTTCAGCTACAAGGCATTTCGCAAGGATCCTGAAGACGAAGGGAAATGGACACTGACGGCGGACTACTCGGCGACGCGTTTCGCGACCCAGCCGGAGGCCTTCGAGTCGGCCGGCCGGCGCATGCCATGGCTGGTGGCCTTTCTGCCGTCCTGATCGGGAAAAAGAGAGGAGAAAGGCCCGGTTCTTACAGGGCCTTTTTTACGTGCATGGCGCAGAACTTGCTGAAATCTTAGAAATATTGCGCTATACACTAGAAATATTTCAGCTTGATGACAATCAGCTTTCATACAATACACGTTCACAACAACGCCGACGACCAGATCGAAGTCGACGGCCGGATCACCACCACGGGGGAAGCATCTTGAAGCTCAGCACCAGAATCGTTCTTTTATGCGCACCGACTTTGCTCGGCATCGTGATCATCGCAATGGTCTCGCTCAACACCCTGAAGAACACCATGCTGGAAGAACGCACTGCGCAGCTGTCGCTGCTGGTGACGCTGGCCGACGCTTCGCTGAACAAGATCTACGCGCTCGAGCAATCCGGCAAGATGACGCGCGAACAGGCGCAGGCGCAAGCCAAGCTCATCATCGGCAGCTTCGCCAAGGACCAGAACTACTTCTTCGTGCGCGGCTACACCGACGACGTCAACTACGTCCATCCGAACCCCAAGCGCGTCGGCATCCAGGACAAGACCGCGCGCGCCGACGGCGACCGCTACCGCGCGGCGCTGGCCGGACATGACATCGGCATCCTGCAGGCCGAAGGCACGCGTCCCAACACGGTGGAAAAAGTGCAGAAACTGTATGCCGTCATCAAGTTCGCGCCGTGGGACTGGACCGTCGGCTTCGGCGCCTACATCGACGACATCAACACCCAGTTCTATCGCAACGCGCTGATCCTGCTGCTGATCGGCGGCGCGCTGATGGCGGTAATCGGTGTCATCGCCTACCTCACGCTGCGCACCGTCATGAGACAGCTGGGCGGAGAGCCGGCCGACGCCATGGGCGTGGTCGACCGCATCTCGCAAGGCGATCTGTCGACGCGCATCGCCCTGCGCAAGAACGACCGCCACAGCCTGCTGCTGTCGATCCGCTCGATGCGCGACAATCTGTCGAAGATCGTCAGCGGCGTGCGAAGCGGCACCGACACCATCGCCACCGCATCCAGCCAGATCGCGGCCGGCAACCTCGACCTGTCGTCGCGCACCGAACAGCAAGCCGGCGCCCTCGAAGAAACCGCCTCCGCGATGGAGCAGCTCACCTCGATCGTGCGCCAGAATGCCGACAACGCCAAACAAGCCAACCAGCTCGCCATCTCCGCCTCGGGTGTGGCGGTCGACGGTGGCGCAGTGATCGGCCAGGTGGTCGACACCATGGAAGAAATCAACGCTTCCTCACGCAAGATCGTCGACATCATCGCGGTGATCGACGGCATCGCCTTCCAGACCAACATCCTGGCCTTGAACGCCGCAGTAGAAGCGGCGCGCGCCGGTGAACAGGGCCGCGGCTTTGCGGTGGTCGCATCGGAAGTGCGCACACTGGCGCAACGCAGCGCCGGTGCGGCAAAGGAAATCAAGGCGCTGATCGAGGATTCGGTCGGCAAGGTCGACATCGGCAGCAAGCTGGTCGAGCGTGCCGGCGTCACCATGCAGGACATCGTCACCAGCGTCAAACATGTGTCCGACGTGGTGGCGGAAATCAGCGCGGCGACGCAGGAACAAAGCTCGGGCATCGAAGAAGTCAACCGCGCCATCAACCAGATGGACGAAGTCACGCAGCAGAACGCCGCGCTGGTGGAGCAAGCCGCAGCGGCGGCGGCCTCGATGCAGGAACAGGCCGCCAACCTGGCGCAACTGGTCAGCGTGTTCGTGCTGGCGGAACAAAGCGGCGGTCAGGCAGCCTTGCGCACCTGATCATTGCAAGGCATTCCGGACTGCAGTCATGCAGTCCGGGACGTAGCCTCACTCGCCGCCCGCCAGCGGCGGCAACCTGCGCTTGAGCGGCGTGCTCTTGATGATGGCCGTATTGGTCTGCGCGCTGGCGGCGAAACGGTCCAGCACCAGGTCCAGCTCCGGAAGCGTGCGCACCAACAGCCGCGCGATGTAGCAATCCTCTCCCGTGACCTTGTCGCATTCGGTGAATTCCGGCGTTGCCAGGATTTGCCGCTCGACCGCGTGCAGCTGTCCCGGCAAGGGGCGGATACGCACGATGGCCTGGATCTGGTAGCCGAGCGCATGCGTGTCGATGTCTATCGTGTAGGCCGTCAGGATGCCACGCTCTTCCAGCCGTTTGAGACGTTCCGTCACGCTCGGCGCCGATAGGCCGCTAGCCTGCGCCAAGGCCTTCAGCGAGGCGCGCGCATCCGCCGCGAGCAGCTGGATCAGCTTCTTGTCGATATGGTCGAGCATCTTTTCTTTACTCCTGAATGCCGGAAAACACCATCAATAATAAAGGCCGAATCCGGCTTTTGCCTAATTTAATGCATGGAACCGGCCGCCCCGGTCCGGCACAATATCGGCTTCTGCCTACGAGGAATATCCATGACAAAAAACATCAGGCGCGGCGCCTTCGAGATGACCGGCGCCATGCTGATTTCGGGCAGCATCGGCTGGTTCGTGCTGGCGTCGGGACTGTCGGTGCTCAATGTGGTGTTCTGGCGCTGCGTGTTCGGTACGCTGGCGCTGCTGGCGATCTGCGGCTGGCGCGGCCTGTTGCGCCGCGAGCTGCTCAGCGCGCGCGTGCTCGGCTGGGCCGCGCTGGGTGGCGTCGCCATCGTGTTCAACTGGGTGCTGCTGTTCGCCGCGTATTCGCATGCGTCCATCGCCATCGCGACGACGGTCTACAACACCCAGCCGCTGATGCTGGTGGTGCTCGGCGCCGTGCTGCTGCGCGAGCGCATTGCCGCCGACAAGCTGGTGTGGCTGGCGACCGGTTTCATCGGCATGCTGGTGATCGTCAATGCACGCGCGGACGCGGGTTATGCCAGCGGCAGTTACCTGGCGGGCGTGGCGCTGGCGCTCGGTGCCGCCTTCCTGTACGCGATCGCGGCGTTGATCGCCAAGCGCCTGACCGGCACCCCGCCGCATCTGATCGCGCTGATCCAGGTTGCCGTGGGTATCGTGCTGCTGGCGCCGCTGGCGGATTTCTCCGCCCTGCCGCAAGGGTCGGGATGGAGTTACCTGATCGTCATGGGCATCGTCCACACCGGCGTGATGTACGTCTGGCTGTATGGCGCGATCCAGAAGCTGCCGACCGTGATCACCGGCACGCTGGCGTTCATCTATCCGGTGGCGGCAATTGCGGTGGATTGGGTGGCGTTCGGGCACCGGCTGCAGCCGCTGCAATGGTGCGGCGTCGCGGCAGTGCTGCTGGCGACGGCGGGCATGAGCCTGGGCTGGCGCGTACTTGGGCGCAAACGCGCAGGCGTCTAGCGTCCCTGGATGGAAATCGCGCGCGCCGCCAGCATCACCAGATCGGCGTGGCGACGTTCGTCGCTCTCACCGTTCCAGCGCGCCGTGGTAACCGCCATGTTGACGGCGCCGAGTGCGCGGCCCAGGCGAGAATCGCGGACCACTGCGGCGGTCGAAATGTCTCCCAGAAAATATTCCTCGCGGATGTGCGCATAGCCCTGCTCGCGGAATTGCGCCAGGCGCTGCTTGATCTGGCCGCGGTCGGCGATGGTGAACGGCGTGTACATCTTGAGATCGCTGCGGTCGAGGATGTCGTCGATCTCGGCATCATCCAGCGTTGACATGATCGCCAGCCCCGAGGCCGTGCAATAGGCGGGCAGGCGCGTGCCGGTGACGACGTTGGGATTGAGTACGTTGCGGCTGACGATACGCTGCACGAACACCACGTCGGCGCCGTCGAGGATGGTCAGGTTGGTGGTCTCTTCGGTTTCCTGGCTCAATTGCTGCAGGTAAGGCGTGGCGCGACGCACCAGGTCGCTCGAGGTCAGGTAGTGATAGGCGAAGTTGAGCACTTTGGGCGCGAGCTCGTACTTGCGGACTTCGTCATCCTTGGTCAGGTAACCCAGCGTCATCAGCGTGTAGGTGAAGCGTTGCGCCGTGCTGAGGTCAAAGCCGGTCAGTGCAGCGATCTGCGACAGCGACAGCTGGCGCTGCTGGCCGTCGAAGGCCATCAGCACGCGCATGGATTTTTCCACCGAGTTGACGTACAGCGGCGAGTTGATGCCGGTGTTGTCGGTCGCGGGCGCCACCACGCCGGCTTCGTCAGTGTCGGCGGCAACTGCCGCAGTAGCGCGCTTGGCCGGCTTGGCGCGCATCTTGATTTCAGCGCCGTCGGTTTTCTTCGTCATAAGTTGGCTTGTCGGCTTGGTGGCTCTGCGGCGTGGACGGATAAAGACCCGCGTGAAGGTTTGATTGAAAGCGCTATTATCGTCGTTCTGCCCGCACCGGGCTACTGTCCCATGCGGCGGCGAGGTCGGGCTTGAGCAGGTGCTTCTTGATGCGTTCGCTGAGCGTGGTCTCGAAACCGTCGGCCTGGATGTAATAGCGCGGCAGCTGGTAACTGGCCAGCTTCGATTTCGCCCATTCCGCCAGCGCCGGAAAGGACGCTTCCTGCCCTTCCTTGTATTGCACATAGAGCATGATATCCTGCTCGCCGATGTCTCCGGTGACGCCGACCGCAGCGGCTGCCGCCACCGCCGGATGCATCACGAAGACGCGTTCGATTTCCCAGGCCGAGACGTTCTCGCCGCGCACGCGCATGCTGTCGGTCTTGCGGCCGACAAAATACAGGTCGCCCTGCTCGTCCATGCGCGCCATGTCGCCGGTGTGCAGCTTGCCGCCCTGCAGCGCTTCCGCGCTGGCCTTGGGATTGTCCAGATAGCCCGGCAGGAAGCAGCCTTCGACATCGCTGGAGACCACCACTTGCCCGATCGCGCCGACCGGCGTCGGCATGCCGTCGGCATCGCGCAGTTCGACCTTCAGCCACGGCAGCGCGCGACCGATCGATCCGACTTTGCCGCTGGTGTTGACGGTGGTGAAGCTTGACCCTTCGGTCATGCCGTAGCACTCGCGCAGCGACAGTTTCAAACGCGCCAGGATGCCGTTCCAGGCGCGCGGAGAAACACCTGCTCCCCATGCCACGCGCAGCGTGTGATGCGGCGGTTGCATGTCAGGCGGCAGCTGCGTGAGGATGTCGAGGATGCCGCCGAGATAATGCAGATGCGTGGCCTGCGCCGCCTCCACTTGCTGCCAGAACTTGCTGGAGGAGAAGCGCTCGACGATATGCAGTTCGGTCTGCTGCAGGAAAGGCACCAGCAGCATCTGTGCGCCGCCGATGTGGCACAGCGGTTCCCACACGAACATGCGGTCGCCGGGACGCACGTCCGACACCAGCAGTGTTCCTTCGCTGGCGATGCGCATCATGCGATGCGTAAACACCACGCCCTTGGGTGCGCCGGTGGTGCCGGAGGTGTAGATCAGGCACAGCGTGTCGAGCGGTGCAATGTCGGCGGCGCGCGGACGCGGCTGTTCCGGCACCGGCATCTCACCGGCGAATTCATCGAGCCAGGCCAGCCTGTCCTGCAACTCTGGCAGCTCGGCCAGCGGTTCGGCGAAGCTGCGCTGGGCAATAAACAGCGTAGGGGCGCAATGCCCCAGCAGATAGCTGATGCCGGGCGCCTTCAGACGCATGTTGACCGGCACCCACACCACGCCGCTCAGCATCAGCGCATAGATCAGCGCCATGTGGTCAAGGCCGTTTTCCAGCATCAGCGCAACGCGGTCGCCGCGGCGGATACCGCGGGCGACGAGGCGTTGCTGCATGGCGGCGACACGCACCGCCATCTCGGCGAAGGAGGTCTTGCGGCCGTTGAAGACAATCAGCGTACGGTCGCTGTTTTCAAGCAAGCCTTTGAGCAGCAGCGAGACGACGTCAAGCTGGTCGTCGCCGCAACGGGACGGGAAGTAGTGTGTGTAGCGATGCATATCGGATTCGGATAAATGTTGATGACTGTCAATGGATGGCGTGCGTGCGACGACGCGCCATCTTGTAGAACGCAGGCAACAGGACCAGCAGCGCAATCACGATCACCATGACCAGCGACACCGCGGCCAGGGTCGGATTGACCTGCAGGATCATGTCGTCCCACATCTGCTTGGGTAGCGTGTTCTTCATGCCGCCGCTGACGAAAATCGCGATGGTGAGTTCATCGAAGGAAATGATGAACGCCATCTGCAGGGCCGCTGCAACGCTGCCGATCATCATCGGCAACTGGATCGTGCGCAGCCGCGCGAAGGCGGATGCACCGAGGATCCGGGCGGCGTCGTCGAGGCGCCAATCGAAGCGCTTGAGCGCCGCCGCCATGGTGACCACGACGTACGGGATGGCCAGCACCGTGTGACCGATGGTCAGGCCGAGATCGGTGCCGACCAGGCCCATGCGCGAGAACAGATAGAACAGGCCGACCGCCACCACGATGCGCGGCACGATCAGCGGCGCCAGCAGAAAGGCAAACACCGGCTTGGTCCAGCGCGGCGGCAGACGCGTCAGCGCCAGTGCCGCGCCAACGCCTAGCGCGGTGGACGCCAGCGCGGTGACGATGGCGACGCCGAACGAACGCAGGAACGAGGCCTGCCATACCGGCGAAAACATGAAGGCTTCGAACCAGCGCAGGCTGAAACCCTGCGGCGGGAACGACAGGAACGGCGAATTGGTGAAGGCGATCGGGAACACCACGACAATCGGCAGTGACAGTAATGCCACCGCGAGCACACTGTAGAGCTTCAGTCCCTTCACTTTCTGCAGCACCGGGCCGGCCGCGCCGTAGCCATTGCCGCACAGGCGGCCGAGGCCGATCAACAGCGCAGTGGTCGCGGCCGAACTGTTCTTCTTCGGCGCCGCACGGGCGTCACCGCTGAGCGAAGACAAACCCACCAGCTTGTCGTACAGAATGAACACCGCCACCGCGAAGATCAGCAGGATGGTCGACAGCGCCGCCGCATACGGCAGGTTGAACAGGTCGTTGATGGCCGAGATCACCAGCTGCGCGACCATGGTTTCCTTCGGTGTGCCGAGCAGCGCCGGCAGGATGAAGAAGCCCAGGCTGGTGATGAACACCAGCAGGCCGGCCGCCGCGATGCCGGGTCCGGCCATCGGCAGGAACACCGAGAAAAAGGCGATTGATCGATTGGCTCCCAAAGTCTCCGCCGCCTGCAGCAGTTGTGCGTTGACGCCGCGCATGATCGGCAACATGTTGATCACCGCCAGCGGCAGCATGGCGTGCACCATGCCGATCATCACACCCAGCATGGAGGGCGCCAGCGCGTGCGGATCATCCACCAGGCCGAGGCTGGCGGCCAGCGTCAGCAGGATGCCGGTCTTCGACAGCATCAGGATCCAGGCGAAGGTCTTGACCAGGTAGCTGGTCCAGAACGGCACCATGATCCAGATCATCCAGCGCTCGCGAAAGCTGTCGCTCAACTGGCTCAGGAAATACGCCACCGGAAAACCCAGCGCCACCGACAGCAGCGCCGTCAATCCCGAGATCAGGAAGGTGTTGCCGAGCACCTTGGCGAACACCAGGTCGTTGGTCATGCGGCGGAACTGGTCGAGCGTGGCGTGACCGTCGGCGTTGACCATGCCGGTCTGCAGGATCTCGACCACCGGCACGCAGAAGAAGCAGATCAGGAACACGAAGCACGGCAAGGCCGGCAGCCACGCGCGCAGCGACTTTTTCGCCGCGCTTGAAGAGAATGAACTGGACATGGTGAATCCTCGTATCGGTGGAACTGAGGCTTAGCAGGTCACGACGGCGGCATGTTCCGCATGCCAGCGAATGCCGACGCCGTCACCGACGGCCGGTGCTTCGCGGCGGCCGCAGCGCAGCAGGAACGGCCGGCTTTCGCCGATGTCGACCATCACGCGGATATCCGAGCCGGCGAACACGACTTCACTGACGATGCCCTTGACGTAGGCGTCGCCGACGCCGGCCAGGCAGGCTTCTTCCGGTCGCACCACCAGCGAGATCTCGGCGTTCATTCCCGCGCCCTCCGGACGCTGCGTCGGCAAAGGCACGTTGAAGCGGCCGTTGCCAAGGCATGCACCGGACGCCCCGGCGGCACTCTCCTGCACCCGTCCCGACAGCAGATTGGAGTAGCCGATGAACTGCGCCGAGAAGGCCGTGGCCGGTCGGTCATACAGATCCTGCGGCGTGCCGATCTGTTCGATCTTCGACTGGTTCATCAGGCAGATGCGATCGGACAGGTTGAGCGCTTCTTCCTGGTCGTGCGTGACGTAGATGAAGGTGGCGCCAAGATCCTTGTGCAGGCTGCGGATTTCGGACTGCATGTGTTCGCGCAGTTTCTTGTCGAGCGCCCCCAGCGGTTCATCGAGCAGGATCACCGACGGCTTGTAGACAAAGCAGCGCGCCAGCGCGATGCGCTGCTGCTGGCCGCCGGACAGCTCGCGCGGCAAGCGGTTGGCGTAGCTGCCCATCTGCACCATTTCCAACGCATCGCGCACGGCCGCCGTCATGGCCGCCTTGTCCATCTTGCGCATGCGCAGCGGATAGGCAATGTTTTCCCACACCGACAGATGCGGGAACAGCGCATAGCTCTGGAACACCATGCCGATGCCGCGTTCGCCGGCAGCGGTGTGGGTGGCGTCCTTGCCGTTGATGAATAGAGAACCGCCGCTCGGCTCGACCAGGCCTGCAAGTATCTGCAGCAGTGTGGTCTTGCCGGATCCGGATGGTCCCAGCAGGGTCAGGAACTCGCCGTCGCGGACGTCGAGGTTGGTCGGCGACAGCGCCGTAACGCTGTCGTAGTGCTTGCTGATTGCACGTGTTTGCAGTCTGGCAGTCATGACTTGTATCGCGATCAGGAAAGTAACCAAGCGTTGAAACGGTCCGATACGGCGTTGCGGTTCTTGTGCCACCAGAGGCCGCTGGGCGGACGCATCAAGGCGATGTTGGCTGGTGCGGTGGGCAGGATGGCGGCACGCGCGGCGGGAATGTCCTTATAGGCCTCCAGTGCGGTCGGCCCGTATGCCAGCGTGTCGGTAAAGCCGCTCTGGCGCTTGGCGTCGGCACAGAACTTGACGAATTCCTTGGCGACGGCGGCACGCGGATTGCCCTTGGGCACGCCCCAGCCTTCGATCGAATACAGACCCTGGTTCCAGTTGATCGCCACCGGTGCGCCGCCTTCGATGGCGGTTTGCGCACGTGCATTCCAGGTCGAGATCATGTCGACTTCGCCGGACTGGATCAGCTGCATGGCCTGGGCGCCGCTGGTCCACCAGACCGCCACGTGCTTCTTGATGCGGTCGAGGCTCTTGAAGGCGCGGTCGAGGTCGAGCGGGTACAGCTTGTCGGATGCAACGCCGTCGGCCATCAGCGCTTGCTCCAGCGTGTCGATGGCATTGCGGCGCAGCGAGCGGCGACCGGGGAATTTCTCGACGTTCCAGAAGTCGGCCCAGGTCTTGGGCGGATTCTTGGCGAACTTGTCGGTGCGGTAGGCGAGGATGGTGGCGTACACGTCGACGCCGACGAAGCTCGATGTGATCGAACCAGGCAGCATGTTCTTGAAGTCGGTCGGCACGATGCCGAGCGGCTCCAGCATGCCGGCTTCTTCGAGAATCGGAATGTCCTGCGCCAGCGTGAGCGTGGTGACGTCCCACACGAAATTTTTGGTTTGCACCATGGCGGTCAGCTGCGCGACCGGCTGCGCTTCGCGGGCGACGTTGACGATTTTTACGCCCGTGGCTTTTTCAAACGGATCGTAGAAGGCCTTGCGATAGGCTGCCGTGTAAGGACCGCCCGGGTCAGCCACCACCAGTTGCTTGGTTTGCGCCATGACCGACGACGCGACGCCGGTGACGCCCGCGGCCGCCATGCCTGCAGCGCCGGCCATTTTCAGGACGGTGCGGCGATGATTGTTGAATTGCTGAGTCATACGTACTCCCATAAGTGGTTGTTAGAGGAATTGCCGACCTGCGACTGCGGTGGTGCCTTGTGCTGCAATGTGATGCCGGTTCCGGTTCAGCCGCCGATGGTGCGGCCGCGCTTCTTGAAGAACTCTTCCATCATGCGGGCCGGTTCGCCGGTGGCGTAGGCTTCGCCCTGGATGCGGCGGCCGGCGGCGATGGCGTCGACAAAACTCGGTTCGGTGATCTCGTAGAAGCGCTGCTTGTCGAGGCGCATGGCAACCGGCGGCTTGGCGGCCAGTTCACGCGCGATGGACAGCGATTTGCTCATGACCTCGGCGGCCGGCACCAGATGATGGATCAGGCCGAGGCGATGTGCTTCTTCGGCTTCCATCATGCGGCCGGTCAGGGTCAGTTCGATGGTGCGCGACAGGCCCAGCATCTGGGTCATGATCCACGGACCGGTGACGCTTGGAATGCCCGAATTGATTTCCGGCTGCCCCATGCGCGAGCCGGCGTGGCCGACGCGGATGTCGCCCAGCAGCGTCACCTGGAAAGCCGAGCCGGCGGCGGTGCCGTTGAGCGCCATGACCAGCGGCTTCTTGAGCGAGCGCAGCGTGCGGTAATAATTTTCCCACTCGGTCATCCATTCATCGGCGCGTTGCTCGTCGAAGCCGTGCGCCTCTTCCAGGTCCTGCCCTGCGCAAAATGCGCGATCGCCGGCGCCGGTCATGATGATGGCGCCGATGGCCGCGTCCTGATCGCTGCGCTTGAGCGCGGCGATGATCTCGGCGCGCATTTCGCTGTTCCAGGCATTGAGCTTTTCAGGGCGGTTGAGGGTGATGATGGCGACGTTGCCGTCCTGTGAAACCTTGATGAATTTTTCCATAACTATTCCTATGCAATAAGTAATATGTTATACCGCTAGTTCATGGTACAGCAATTACCATGCCTGTCTATATGCGCTGCAAGATGGATTATTTCGCTTGTAAACAGTGCATTTCATCTGCTTTTACGGTGCGGTGCACTACGATTGCGCCGCGCGCGATCGGCGGCGGTGCAAGCAGATACGGCAGCGAAAAGAGGAAAAGAGAGCGGAAGGGGTCGATCAGACGCGGTGACGCTGCCCGGAATGGACTGCGTCACTGCGAAGAGTTGTACTCAGGCGGGATTACTTGAAGAGCGGGAGAAAATTGGTTGGCTCAGCGCGCCAGCTGACGAATGCCAAGCGCGACGATGACGCCGCCGCAGAGACGGTCGATCCAGAGTTTGCCGGCACGGTAGTGGGAGGCAATGCGCGCGTGCGACATCAGGATCGCCACCATGGAATACCAGGACGTGGCCACCACGCCGACCACGCCCAGCATGGCGGCGAAGGTCGGCCACGAGACGTGGGCCGGCGTTGCTGACGCGAACACCGCGGCGAAGAAGGCCATCGATTTCGGATTGACGATGTTGGTCAGGAAGCCTTGCACGAAAGCCTGGCGCAATCCCGCCGCCTCTTCCATGTTGACTGCGGCGCTCGCCTCGTTCGACGATGCAGATCCGCTCCCCGCCTTGAGGATGAGATTGCCGCCAAACCAGATCAGGTAAGCGGCCCCTGCGATCTTGACCGCCAGCGCCGCCCATGGAAACGCCGCGAACACGATGCCCACGCCAAGGATGGCGCAGGTGGCCCAGAACAGATTCACGATCACGATGCCGGCCACCAGCGCCAGTGCAGCAGCACGCGTGGACGACACCGCCTTGTGTACGACGGCGACAAAATTGGGACCGGGAATTGTCACGCCGGTGATATAGACGGACAGTACCGCAAGTACGGCAGGCCATTGCACCATGTCGATGTCCCTCTCTTACAGTGAACGCGTGATGCCGCCGTCGATGCGGATGTTCTGGCCGGTGATGTAGGCGGCCGCATCGGACGCCAGATGCGAGGCCAGCGCCGCGACTTCGCTTACTTTGCCGTAACGCGCCATCGGGATCAGCTCCTTGATGCCGGGCTTTTCCGGCAGGCTGTCGATGAAGCCGGGCAGGATATTGTTCATGCGGATGTTTTCCGGCGCGTACTTGTCGGCGAACAGTTTGGTGTAGGCCGACAGGCCGGCGCGGAACACGCTCGAGGTCGGGAACGACTGCGACGGCTCGACCGCCGAGAAGCTAGATATATTGATGATGGTCCCGCCGCCCTGCTGCTGCATCAGCGGCGTCACCAGGCGCGCGCTGCGCACCACGTTCATCAGATAGACCTCCATGCCGAGCAGCCATTCTTCATCGCTGAGTTCGAGCACCTTGCCCTTGGGACCGTGACCGGCACTGTTGACCAGCACATCGATTCGGCCCCAGCGCGCGAGGCAGGCATCGACGGCTTTTTGCAGATCGACGACCGAACGGTTGGAGCCGGTGACGCCGACACCGCCCAGGCTGTTGCCGAGCGACTCGCCTTTGCCGGAGGAAGAAAGAATGCCGACGCCGAAGCCGTCGGCCGCCAGTTTTTGCGCCACGCCGGCGCCCATGCCGCTACCGCCGCCGATGACAAGGGCTACTTTGATTGTGCTCATTTGCTGCTCCGTGAAAATGCGATCCGATCAGAACGCGACAGCGTACACGATCATCCGGGGATTTGCCGGACGCCATCATTTCCCGAAGAGCACGACCAGGCTGCGGCTATCCGCAATTGACATTTTGGCACCGTGCAATTCTGTAGACGTTTTACAACGGTTGGAGCAAGCGCAGGCGGGTATTGGCTTTCCAGAGCCTATCAAGATGCATGTTTGGTTTGATCATGCAAATGTAAATGGTTATGATTCTTATCCATTACAGATGCTTACGTTTTCTTTGCATGCCTCCGGCTGCATCGAACGAGGAAAACGCCGGCGTCGCCCTCATCGTTTTTTATCCTTCCAGAAGACACCATGACATCGCTCCCGCTTCCCCGCGCCATTGCCGCGCAAACCCGCTGCGCCACCGCCATCGCCGCTGCGTTGATGACGCTGTCCGGCGCTGCGTATGCGCAGCAGACTGAAACCCCTAATACCCTGGAGACTATCCAGGTGAGCGGCGATTGGCTGGGCAGCAACAGCTTGGACGCCAGCGTGAAAACCTTCCCGGGCGCCCGCACGGTGGTCAAGAAGACCGAGATCGAAAGCACCGGCGCCGTCAACATCGGCGACGTCATGCGCCGCATCCCCGGCGTGCAGGCGACCGACAACTCCGGCACCGCCGGCAGCGCGATCTCGCTCAACATCGGCGTGCGCGGCCTGACCGGACGTTATTCGCCGCGTTCGACCATTCTGCTCGACGGCCTGCCGATGTCGGTGGCGCCTTACGGCCAGCCGCAAATCTCGTTTGCGCCGGTCAGCCTCAACAACATCGAGTCGATCGACGTCGTGCGCGGCGGCGGCGCCGTGCGTTACGGTCCGCAAAACGTTGGCGGCATCATCAACTTCAAGACACGTTCGATCCCGAACCAGGCGGGCCTGACCGCGGACGCCAGCGTGCGTTACAACAGCTACGGCCAGGGCGGCTCCAGCAACCAGTACAGCGCCTTTGCAGGCACCCGGCTCGACAACGGCCTGGGTCTGGCGATGCTGTATTCGGGGTCGGAAGGATCGGGCTGGCGCGACAACAGCAACGAACGCCTGAACGACTTCGCGTTGAAATTCCGCTTTGAAATCGATCCAAGCTCCGAAATCTACGGCAAGGTGTCCTACTACGACGTGCTCTCGCGCACTCCGGGCGGCCTGACGGTTGCACAATACAATGCGAATCCATTCCAGAACACGCGCAAGCACGACTTCTGGTCGGGCAATCGCAAAGCCATCGACTTCGGCTACCTGAATGCAATTTCGGATACCCAGGAAGTTGAAGTCCGCACTTACTTCGTCGAAAGCTTCCGTCAAAGCGTGCTGATCAGCGGCACGCCGGCTGCCTACCAGCATCAGCCGCGCGATTACCAGACCACCGGCATCGAACCGCGCTACACGCAACGCTTCGTGACCGGCAAAGTCGCCAATGACGTGACAGTCGGCTATCGCTACATCGGTGAGCGCGGCACCGACAAGAGCTTCAATGAGTCGATCACCACCGGCGCATTCGGCGCAGTGAGCTCGTTCAAGAACACTACCGATGCGCATTCGGTCTACGTCGACAACAAAATCTCGGTCGGCGCATGGCGCATCACGCCGGGCGTGCGTTATGAACACATCAATTCCACGCGCGTGGATTCGACCACCAACGGCAAGTTTGAAACCACCAACAACAAGCCGCTGCCGTCCGTCAACGTCGCCTATCTGTACTCGCCTGAACTGACGCTCTTCACCAACTACAATACCTCCTTCGGCGTGGTGCAGAACACCCAGCTCAACTCCCTGTCGGCAAGCAATCCATTGTCGCCTGAACTGGCCAAGACGGTCGAAGCCGGCGCACGCTGGAAGGGCAACAATCTGTCGTCGGAAGTCACCGTATTCGACATCCGCTTCGACAATCAGATCTCGCAGATCCCCGGCACCAATCCGGCGCTCTTCCAGAACATCGGCAAGACACAGCATGACGGGGTAGAAACCGCAATCGACTACAGCTTCGACAAGGACGGCGCGCTGCGCGGCCTGAATCTGTATGCGACCTATACCTACACACGCGCCTTGCAACGCTCCGGCACCACCTCGGGCCTCGACGTGCCGTTCTATTCGCGCACAACCGACACCATCGGCGCACGCTATGAAACGGGCCCGTGGGCATTCAACCTGTCCACCACGCATCAAAGCCGCCAGTTCATGGACGTCGCCAATACAGTCCAGGAAAACGCAGCAGCAACCGTCGGCGAGATCCCCGGCTTCCGCACCTGGAATACTCAGGTCAGCTGGAAGATGCCAAACGCCAAGGGCCTTGATCTCCTGGCCGGCGTCAACAACCTGACTGACCGTCGTTACTACACACGCAACATCGACGGCAATGCAGGTCGCATGGTCGGCGCACCACGCACAATCTACGTGCAAGGCCGCTACGCATTCTGATGAGGTGATGTCCCGACGTATGCCCCCGGGTGTACATCGGGCGTACGTCGCCTGTCTTCCGGATTTTCCCCTTCAGCGGCGCCCGGGCAGCATCTTTACACCCGGGCCGGCCTGAAACTCTTCGCCAGCTGATTCAACATGAACTCCGGCGCCAGCCGGCTCATCAGCTTGAGCACGTTGCTCAATCCCGGACGGATCTCCAGCTTGCCCGCTTCGATGCCTTTGATCGCACGGTCGGCGAGCTCTCTTACATCCATCGCCTTCATGTCCTTCACCTCGTCCTTGAACTCGTCACGGAACAGGGGCGTCTCTGTTCCCGGCGGCGCCAATTCGATCACGGTGACGCTGCTGCCGCGCAATTGCACGCGCAACGCCTGCGAGTAGGAGTGCAGCGCCGCCTTGGTGGCGCTATAAATCGGTGAAGAAACAAACGGAACAAAAGCCAGCCCCGAAGAAACGTTGATGATTGCGGCTTCCCGTTGCGCTTTTAGATGCGGCAGGAATTGCTGCACCATGCGCAGCGGCCCGCTCAGATTGATATCGATCTCGCGCGTAATATCGGCGACGCCATGACGCATGTCGTTGAGGTCGAGGTTGCGCATGATGCCAGCATTGTTGATCAGTACATTCAGCGCCGGAAACTGCGTGGTCACCTGTGCGTGCAAGGCGGCAATCGCCTCGACGTCGCTGACGTCGCTGCGGATGATGTGCACCGCCGGCAGCGTGCGCTTGGCAGCCTCCAGCTTGCCGGCGTCGCGGCCGGTGATGATGACTGTGTTGCCGAGCGCCAGCAGGCGGCGCGTCAATTCCAGGCCGATGCCGCTGCTGCCGCCTGTGATGAGGATGGTTTTGTTCTTCAATTGCATGACTGCTCCCGTAGATGGATCTGACCTTGAATCGATGGCCGCTTCATAAACTTTGCTGCGCAAGTTTTACTTGTCATAAAACCCGCCAAAACCCAGTATAGGGACTACACTCTCTTTTAGAAAGTAGGCACTCGACAGTGCGAGAGTTACCAAAAGGAGAGCCAGAAAATGAAGATCGCACCACCCACCAAAGAGCAGATTGCCAAGGCGTATTACTACACCACCCAGACCCCGCCGAAAGAAATCGATCCGCGTCTGGAAGCACTTGTCACCGAGGTGATCGGCCGCGTCGCCGACAAGTGGACCATGCTGATTCTGGAAGTGTTGTCGGAACACGGCGAATCGCGTTTCACACGCATCGGCGAACTGGTCGGCGGCATCAGCCAGAAAATGCTGACGCAGACACTGCGCCAGATGGAGCGCGACGGCTTGCTGATTCGCACCGTACATCCGGTGGTGCCGCCGCGCGTCGAATACAAGCTGACCGAACTCGGCATGAGCCTGGGCGCGGCGTTTTGCGGCGTGTGGATCTGGGCCGCAGAGAACTTGCAAAGCATCGAACAGGCGCGCCGCGAGTTCGATCAGAGAACGGACGGCAAGACAGCGAAATAAATGCGGAAATGAAAACGCTCTGCATTCTTTCTACGGAATGCAGAGCGGAAGACCTGCAACTGAATGCAAGCGGTTGTCGCAAACTCAACGCCAGCCGCGATGCCAGCCGTACTGCGGATGACGCCAGCCCCAGCCGTAGTGGGCGTGGTATTCCCAGGCATAGCCCGGACCGGGCGAGGCATAGGTCGGCTGCACATACACCACGCCCGGCGGCGCAACGTAAGCCGGTTCGACATACGCCGGGCGCACCGACGGCGGCGTCACTACACAGCCGCTGACGGCGACCGCTACGGCAGCGACCGACAACAGGCCTGCAATCCTGATCATTCTGGTATTCATCTTTTTGCTCCTCGTTGGGAAATCGGATCATGATCAGCCTCATGTCGACCGGTCTGGCAGACGCCGGACGCAACAAGGCTGTTACCCGTTTAACGGGGAGAGACCGCAAAATGAAGACTGTAAAGTTGTATTAATCTGTAAGAAGATTCAGCAATTTGTCAGACGTTGCCAAAGAATACATTCACCATCTCGCCATCGCCGGAGACCCTCCGAGTACGCCGCTCAACTCTCCGCCGCATCGGTCGAACACGTCAACCCCTCCCACTGCGCCAGCTCCTGCGTCAACTCACCCAGCTTCTTCCTCACCAGCGCCAGCGCATCGCTGCCCAGCAGCAAATGCGTCGGCGGCGCCGGACTGTCGACCAGCCTCAGCATTGCCTGCGCGGCCTTGCGCGGATCGCCGGTCTGTTTGCCGCTGCGCTCGGCGCGCGTGGTGCGGATAGGATCGAACAGCGCGTCGTAGTCGGGGATGCTGCGCGGCGAACGCACCATCGAGCGGCCGGCCCAGTCGGTGCGAAACGATCCCGGCGCGACAGCGGTAACGAAGACATTGAAGGCCTTGAGCTCCTTGCCCAGGGTTTCCGAAATCCCTTCCAGCGCAAACTTGCTGCCGCAGTAATACGCGATGCCCGGCATCGTGATGAAGCCGCCCATCGAGGTGATGTTGATGATGTGCCCGCGCCGGCGTTGGCGCATGAAGGGCACGACGCCTTTTGTCACCGCCACCGCGCCGAATACATTGACGTCGAACTGACGTTGCAGTGCGTCCATGCCGGATTCCTCGAAGATGCCTTCGTGTCCGTAGCCGGCATTGTTGACCAGTACGTCGACCGCTCCGATGCTGCTCTCGACCTCGGTGGCGATCCGTTCCGCCGCGGCAAAATCGGTGACGTCGAGCAGGCGCGCAAACGCCCGCCCCGGCCGGTCGGAAAATTGCGCCTCGAAAGCGCGGCGGGCGTCTTCGCTGCGCACCGTACCGATCACGCGATGGCCTGCAGCGATGGCGGCTTCCGCGAGAGCAAGGCCGAAGCCGCTGCTGACGCCGGTGATGAAAAAAGTTTTGGATGCGGACATGGCAGTTCCTTTGCTGTGCGTGAAAACAAAAACGAAAATCGACCAGGCCATTATCGATTTTCGCGCACGCCGCGGCTGCCGATTCTTCTCACATGATTGCCTGATTCTCTGAGTTGCTGGCGGAGCAGCGCAGAAGATGGCAAAGTAGCCGCATTATCGATTGCCGGATTCAATGAAATGCCCACCTCCCCTGCACCCGGCACTCCCGCCGAAGTCCGTCGCCGCATGGTCGCCTTGCTGGCGGCGCTGACGCCGCTGGAAGGCTATAACCTGTCGCCGCTGGCCGACGTGCGCTTCCTGCGTTCGAACCGTCCGTTGAAGCGCATGCCGGTGCTGTATGAGCCGGGCATCGTGATCGTGGTGCAAGGACGCAAGCGCGGCTATCTCGGCAGCGATGTGTATCTGTACGATGCGCAGCACTACCTGGCTGTCGCGGTGCCGGTGCCGTTTTCGATGGAGACCGATGCCAGCGACAAGGAACCGATGCTGGCGATCTATCTGCGGCTGGATTTCAAGGTGGCGGCCGAACTGATGATGCAGATCGATGACCGTGTCGGCCCGAGCATTGCCAGGCCGCGCGGAATGGTGTCGACGCCGATGGAAAGCGCGCTCGCAGTTTCGGTACTGCGTTTTCTGGAGGCAATGCATGATCCGCTGGAGGCGGAGGTGCTGGGGCCGTCGCTGATGCGCGAAATTTATTTCCGCGTGCTGACCGGTCAACAAGGTGGAACGATGCGCGCTGCGCTGACCATGCAGGGTCAGTTCGGCAAGATCTCGCGCGCCATCAGCATGATCCACCGCAGCTACGACGAAGCGCTGGGCATAGAACAACTGGCGAAGGAAGCCGGCATGAGCGTGCCAACCTTCCATGCCCACTTCAAGACGGTGACGGATACCTCGCCGATGCAATACCTGAAATCAACGCGGCTGCATCAGGCGCGCCTGCTGATGCTGCGCAACGGCATGACGGCGGGCGCCGCCTGTGCGCAAGTCGGTTACGAAAGCGCGTCGCAGTTCAGCCGTGAATTCAAACGCCTGTTCGGCCGCACGCCGGTCGGTGAAGTCGAGCGCATGCGTAAAAGCTTTGCGCTCCCGCCGCAGGAGCACGGCGCGCAGTTTGTCTCATCCCACTAAGAGCGGCGTTTTGTTAGCCGTTCTTGATTCAGGTCAGGCAAATGCTGCAGCTATGCCCCTTGCAATTGTGCAGCACGCTGCTGCGCGCCGCGCCCGCATGCGCGCCCGGTCCCGCCGCGCCCTGCCCCGCAAGCTGCTCGGCGCCGTTGCGCGGACGCCAGCGTTCGGTCACCTGCAAGCCGACGCGACCGCCGGTCAACAGCGGTGCAGCGGTGGTGTCCTCCTTGCAGTAGGGACACGCGACCAGCCCATGCAAGGCCTGCATGTTGAGGAATTTCTCGAAGATGCCTTCGCAATGGCTGCAGCGGATATCGTATAAGGGCATGTTCTGCTCCGGTGTGGCGATGGTTCGGGTAGACGATTCGCGGACGGAGTAAAGTCTCCGTCCGCAACAAGGAGTGAACGACTACGGCTTTCGTCCCCAGTACGACTTGTCGTTCAGCATGCCTTTCGGCGTGATGTCCTGATCGAAGATCGAGGTCGGCAAGGACACCGTGCA
Source organism: Herbaspirillum sp. NPDC101397 (assembly GCF_044767325.1). Taxonomy (NCBI): domain Bacteria; kingdom Pseudomonadati; phylum Pseudomonadota; class Betaproteobacteria; order Burkholderiales; family Oxalobacteraceae; genus Herbaspirillum; species Herbaspirillum sp. NPDC101397. The sequence continues at coordinate 426,407 of NZ_JBIWNS010000004.1, forward strand.
CGCGCAGTTCGGAATATCCACGATGCCGCCGATGCGTCCTTCCACCGGTGCGGCGGTCAGCAGCATGTAGGCCTGGCTGCCGGTATAGCCGAAGTGGGTCAGGTAGTCGATCGCTTTCAGGCAGGCCTGGCGATAGGCGACGGTGGCGTCGAGGTAGTAGTTGACGCCGTTTTCGACGCTGATGCCTTCGAAGGTCAGCCATTGCTCATAGTGCGGCTTGACCACGCTCGGCATGAAGATTGGCGAGGTGATGTTGTACTTCGCCATGCCGCCCTTGATCAGGTCGAAGCCGACGTGGCTGACGCCGTCCATTTCAATCGCGCCGCAGAAACCGATTTCGCCGTCGCCTTGCGAGAAGTGCAAGTCGCCCATCGAGAAGCCCGCGCCCTTCACGTACACCGGGAAGAAAATCCGCGTGCCGGCCGACAGATCCTTGATGTCGGTGTTGCCGCCATGCTCGCGCGGCGGCACCGTGCGCGCCGCGATCTTGGCCATCTCGTCGAACTTGGCGCCGGTCAGGCCGCGCAACACTGCGGTGCTCGGATCAGGCGGCTTGGCCAGGCCTTTGGCGGCAAGCGGCGCTTCGCGGCGATTCCATTCGGCCAGCAGATCGTGCGACGGCAAACATCCCATCAGGCCTGGATGCGTGAGACCGGCGATGCGCACGCCGGGGATGTGGCGCGAGGTCGCGTACAAACCCTTCAAGTCCCAGATCGCCTTGTCGGCATCGGGAAAATAATCGGCCAGGAAACCGCCACCGTTCTCCTTGGAGAACACGCCCGAGAACCCGACCGGCGTCACCGGCTTGATGTCGAGCAGGTCGATCACCAGCAGGTCGCCCGGCTCGGCGCCTTCGACATGGAAAGGACCGGTCAGTGGATGGGCGCGCGTGAGGTCGACGTTCTTGACGTCGGCGACGTCATCGGTGTCCTTGATCTGGGCATCGAGGAAATCCAGCGATTCAATCAGGATCGCTTCGCCCGGCTTGACCGACGACAGGAAAGGCAGGTCGGGATGCCAGCGGTTGTGTCCGAGTTCAGGCTGCTCTGCCAGCGGTACGCCGGGCTTGATTTTGAAATGTTGCATGCGACTCTCCTTCTCGTGTGGAATGCGGGTGAATTGACGATTTATTCGTTGGGAATGCCGGGGATCGGGCATTCCGGCGTGCCGGCGGTCTTGCGGGTGATCGCCTCGACCTGGGCGCGCGCGGCCTGCGGATCGTTGACCCAGGTCTTGTAGAAGTCGAACGGACAATCGGCCACGCCCGCCGACGATTCGCCGGAATTGATCTTGCCGGTGTAGCCGCGGTGCAGCAGCTTGAACAAATGGTTCTGCGACTGCCAGTTGCGGCGCGCATCGCGGATCGCGCTGACCGACAGTTCGGCATACTGGATGCCCATCTCTTCGGTCTCACATTCGCCCAGGGTACGGCCGTCGAAGCCGACGATCGCCGAGTGGCCGAAGTAGGAATACACGCCGTCGAAGCCGGCCGCGTTGGCGACCGCGACGTAGACGTTGTTCATCCATGCCATCGCCTTGGCCACCAGCACCTGCTGGTCCTTGGCCGGATACATGTAGCCCTGGCAGCGCACGATCAGTTCGGCGCCCTTCATGGCGCAGTCGCGCCAGATCTCCGGATAGTTGCCGTCGTCGCAGATGATCAGGCTGACCTTGAGTCCCTTGGGACCGTCGCAGACGTAAGTGGTGTCGCCCGGATACCAGCCCTCGATTGGCGTCCACGGCATGATCTTGCGGTACTTCTGCACGATCTCGCCCTGGTCGTTGATCAGGATCAGCGTGTTGTACGGCGCCTTGTGCGGATGCTCTTCATGGCGCTCGCCGGTCAGCGAGAACACGCCCCAGACGCCGGCGATGCGGCAGGCCTCCGAGAACACGCGCGTCTCTTCGCCGGGAATGCTGGCGGCGGTGTCATACATTTCCTTCTCGTCGTACATGATGCCGTGCGTCGAGTACTCCGGAAAAATAACCAGATCGAGGCCGGGCAAACCCTGCTTCATGCCGATCAGCATGGCCGCGATCCGGTTGACGTTGTCCATCACTTCAGCGCGGGTATGCAGGCGCGGCATCTTGTAGTTGACCACCGCCACGCCCACCGCGTCTTTACTGCTTGATATGTCTCCGTGCCTCATGGTGCTGCTCCTCCTTCAAAGCTGTCGTTAAACCGATAGGTACTTGCTGATGGTCGGCGCGTCGACATTGGCGCGCGTGTCTTCGTAGACGAAGCGGCCCTTGTCGATGACCAGGAAACGATCCGCGATCTCCAGCGTGAAGCTCAGCACCTGTTCCGACACGATGATGGTGAGCTCGCGGATCTTGCGGATCTCTTTCAGGCTGCGCGCGATGTCCTTGATGATGGACGGCTGGATGCCTTCGGTCGGCTCGTCCAGCAGCAGCACGCGTGGATTGGTCGCCAGCGCGCGGGCGATCGCCAGCTGCTGTTGCTGGCCGCCCGACAGGTTGCCGCCCTTGCGGCTGCGCATTTCGTACAGCACCGGGAACAGCGCATACAGCTCGTCCGGCACCTTGCCGCGCGCATCGGCGGCGAGACCGGTCTGGATGTTTTCCAGCACCGTCATGCCGGGGAAGATCATGCGCCCCTGCGGAACATAGGCCACGCCGCGCGAGACGCGCTGATGGCTTTCCATCGCGCCCAGTTCGACGCCGTCGATCTTGATGCTGCCGTCGCGCAGCGGCAGGATGCCCATCAGCGTCTTGAACAGCGTGGTCTTGCCCATGCCGTTGCGGCCCATGACGGCGACGATTTCTTCCTTCGCCACCGACAGGTTGATGTCGTGGATGACGGCGCTCTGGCCGTAGCCGGAGGCGAGGTTGGATACGTTGAACATGGCTGGCTCCGAAGATTAATTAATGGCCGACTCAGTGACCCAAATACACGTCGATAACTTTGGGATCCGACTGCACCTTGTCCATGCTGCCCTCGGCAAGGATCTTTCCCTGGTGCAGCACGGTCACCTTGTGCGCGATGCTCTTGACGAAATCCATGTCGTGCTCGATCACCACCACCGAACGTCCCTGGCTGATGCGACCCAGCAGCTGTGCGGTCTTTTCGCGCTCGGACACGCTCATGCCGGCGACCGGTTCGTCCAGCATCAGCAGCTCCGGCTCCTGCATCAGCAGCATGCCGATCTCCAGCCATTGCTTCTGGCCGTGCGACAGCAGGTCGGCCTGGGTGTACAGATGCTGGTCGAGGAAGATCTCCGCCGCCACCGATTCCACGCGCGCCACCACGTCGGCGGTGCGCTTGAAGGTCAGCGCGCCGAATACCTTGCGGCCGCGCGGGAAGGACATCTCCAGGTTCTCGAACACACTGAGGTTTTCGTAGATCGACGGCGTCTGGAACTTGCGGCCGACGCCGACGCGCACGATGGCGTGCTCGCTCATCTTGGTCAGCTCGTGGTTGTTGAAACGGATGCTGCCCGAGGTCGCCTGCGTCTTGCCGCAGATCAGGTCCAGCACCGTGGTCTTGCCGGCGCCGTTGGGGCCGATCACCACGCGCACTTCATTGCGCTGGACATAGAGGTTGAGCTTGTCGACCGCCTTGAAGCCGTCGAAGGAGACCGTCAGGTCCTCGATCGCCAGTACGGGATGGTCGGTCGATTCGAATCCGATGGGTGCGTTGCTCATTTGCTGGCCTCCAGGTTGGCGCCGTCGATATGGACTTCCGCCGGATCGGCTTTGGTCGCCGCTTTCGGCTTCACCGGCTCGGGCGGTACTGCTTTTTTACGGGACAGCTTTTCCATCAGGCGCTTGCCCTGCTTTTCATACACGCCGGCCAGGCCGTTGGGGAAGTACATCACCACCGCGATGAACAGGCCGCCCATCAGGAACAGCCACAGCTCGGGGAAGGTCTCGGAGAAATAGGTCTTGCCGAAGTTGACCAGCAGCGTGCCGTACACCGCGCCGAGCAGCGACATGCGTCCGCCCACCGCGGCGTAGATGACCATCTCGATCGACGGCACGATGCCGACGAAGGACGGCGACATGAAGCCGACCTGCAGGGTGAACATGGCGCCGCCGATGGCCGATAACATCGCCGCGACGCAGAACACGAACACCTTGAAACTGGCGACGTCGTAACCGGAGAAGCGCACCCGTTCTTCCTTGTCGCGCATCGCCATCAGCAGGCGGCCGAGCTTGGACGTCAGGATGTAGCGGCCGAACAGGATGCAGGCGAACAGCAAACCGGCATTGACGAAGTACAGGATCACCTTGGCGCTGTCGGTGCGGATGTCCCAGCCCATCAGCGTCTTCAGGTCGGTGATGCCGTTGACGCCGCCGGTCAGGCCTTGCTGGCCGATGATCAGGATCGACAGGATCGCGGCGATCGCCTGCGTCACGATGGAGAAGTAGACGTCGCCGACGCGCCGCTTGAACATCGCCATACCGATGATCAGCGCCAGCAAGGTCGGCACCGCCAGCACTGCCAGTACGGTGAAGCTGAAGCTGTGGAAGGGCTGCCACATCGCCGGCAGCGAGGTGATCTGGTTCCAGTCCATGAAGTCGGGGATGCCGGGCGTGGACTGGATCTTGGTGCTGATCGGATCCGACGCTTCCAGCTTCAGGAACATCGCCATGCAATAGCCGCCGACGCCGAAGAACACGCCCTGGCCGAGACTCAGGATGCCGCCGTACCCCCAGCACAGCACCAGGCCGACCGCGACGAAGGCGTAGGACAGGTATTTACCGACCAGGTTGAGGCGGAAGATGTCCAGGCCCAGCGGGAAGATCACCAGCAACAGCACTCCCAGTATCAGCAGCCCGGTCAGTCCGGATCTGCCGCCCAATAATTTTTCGTATGCTGCATTCATTGTTGAACCTCGCGGATGGGAAGTCTGAAGGACATCATTTACGTACACGCACCGAGAACAAGCCTTGAGGACGCAGCATCAGGATCAGGATCACCGCCGACAGCGTCAGCACCTTGGCCATCGAACCGGTCAGGAAGAACTCGGCGGTGGACTGCGTCTGCGCAATCGAGAAGGCCGAAGCGATCGTGCCGATCAGGCTCTGTGCGCCGCCGAACACCACCACCAGGAAGGTGTCGACGATGTACAGCGAGCCGCTGGTGGGACCGGTCGAGCCGATCGTGGTGAACGCCGCGCCGGCCACGCCCGCCACCCCGCAACCGAGTGCGAAGGTGGTGCGGTCGACCTTGCGGGTGTTGATGCCGACCGCGCCGCTCATGACGCGGTTCTGCATCGTGGCGCGCACTTGCAGGCCCCAGCGCGAGCGGAACAGCAGGATGAAGATGGTGCCGGTCAACAGCAGCGTCAGACACATCATGAACAGGCCGTTGATCGGGATGTCGATGTTCTCGGTCGGCTTGAACGAGCCGAGCAGCCAGTCCGGCAAAGTCGCGCTGACTTCCTTGGCGCCGAAGATGGAACGGAAGGTCTGCTGCATCGCCAGGCTCAGGCCCCAAGTCGCCAGCAGCGTGTCGAGCGGACGCTTGTAGAGCCGGCTGATCAGCAGCAGCTCGGTGAGGTAACCAAAGCCGTAGGCGACGATGAACGACAGCACCACCGCGCCGAAGAAATAGAACGGTTGCAGGCTGGGCGCGTAGGTCGTGGTCAGGTGCGACAGCAGGTACGTGATGTAAGCGCCGATGGTCAGGAACTCGCCATGCGCCATGTTGATCACGCCCATCTGGCCGAAGATGATCGCCAGGCCCAACGCCATCAGCAGCAGCACGCAAAATACCGACAGGCCGTTGAAGCCCTGCATGGCGAAGATGGCGAAAAATTCGGATAGAGAAACCATGTTGACTCCCGCCCTGGGTGATTGATAAACAATGTCCGGGTACTTCAAAATTCAATAATTCAACTGCAACTACGTGGGCGGCAGCGCCCGCATGTCACTACAGGCGCCGCCGCTTTTCTGCCAACAAATCAGATGCCGCGATTTATTGATAACCCTTGGGGAAAGGATTCGGCTCGATCAGGTCGGACTCGTAGATGACCTTGAACTGGCCGTCCTTCTGCGCTTCGCCGATGCGGGTCTTGCTCCACAGGTGATGGTTGGCGTGGACCTTGACGTAGCCTTCCGGCGCGGTCTTCAGCTCCAGGCCCGGCGAGGCGGCGACCACTTTGTCGACGTCGAAGCTGCCGGCCTTTTCAACCGCGGCCTTCCACAGCCATGGGCCGAGGTAGGCTGCCTGCGTGACGTCGCCGATCACCGAATTGGCGCCGAACTTGGCCTTGAACTCGGCCACGAATTTCTTGTTGTTCGGGTTGTCGAGGCTTTGGAAATACTTCATCGAGGCGTAGAAGCCTTCGACGTTTTCGCCGCCGATGCCGAGCATTTCATCTTCGGTCACGGAGATGGTCAGCAGGTTCTGCGTCTTGGCGGTGACGCCGGCCGCTTTCAATTGCTTGTAGAAGGCGACGTTGCTGCCGCCGACCACGTCGGCAAAAATCACATCCGGTTTTTTCAGCTTGATCTTGTTGATCAGCGAACCGAACTGGGTGTTGCCGAGCGGGTAATACTCTTCGCCGACCACCGAACCCTTGAGCACGTTCTCGATGTGCTTGCGGGCGATCTTGTTGGAAGTGCGCGGCCAGATGTAGTCGGAGCCGATCAGGAAGAAGGTCTTGGCTTTCTTCTCTTTGGCCACCCAGTTAAGGCCGGCCAGCACTTGCTGCGTGGCTTCCTGGCCGGTGTAGAAGACGTTCTTGGATTGCTCCAGGCCTTCATAGAAAGTCGGGTAGTAGAGCAGGCCGTTGTCCTTTTCGAAGACCGGCAGCACGGCCTTGCGCGAGGCCGAGGTCCAGCAGCCGAACACGGCGGCGACGTGGTCGTTCTCGAGCAGCTTCTTGGCTTTTTCGGCGAAGGTCGGCCAGTCGCTGGCGCCGTCTTCCTGGATGATCTTGATCTTGCGACCGAGGATGCCGCCCATGGAATTGATCTGGTCGATCGCCAGGCGTTCGGCCTGGATCGAACCGGTTTCGCTGATCGCCATCGTGCCGGTGGCCGAATGCAGCTGGCCGACCGTGACTTCGGTGTCGGTGATGGCCAGCTTGGTAGTGTTGACCTTGGCGGTCGGGAATTGCTGCGCCATGGCCAGGCCGGGGAACGCCATGGCGGCACCGGCGGCACCGGCGACGATGCCCATCATGATCTTGCGGCGTTGCGATGAAGGCGGTTTGGAAGAGGAACGGTGCGACATGCGGTACTCCTTTCGAGCGTTATTGGAAGTAATCGGACTTGGTCGTGTCGATCGGGCTGAATCAGTTAAATCGGCTGATTCGATTGAAACAAAACGAGGCGAAAGCCGGGACCGACATGCGAGTGTTCTCTCCCTCCCGCTGTGCTTCCTGCTCGTTCTGGGATGGAGAATAGATTTTGCGGTGCGGCGCAACAATACGTTGTTTGACGTAAAACCCGGGCGCGGGTGGGCGTGATTCCGTCCGCCCGGTCGCACAGGTTTCGCTCGTGCGCGGCATGGTATTGGTGCGTTTTACGGTGGCAAGAAGGTGGTGCGGCTGCCGTGTTTTGGTGAATCGGAAGTAAAACCCGGCCGCATACGCCTGTCCGCATACGTCATTTGACGTATGCCGTCCTGGGCCGATTGGTTTGAAAATTGCTTCGTCGGGAAGAGGGCGCGGCAATTGCCCCGGAGTGCCGTAGTCGCCGCGTCCGCCCTCACCCCGGCATTGATCACCAACGCGAGCAAAATTTGACCAATCCCGCCATCCAACGCATCGTCAAAGTCCGGCGCGACTACAACACCTGGGTCGCCAACGAGACGCTGGAAGACTATGCGCTGCGCTATACGCCGCGCTCGTTCCGGCGCTGGTCGGAGTTCCGCCTGGCCAACACGGCGCTGGGCGCGACCTCGTTCCTGGCGCTGGAAGCGATCAGCGGCGCGATCACCTTGAGTTATGGTTTTACCAACACCTTCTGGGCGATCGCCTGCGTGGTGGTGCTGTTTTTCCTGACCGGACTGCCGATCAGTTATTACGCCGCCAAGTACGGCGTCGACATGGACCTGCTCACGCGCGGCGCCGGCTTCGGCTACATCGGCTCGACCGTCACCTCGCTGATCTACGCCAGCTTCACCTTCATCTTCTTCGCGCTGGAGGCGGCCATCATGGCGCAGGCCATCGAAATCTATTTCGGCCTGCCGCTGGTCTACGGCTACGTGCTGTGTTCGCTGATCGTGATTCCGATGGTGGCGTACGGCATCACGCTGATCAACCGGCTGCAGATGTGGACGCAGCCGCTGTGGATCGTGCTGCTGGCGCTGCCTTATATCTGCGTCCTCTATAAAGAACCGGAAGCCCTCACCAATCTGATCACCTTCGCCGGCCGGGCCGAAGAAGGCGGTTCGTTCAATATCTATCTGTTCGGCGCGGCCGCGACGGTGGCGTTTTCGCTGATCGCGCAGATCGGTGAGCAGGTCGACTTCCTGCGCTTCCTGCCGGAGAAGACCCAGGCCAATCGCGGCCGCTGGTGGACTGCGCTGCTGCTGGCCGGACCGGGATGGATCCTGCTGGGCGGCGCCAAGATGCTGGGCGGCGCGCTGCTGGCCTTCCTCGCGATCCAGCATGAGGTGCCGATGGGCAAGGCGGTGGAGCCGACCCAGATGTACCTGATCGGCTATCAGTACGTGTTCTCCAATCCGGCGCTGGTGCTGGGTGCGGTGGCGCTGTTCGTGGTGGTGTCGCAGATCAAGATCAATGTCACCAACGCCTATGCCGGTTCGCTGGCGTGGTCCAACTTCTTCGCGCGGCTTACGCACAGCCATCCAGGCCGGGTGGTGTGGCTGGTGTTCAATGTGCTGATTGCGGTGCTGCTGATGGAGCTGGGCGTGTTCAATGCGTTGGAACACGTGCTGGCGCTGTACAGCCTGGTGGCGATTTCGTGGATAGGCGCGGTGGTGTCGGACCTGGTGATCAACAAGCCGCTCAAGCTGAGCCCGCCGCACATCGAGTTCAAGCGCGCGCATCTGTACGACATCAATCCGGTCGGCGTGGGTTCGATGGCGATTGCCTCCATCCTTTCCGCCATCGCCATGTCCGGCGTGCTCGGCAAACTGGCGGCGGCGATGTCGCCGTTCATCGCGCTCGGCACCGCCTTGCTGATGGCGCCGCTGATCGCGATTGCCACCAAGAGCCGCTACTACATCGCGCGTGAGGACACGCTGTCGGAACATCTGCATGCGGGAAAAACCGCAGATCATCATCACGCAGAGATCGAGTGCGTCATCTGCGGCAACCATTTCGAAATGCCCGACATGGCGCACTGCCCGGCCTACCAGGGCGCGATCTGCTCGCTGTGCTGTTCGCTCGACGCGCGCTGCAACGACCGCTGCAAGACGCCGGCGGCGCGCTTGCCGAACCAGGTTTTCAACACCCTGCAGAAATTGCTGCCGTCGCGCTTCACGCTCAAGCTCAACACGCGCATCGGTCATTACCTGATCGTGTTCGGCCTGTTGTCGGGCGGCCTGGCGGTGGTGTTGTGGATGCTGTATTTCCAGCAGATGGCGGGTATCTCCGGGCTGACGACCAGCGGTCCCGACTCCATCCAGAGCATTTTCATCAAGCTGTTCTGTACGCTGCTGGTGCTGATCGGCGTCGGTTCGTGGTGGCTGATCCTGACCAATGAAAGCCGCAGCGTCGCGCACGAAGAATCGGAACGCCAGACCAATCTGCTGCTGCAGGAAATCGAAGCGCACAAACAGACCGACGCCGAACTGCAGCGCGCCAAGGAAGCCGCCGAGTCCGCCAACCTGGCCAAGAGCCGTTTCGTTACCGGTATGAGCCACGAGTTGCGCACCCCCTTGAACAGCATCCTCGGCTATGCGCAGATCCTGCATGTCGATGCGACAATTCCACCGGCGCGCAAGGATGCGATTGCGGTGATCCGCCGCAGCGGCGAACATCTGCTGAGCCTGATCGACGGCCTGCTCGACATCGCCAAAATCGAAGCCGGCAAGATGCGCCTGGCCTCGGACGAACTGGCGCTGTCGGAATTCCTCGAACAGATCGCCGGCATGTTCGCACCGCAGGCCGAGCAAAAAGGCCTGCGCTTCCGTTTCGAAAAAACCGGCCGCATCCCGCACATCGTGCACGCCGACCAGAAGCGCCTGCGCCAGATCCTGATCAACCTGCTCGGCAACGCCGTCAAGTTCACCGACAGCGGCAGCGTGACGGTGCGCGTGCGCTATATGCGCGAAATCGCCTACTTCGACATCATCGACACGGGCATCGGCATTGCCGACGACGATCTGGAACGCATCTTCCTGCCGTTCGAGCGCAGCAATGCCGCCAACCTGCGCGAAGACATCGGCACCGGCCTGGGCCTGGCCATCAGCAGCATGCTCACCCACATCATGGGCGGCGAACTGGCGGTCAAGAGCAAGGTCGGCAGCGGCAGCAGTTTCCACCTGAAGATTTACCTGCCGGAAGTTCATGTGCCGCGGCCGCGCCTGAAACTGGAAGACCAGATGTCCGGTTACATCGGCCCCTCCAAGCGCGTGCTGGTGGTCGACGACCAGGCTTCGCAACGCCTGCTGCTCAAGGAAATGCTGCTGCCGCTGGGCTTCGAGGTGGTCGAGGCAGACGGCGGCATCGCCTGCCTCGAAGAACTGACGCGGCGCACGCCCGACCTGGTGCTGCTCGACATCGCCATGCCGGTCATGGACGGCTGGTCGGTGGCGCGCGCCATCCGCGCGCGCGGGCTGACGCAGCTGCCGGTCATCATCGTCTCGGCCAACGCCTTCGAAAGCGGACACGAGCGCAGCCATGAACGTGTCCATGAGGGCAACGATCCGCCGCTGTACAACGACTTCGTGGTCAAGCCGGTGTCGTACAACGAACTGCTGTCAAAGATCCGCCAGCAGCTGCGCATCGACTGGGTGTCGGCGCCCCTGCCTCTTTCCATTCCCGTGAAAGAAACCGTCGTCGCGCAGCCGATGATGCTGGTGCCCTCGCAGGAAAAATTACAGGCCTTGCTGGAGCTCGGCTCCATCGGCTACGCCAAGGGAATTCTGAAAAAGCTCGACGAGATGGAACAGCAGAATTCGGCTTACCTGCCCTTCACCACGGAACTCAGGCAACTGATCAAGCAGTTCCGCCTGAATGAATATGTCACCCGCATCAAGGAGATGATTCGTCATGATGTCAACAACGTTTGATCGGCATGTCGTCCTGATCGTCGACGACAAGCCCGACAACCTGGCCATGCTGTCCGATTCGCTCGACGAGAGCGGCCACATCGTGCTGGTCGCCACCGACGGCATCAGCGCGCTGGAGCGGCTCGACTACATCACGCCCGACCTGATCCTGCTGGACGCGATGATGCCGGGTATCGACGGCTTTGAGACCTGCAAACGCATCAAGCTGATCAAGAGCGTCAACCACGTGCCGGTGGTGTTCATGACCGGACTAACCGAAACCGAACATGTCGTGCGCGGCTTCGAGGTCGGCGGCATCGATTACGTGACCAAGCCCATCAAGCCGCAGGAAGTGGTCGCGCGCATCGGCGCCCACATCAAGACCGCACGCATGATGTCGCAGGCGCGCGGCATGCTCGAACATGCCGCCCACGCCGTCATCGTCCTCAGCGGCAACGGCCTGCCGCTGTGGCAGACCAGCAAGGCCTCGCTGTGGTTGGAAAAGTACTTTCCGGTCGGTGCCGGCGCAAGCACCGGCCACAAGCTGCCGGCGCTGCTGCAATCCTGGCTCAATGAAAGCCTGGTGCGCCAGCGCCAGGGCGGCGGCGACATCCGTCCGCTGGTGACGACACAGGGCGACTGCGAACTGCGCGTCGCACTGTCGGCGCCCGGTCAGGGACACGAGATTACCTTGCTGCTGGAAGAGAAGAATCTTGCTGCCGGCATCGCAGCAGGCGCTGGCACGGCATTGCTGCATGCCGCTGTGCTGGGTAGCGCTGACGCCGCGATCCCCCCGATGGCGCCGGGCAGCGTCCACCTGACGCCGCGCGAAAGCGACGTACTGGCGTGGCTGGGCAAAGGCAAGACCAACCGCGACATCGCCGAAATCCTCGGCATGAGTCCACGCACGGTCAACAAGCACCTCGAACACATTTTCGTCAAACTCGGCGTGGAGACGCGCTCGGCGGCAGCGGTGCTGGCGAGCAGCCTGCAACAGATGCCAACCCCGAGGAGCGGCAGCGGCCTGTTGCAGTAGACGCCGTCAGGCAGCAACCGCGACTGCCTGATCCCCCTTCATCGTCTCCCAGAAAGCACCGTCTCCGCGCACCGTGGTGCGGTTCAGCACGCGCCGCTGCAATGGCGACAAGGGCGTGGCGCGATGCGCGACACGGAAGTTGTCCGCCACCACGAAGTCGCCTTCCTTCCATTGATGCCGATATACCGCACCTTCGCGCGACAGATGACGGTCGAGCGTGGCGATCAGTTGCTCGGTGGCGTCGCGTTCCATGTCGATGATGCTGTTGGTGAGGCCGACGTTGAGGTACAAACCTTCAACGCCGGTGTGCGGATGCGGCATCACCAGCGGATGTACCACATGATTGCGATGCGTGGTCCGCAAGTCGTGTATCTGCGATTTCAGCTCCTCCGGCAGGCTGCGCCAGGCCTGCTGCAGATCGGTGAACAGGGTGTCGCCGCCGACGTCCGGGCGCGCTTCCAGATGCCACAACGACATCGGCGTCGGCACCGTGCGGAACGAGCCGTCCGAATGCCAGTAGCGACCGACGCCGGTATAACCTTCGGTAGCGCGACTGGCGACGCGGAAGATCTGCGGATAACCGGCAATCTGTCCCGGCGCCGGTGGAAATTCCTCCAGCGCGCCGAATACTTCAGAGGCGGCGATCTGGTCCTGCGGCGACAGCACCGGTCCCGGAATGACCAGCAGGCCGTACTCCAGCAGCGCCGCCTGCAACGCCTGCTGCATGTCGGAGTCCGGATCGTCGCCCAGCCGCGCCAGGTCGACGTTGTGAATGCGTGCGCCGAAACCGGCGCTCATGGGGATGATGTTCATGGTGCTTCCTTTCGTGAGAATGACGAGGCGCAGGTCCAGCCTGAGGGTCGCCCGGGGATCGCGATGGCAATCGACGCCCTTATCTTGGCCTTGATCGGGCATGGGCGGAACGTCTGCATTGGGCATATGATTCATTCCAAAAATGAATAAAGAGCGTCATATCAGACGAAATTGGTGCGATAGACGCTATTATTCATTCCATGGAGGAATCAACATGGATCGCCTGAACGCAATGGAAACCTTCGTCAACGTGGTCGAAGCAGGTTCGTTTTCGAGCGCCGCACGACGTCTGGAAGTCGGCCAGCCGGCGGTCTCGAAAGCGGTGGCGCAACTGGAAGAACGTCTCGGCGTGCGCTTGCTGCTGCGCTCCACGCGCGGCCTGACGCCGACCGAAGCCGGCCAGCGTTTTTATGAACGCGCCTTGCGCGCCATCGGCGAAGCCGACGAAGCCGACCGCAGCGCGCGCGGCGCCGGCAACGAACTGTCCGGACCGCTGAGGATTTCGGCGGCGCTGACCTTCGCGCGCCTGCGCATCCTGCCCCATCTCAAACCTTTCCTCGACCGCCATCCCCAGCTCAGCCTCGACGTGGTGCTGGACGATCGGCATATCGACATGCTGGAAGAAGGCATCGACGTCGCGCTGCGCATGGGCGTGCTGAGCGACTCCGGCATGACGGCGCGCAAGATTGCGCAAGGCGCGCGCTCGGTCATCGCCACGCCGGCCTACTTCGCCGCGCATGGCGTACCGGCCGGGCCGGCCGAGCTGAGCCGGCACGCGGCGGTGATTTACGGACGCGGCAGCGGCGGCACGACGTGGTCGTTCCGCCGCGGCGCCGACGAGGTAACGGTATCGGTCTCCGGACGCATCAAGGTCAACGCCGCCGAAGGCGTGCGCGCCGCCGTGCTGGCCGACATGGGGCTGGCGATTTCATCGGAATGGATGTTTGAACCGGAACTCGCGAGCGGCGAGCTGGTGCGTGTGCTGACCGACTGGAGCCTGCCGCCGATCGACTTGTGGGCGCTGTACCCGGGCGGGCGCATGGCCAGCGCCAAGGCGCGCGCCTTCGTCGCCTACGTGGAAGAGTTGCTGGCGACGCCGGCCTGAGCGAACGGCCCGGCGTGGCAAGTCAGCGCTTCTTCTGCATGGCCTTGAACGACTCCGGCGACCACGGCCGCATCGCCAGGATCAGGCTGGTGCCGTCGCGCTGCGCCAGCGGCAACTCCAGGTCCTGATGATGCAGCGCCGAGAATTCCGCCGCGATGCGGCGCATGTGCTGCTGCATGAGCGCATTGCTGGCCGGCGACAACATGCCGCTGACCATGCTCATCTTTTCGCGCTCGCCGTCAAAACGTGAGTTGAAGAAATCGTTGCGCAGCTGGGCGCGGAAATATTGCTGTATCGGGCCGCCCGGCAGCCAGCTGAAATCCGGCGCGACGCGTACCCGTATCTTGTTGTTGGGCAGCAGGTCGATGATGCCCAGCTTGTCGAGGCGCGCCAGCAGGCGCACGCATTCCGCACGCGAAAAATCGAAAGCCTCCAGGATCTCTTCCATGCTCCAGTGATTGACCGCATGCACGGCGATCAGCAACAGCCGCGGATCCGATACCAGCTTGTTCTCCTGTTCGATCGTCAGCTGCGCCGGCGTGGCCGCATCGTGCGCCACCATGCGTGCGAGATCGCTGATCTGGATGCCGAGCAGGCCGCACACCTGGTCGAAGCGCTCCAGCGAAAAACTCTTCTCCGCAAATACCCGCTTCACGCTGGCCTCGCTCAGGCCGAGTCCCTTGCCGAGCTTTGCATACGTCATGCCGCGCGCCTTGAGCACGTTCTTGAGGGCGTCTATCAGCGCCTGGGCCTGGGCCATCTGCATCTCCTTCAATTCGAATTTCTTGAAAAGTATCATATATCAATACTTTCGTATAAGTCGTTCGCTACTTTTGATTGAATAAATACAAATACCGATACCGTTGATAAAGTCCGCCTGCGCTTCAACGACGCGCTTCCCTCAACACCACTTAAACGTAAAAACCGGAGAACAACATCATGAACACATTGAACCTGCGCCGCATCGTTTCCACCCTGTCGCTGGCTGTGGCCCTGTCGTCGGCCTTGCTGGCGCAACCTGCATCGGCGCAATCGACTGCCAGCGACGCCTCCGCACTGTCGGTAGTGGCATCGATCGCGGCGCCGGCCTACTTCATCTCCGAAGGCAGCGAGTACCTCGTCAAGAGCGTCGAAGCCTCGGGCAAGGGCTCGGTCTATGTAGTGGAGAAAATCGGCGCCGGCGTGCGCGGCTCGGTGACCATCACCGCCAACGCCAGCGGCGCCGTGTCGGTCGGCGTCGGCTCGGTCATCCAGGCCACCGCCACCTCGGCCGGCATGCTGCTGGTCAGCGCCGGCAAGGTGTTGGCGATCATCCCGAACGAACTCGGCAAGGCGCTCATGAAGAGCAAGAAAGTTTCCTGAAAAATTTAAACGACCGCAGCACACGATCATTCAACGACACGGAGCACAACATGATAAAAAAAATCGTCCTCGCCGCACTCGTGGCATTGCATCTGGCGCTGCCTGCCATCGCGCATGCCGGGCAAGCCTGCGAACAAAAGCCGCCGACGGAAACACGCGTGGCACAAGGCATCGCCATGGCCGTCAAGACCGTCGCCCAGCTCGACGCCAGCGGCGCCGATGTGGTCATCATCGCGCGCGCCGGCCAGGATCTGAGCAAATACCGGCAACGCTATTCGCATCTCGGCTTCGCCTACAAGCAGGATGGCCACTGGACCATCGTGCACAAGCTCAACGAATGCGGCACCGCCGTCAGCAACATCTACGAACAAGGCATGGGCCAGTTCTTCCTCGACGATCCCTATCGCTTCGAAGCGGCGGTCGCCGTGCCGGCGCCGGAAGTGCAGCAACGCCTGCGCACCGTGCTGACCGACCCGGCAAAAGTGCTGGCCGGACATATTGCCGCCTACAACATGCTGTCGTACGCCTGGGGCGACAAGTACCAGCAATCGAATCAATGGGTATTGGAAACATTGGCGATGGCGCAGGAAAACAGCATCCACACCCGCGAGCAAGCCCAGGCATGGCTCAAGTTCAAGGGCTACCAGCCGACCGTGCTCGACCTCGGCCCCATGACCCGGCTCGGCGCGCGGATGTTCAAAGCCAACATTGCCTTCGACGATCATCCCAACGAAAAGCGTTTCAGCGATCGCATTGAAACCATCGGCGCTGATTCTGTGTTCGCCTTTCTGGAACAATCGGGCTTGCAGGCTTCCCATTTCGTCGTCGGCCTCTGACAGCAGCGGAAAAAACCGGCGGATTTACCCGAACAATGCAGACGATTGTCCGGGCCTCAGGAACAAAGGCCTTCAGTCAGACGATATTTTTATATCAGTCATTTCATGTTCGGATAACACGAAAATAAGTGGTTGCAAAACAAAACTCTGAACCTATCTCGGTAATGCGCCCGGCAGTACTCATTAATTTTCTGCCGGCATCGCTGTTGTTTCAACCAGGTACTTCAACTTAATTGCCACTTACTCAGAGAGAATAAAATGAACATCGCTAAAATTATCGCCGCTACTGCCCTGATCGCCGCCGCCGGTTCCGCACTTGCCGAAACTCCATATCCACCACAACAAGCGTTCACCTCGACCAAGACACGTGCTGAAGTCGTCGCCGAAGTGAAGCAAGCAGGTGGTGACCTGGGTCGCCGCAACTATCAGGACACGTTCAATCCTGCTCCTGTCGTATCGAGCAAGACCCGCGCTGACGTCCTGGCCGAACTCAGCCAGACTCGCGGCGACGTCGCTCGCAACAACTACATCAACACCACACGTTGATCGACCGCTGCATGTCGATGACAGACAGTCCGCCCCGGCATCGCGCCGCCGCGGACTGAAGTTGTTTAACTGACCGGCGAACTGCAATCTCTGCAATGACGCCGGTTTGTCGCATTCTTCCCTCGTCGTTTTTCTTTTCATTTTCCACCACCTTCCGCTGCTCCCCTTACGCATTTTTCCTGCGCTGTTTTCCGCATAAACAAAGCCGTAAATAGTCGTTCCCAGATCCCGTCGCGTCTTCCTATACTCGCTCCCATTTGGTGCATCCGCGCCAACGGGATGCAGGACCTCGCCGGCTATCCGCCTGCATTGAAACGCATCCCACCATTTCACGACAACAAGGAAAATATCCATGAAATTGCGTGCTTCACTGTCCCCTTTGTTCTTTGCGTCCGCCCTTGCGCTGACCTTGCTGCCGGCTGCCGCCCACGCCGACAAGCTCGACGACATCAAAAAGGCCGGCGTACTGCGAGTAGCTGCTTTTGACGGAAATCCGCCGTTCGGCTACGTCGATGCGACCAGCAAAAAAATCGTCGGCCTCGACATCGACTACGCCAACGAGCTCGGCAAGAAACTCGGCGTGAAGGTGGAAATCGTCCCGACCAATCCGGCCAACCGCATTCCGCTGCTGTCGTCCAACAAGGTCGACCTGGTGTTCGCCAATTTCACGATTACCGAAGACCGCGCCAAGGTTATCGACTTCAGCATTCCTTACTTCGCTTCGGGCCAGCAATTCCTCGCCAGGAAGGGCGTGCTGAAGAACGCCGACGGCATCAAGGACATCCGCGTCGGCACCGACAAGGGAACCACCATGGAAACCACGCTGCGTGAAAAGTATCCCGACACCAAGGTGGTGCTGTATGACGACACCCCACTCGGTCTGGCCGCACTGCGCAACGGCAACATCCAGGCGTTCAGTCAGGATGGCTCCAAGCTGACCGCGATCCTGGCGGCGCTGCCGGACAAGGACAAATACGAAATCCCGGCCTTCGCAATCTCGGAAGAATATGAGGGCGTCGGCGTTCCCAAGGGGGAGACGCGCCTGGTTGCCTTCCTGAATGACTGGCTGCGCGACCTCGAGAAGACCGGTACCGCACAACTGATCTATGACAAGTGGTTCGGCCCGCAAAGCAAATCGCCGCTGCCGCGCCTGTTCAAGATCGGCGACACCAAGCTGCGCGACAAATAAGCAGATCGTTCGCGATGAGAACCAGCCGCTTCGTGCGGCTGTTCTCGTTTTGGCTACCTCACTGATTGCTACCGCTTAATTGGCGTCCTGATCTCCATGCTCTCCCATTTCGATACCAGCCAGCTGCTCGCCCCCAAATATCTGCTGTGGATGTGGCACGGCTTCCAGACCACCCTGCTGCTCAGCGCCGCGACGGTGGTGCTGGCGACGCTGCTCGGCTTCTTCCTGGCGGCGGCACGCTCGAGCGCACATGCCGGCTTGCGGTTGCCGGCCGCAGCCTACACCTCGCTGTTTCGCAACACGCCGCTGCTGGTGCAGTTGCTGTTCTGGTATTTCGGCGTGCCCGCCCTATTCCCCGAAGGCGCGATGGAGTGGCTCAACGCCACCCACAGCATCCGCTTGCTGGGCGTGCTGACGCTGAGCTGGCCGTCGTTTGAATTCCTGGCGGCGATGATCGGCGTGGTGCTCTACTCCACCGCCTACGTCAGCGAAGAATTCCGCGCCGGCATGCGCGGCGTGCCGGCCGCGCAATCACTGGCCGGAGCCGCCATCGGCCTGACCCGCTTGCAGGTGGTGCGCTACATCGTGCTGCCGCAAGCCGTACGCATCGCGCTGCCGCCGCTGCTCGGCCAGTACATGAACATCCTCAAGAACACTTCGCTGACGATGGCCATCGGCCTTGCCGAATTGTCGTACACCTCGCGCCAGGTAGAGGCCGAGACCTTCCGTACCTTCCAGGCCTTCGGCTTCGCCACGCTGCTGTATATCGTCGCCATCGCATTGATCGAGAGCCTTGGCCACTGGCATTTGCAGGTGCGCCTCGCACATGGCGGCAAGGGGAGGCATTGATGGAATTCGCCGTGCTGCTCGACAATCTGCCCTATCTGCTGTGGGGATCGTATCCAGACGGACCGCTCGGCGGCGCCGCACTGACGCTGCTGCTGAGCGTCGGCTCAGCGCTGCTGTCGGCGCTGCTCGGCGTGGTGTTCGGCGTGGTGCTGGCGATGAGCAGCGGCGCGATGCGCAACCTGCTCACGCTGGCGCTGGGATTTTTCCGCGCGATTCCGGTGCTGATGCTGATCTTCTGGACTTACTTCCTGCTGCCGATTGCGTTCGGCATCGACGTGCCCGGCGTGCTGTCGGTGATGTTTGCGCTGTCGCTGGTGAGCGCCGCCTATCTGGCGCATTCGGTGGCGGCGGGGATTGCCGGCATTCGCAGCGGCCAATGGGACGCAGGCCTCTCGCTCGGCCTGCCGCGCCTGCATGTGCTGCGCTGGATCGTGCTGCCGCAGGCGCTGCAGATGATGCTGCCGTCCTTCATCAATCAGTGGGTGACGCTGATCAAGGACAGTTCGCTGGCCTACATCGTCGGCGTCGGCGAATTGTCGTTCGTGGCGTCGCAGGTGAACAGCCGGTTGATGATTTATCCGATGGAGATTTTCATGTTCGTCGGCGCCATTTATTTCGTGTTGTGCTCGGCGCTGGAACAATTCGCGGCATGGGTTGGACGCTACTTCCATCCTGAGGCAATCGCCACGCGACATGTGCGCCGGGCGATGAAAAAAGAGCAGGAAAACACGCTGCCGGAAACCTGGCCTGAAATCGCCTGACGCGTCAGGAAAATGTGATACATTCGTCCGCTTGCTGTTCCTTGTTGTCCTTGCGGCTTTGGTTATAATCGCCCCCCCCATAAGAATAATCGACCATGAAATCGAACACACAGACATCCCACGCAACAATCTACGGGCAAGACATCAGCCTGGCGTGCCCGCACTGCGGCCAGCTCATGCTGCAGCTGTCGCCCGACGCGCGCCCGATCCAGGAAAAGAAGGTGGCCTGCCCGTCATGTTGCAAACAAAGCAAGATGGCCAAGCTGAAGACCAGCAGCGGCGATACTTACCAGCTCTACATTCGTCAGATCGATCCGAATGCGCGCATCGGCGTGTACAGCTACAAAAAATAGAGAATTTTTGCAGGACTGCTCCACCTGATCTCGCATCCCCAAACAAAAAGCCCCGCACGTTGCCGTGACGGGGCTTTTTTGAATTTGCGCAAATAGATTGTGAAAATCTGTTCATATTGCAACCCCGACATGTGAACAGATTCGGTGAGGAGATTCGCGCGGCCCAGTGCTATCTGCAAAGTGGCTGCTCATTGAATCCGCTCACTGAATCTGTTCACATGTTGGCGCTGCTGCGCAGGAGAGGATAGCGTGGGTTCACTATACCTGCCCCGCCGCCGCGCAGCTACGAATCAATCCGAGCATGCATGCGCGGATTTTTCATAACTACGCTGCCGCCGCCACTACCTCAGGATTCCGTCCCTGGCGGAATCCCGCCGCCGGATGCCGTGCCGGCAACAAGGGCGAGGCGCCGCCCAGCTTCTCGCGCAACGTACCCTCCTGATACGCGGTCTTGTAGCGGCCGCGCCGTTGCAGTTCGGGCGCCACCAGGTCGGCAAAATCCTCGTAGGCCTCCGGCGTCACGGCATAACTCAGGTTGAGGCCGTCGACGTCGGTGGCATCGACCCAGTGCTCGATGGCGTCGGCCACCTGTTCCACCGAGCCGATGAACAACGGACCGCGGCCGCCGATGGCGTTGTGGCGCGCCAGTTCGCCGACAGTCCAGACACGGTCCGGATCGCCGATGGTGAAATTTTCCAGCGCCGAACTGATGCCGGCGTCGAGCTTGAGGTAACGGATAGGCTCGTCGGGATCATATTTGGAAAAATCGATGCCGGTCCAGCCCGAGAACATCGCCAGCGCCGCCTGCGGATTGATGTAGTTCTGGTAGTCGCGGAATTTTTCCTGCGCTTCCTTTTCGGTGCGACCGACGATGATGGTCGCCATCGAGAAGAACTTGATGTCGTCGGCGTGGCGCCCCGCCAGCACTGCCTGGCTGCGCGTATCGGCCACCACCGGCGCGATGGTCTTGATGCTCGGGCCGCTCAGGTAGATGCATTCGGCATGGCGGCCGGCGAAGGCCTTGCCGCGCGTCGACGAACCGGCCTGGAACAACACCGGCGTGCGCTGGCGCGACGGCTCGGTCAGGTGCACGCCTTCCAGCTTGAAGTATTTTCCTTCGTGCACGATCTTGTGGATAAGGCGCGGATCGGCGAACTCGCCGGTGGCGACGTCGCGCAGCACGGCGCCATCTTCCCAGCTCGACTCCCACAGCTTGTAGACCACGTCCATGTATTCGTCGGCGATGTCATAGCGCTCGTCGTGGGCCGTCACCTTGCTGTGGCCGAGCGCGCGCACGCCGCTGGTGCTGTGGCCGGTGACAATGTTCCAGCCGATGCGGCCGTTGGTCAGGTGATCCAGCGTCGACATGCGCCGCGCGAACACATACGGCGGCTCGTGGTTGGCGTTGCTGGTGACGCCGAAGCCGAGATGCTTCGTCGCGTAAGCCATCGCCGAAATCGACAGCATCGGATCCTGCTTCGGCACCTGTGCGCCGTAGCGCAGCGCCGTGTCGAGATTGCCGCCGAAGACGTCGTTGACGCCGATGCTGTCGGCCATGAACAGCGCATCGATGAAGCCGCGCTCCAGCACCTTGGCCAGATTGACCCAGTAGTCGAGCGTGTTGTAGGTCAGCGAGCGATCACGCGGATGGCGCCACAGGCCCGGCGAGTGATGCACCGGGCTGTGCAGCGCAAAGGCGTTCATGCGGATTTCTTTTGCCATGATTTTTCCTCGAATGCAACTAGGCCGCGTTCAACGCAGCCGCGTAGTTTTGATTGCTGTGATTGCCGGCCGCATCAAGACGCGGCGCCAGCAGCACTGCCTGGCGCAACAATTCGGCGATGGTGCCGGACTCGAACAGCACGCCGCGCAAGGGCAGGCCGCTGGTAGAGATCAGGGTCGAGGGCTGGCCGTCGGCGCCGATCACGGCCAGCGTCTGCGGATCGGCGTCGATGCCGAGATTGAGTGCGCTCGGGCGTACATAACCCTTCTCCAGCAAACGACCCAGCAACGGTTCGCCGCTGACGCGCTTCCACACGTATTCGAAGCCGGTGCAATTGATCACGGCGTCGGCCACCAGCGTCAATGCCGGCTGCACTTGCTGCTGGCCGCGCAGGCGCACCGCCACCGCGACCTTGCCGGCCGACTCTTCATGCAGCTCGACCGGCGTGCCGGTATGCACCTGCAAGCGACCGGCAGCGCGCACTGCGTCAAAGACCTCCGCACTCGGCGGCGGCACCCGATGCAGGAACATGTCCCAGTACGCGCGCACGTGGCGCATGAAGCGCTGGCGCTCGCTCAGTGCAGCAGCCTTCCACAGGCGCGTCAGATGCGGACGCACCGCCATCACCACGCGTTGCCAGTCGTCGCCACTGTCCTTGGCCTTCGCAATCTGCGCCCGCACAGTGCGCAAGATGTCGCGCGCGGTCGTGGGTGCGCCGGTGTCGGTCAGGAACTCGGGCCACGCCGCCACTTCATGGCGCGCCACCGGCACCAGGCCGCGCCGCGAGACCACGTGATACTTGCCGCGATAGCCGCGCGCCTCCAGCGCCACCACGGCGTCGATCATGGTCAGGCTGCTGCCGATCAGCAGCACGTCGGTGGCGCCCTTGAGCTTGTCGAGTGCATCCGGATTCCACGGATCGGCCAGGTAGCGGCCATCGTCTTCCAGCGCCTGCGTGACGGCAAAACCGGGACGCGACTTGAATACGCCAGGCGCCAGCAACAGATGGTCGGCGCTGAACTCGCGCACGGCGTGGCCGTTGTCGACCGTCACGCGCACGCGGCCGTGATCTTCGCTGACGTCGCTGACCTTGGCCAGGATGTGTTCGACTTCAACGCCGGGTGCAGCGTCCTGCAGCGCCAGCCGCAACTCGTCGCGCAGGTAGTCGCCGAACATCCAGCGCGGCGCGAACGCCAGCAGCTTGTCGTCGAACTCGTTCCAGCCCGATCGGTCGGCGCGCAATTGCAGCCAGTTTGCGAAATGCGCGGCGTCGTCGGGACGCAGGCTGAAGGCCTTGGCCGGGCCGTTGAGGCGGTGGCTGAAGTCGGGGGTGGAATACGCCAGCCCGCGTCCCAGTTCGGGATTCGGATCGAAGATGCGGATCAGCAGCGGCGTCTGCGCCTGGCGCAGCAGACGGATCGCGGCCAGCGTGCCGGCCATGCCGCCGCCGACGATGGCGACCGAGCGTTGTGTGGTGTGGTTGGACATGCGGCCTCCTGGGTGGAATTTAAAACGGCTTGTCGCCCTTGACGGTCACGCGATAGCCGGAACGCACTTGCGGGTAGTAGTCCCACACCGCCAGATGCTGGGCGCTGCGGTTATCCCAGAACGCGATCGAATCCGGCTGCCAGCGAAAGCGCACCTGGAAATCCGGCTTGGCCAGATGCTGGTACAGGAAAGCGAGGATCGCCGCACTCTCTTCCCGCGGCACATTGTCGATGTGCGTCGTGAAATTGGAATTGACGAACAAGCCCTTGCGGCCGCTCTCCGGATGCGTGCGCACGATCGGATGCGAAGACTTCGGATAGACGCGGTCGCGGTCGTCGATGCCCTTGCCGCGATTGCGGCTGCGATACACCTGCTCGCCGTCGTGCGTCGCGGTGAGTCCCAGCAAGTAAGTCTGCAGGCCCGGCGACAGCGCTTCATAGGCGGCATAGGTATTCGAGAACAGCGTGTCGCCGCCGTGCTCGGGCAAGGTCTGCAGATGCAGGATGCTGCCCAGCGGCGGTTCGGCGTCGCACGAGACGTCCGAATGCCAGCGGTCGCCGGCGATGCGCACGGTGTTGTGGTCGGCGTGGATCGGCAGGATTTCGGGATGGCCTTCCGGACCTTTGGTGTTGGGATGCACGTGCAATTCGCCGAAATAGCGGCCGAAGCGCTTGTGCTGCTCCAGCGTCAGCGGCTGGTCGCGGAAAAAGATCACCAGGTGGTCCAACAGCGCCTGGCGCACTTCCGCAATTTGCTGCGGCTCAAGCGGACGGGTCAGGTCGATGCCGTCGATCTCGGCGCCGATCAGCGGCGTGACCGGCTTGACCTTGATGGTTTCGTAACGTGTTGCTGTTGTTGTCATGAAAGTCTCCTTGATGTTATTGAATTTCGGCAGCGGCGGCGGGAGCATCTGCGGCTGCATCGGCGCCGCGCCGGAACGCCGCCGCCGGATGCGTGTCGGGCAAGCGCGGGCTGGCGCCATAGAGTTTTTCGCGCAGCGTGCCGGCGCGGTATTCCTTCTTGTAGACGCCGCGCTTCTGCAACTCCGGCACCACCAGTTCGACGAAATCGATGTGGCTTTGCGGCAGCAGCGTGTAGCTCAGGTTGAAACCGTCAATGTCAGTCTCGTCCATCCATTCCTGCATGATGTCGGCGACCTGTTCGGGCGTGCCGACCAGCACCGGCCCCTTGCCGCCGATGGCGTTGTGCTGCGCCAGCTCGCCGATGGTCCAGACGCGATCGGGATCAGCCACGGTGAAACCTTCGATGGTCGATTGCATGCCTTCGCTCTTGGCGTATTGCAGCGGCTCGTTGACGTCGCGTCCGGCCAGGTCGACGCCGCTCCAGCGCGAGAACAGCGCCAGCGCGCCCTCCGGGCTGACGTAGCGGCGGTAGTCTTCGAGCTTGGCCTGGGCTTCGGCCTCGGTGCGGCCGACGATCACGGTCAGCAGCATGAAGAACAGGATGTCGTCGGGATTGCGACCCAGTTGTGCGGCGCGCTGCCGTGTGTCGGCGACCGAGGCGCGAATGATGTTCTTCGACGGCGCGCTGACGAACACGCATTCGGCATGGCGCGCGGCGAAGTCCTTGCCGCGTCCCGACGAACCGGCCTGGTACAGCAGCGGCGTGCGCTGCGGCGTCGGCTCGCTGAAGTGCACGCCCTCGATCTGGTAGTGCGGCCCTTCATGACGGATCACGTGTACCTTGGACGGATCGGCGAAGGTCTTGGTGGCGCGGTCGCGTTTGACGGCGTCGTCTTCCCAGCTGCCTTCCCACAGCTTGTAGACCACGTCGAGATAGTCGTCGGCGATCTCGTAGCGCAGGTCGTGCGGCTTGCTGGGACCGAGCCCGAGCGCCTTGCTGCCGGAGTCGCCGAAGCTGGTCACGATGTTCCAGCCTACCCGTCCCCTGGTCAGCTGATCGAGCGTCGACATGCGGCGCGCGAACAGGTACGGCGGCTCGTAGGTGACGCTGCTGGTCACGGCAAAGCCGAGATGCTCGGTGACCTGCGCCATCGCCGCCACCAGCAACAACGGATCAAGACGCGGGAATTGCAGGGCGCCGCGGATGCCGGCATCGTGCGAACCGCCGTAGACGTCGTAGGTGCTGATGCCGTCGGCCCAGAACAGGCCGTCGTACTTGCCCTGCTCGGCCACGCGCGCGAGATTGCTCCAGAACTCCAGCGTGTTGTAGTCGAGCGACTTGTCCTGCGGATGCGACCACAAGCCCGGCGACAGATGGCTGGGTGCAAACGTCACGAAGGCGTTGATCCTGATTTCCTTGCCGGTTTTTTTACTCATGTCATCCTCATTTCAAAAATTTGTATTCAGGTCCATGCCTGCAGCGCCGCGAACCACGCCAGGCTGACTCCGTAGCCGGCTAGCGTAAAGCGGCCGTTCCATTGCAACGCGACGATGCGTCCCGGTACGTCGGCGGCGCGCGCCATGATGGCGATGGTGGCGCCGTATGGCGTGATGCCGCCGGCCAGCACCCAGCTCGACAGGAACACGAAGGCCAGCACCACCGGCTTCAATCCCAGCAAAGCCGGATCGGGAATCGCCGCGCTGACGATGCCGATGCCGACCACCGCGCCGACACCAAGCTGCGCCACCGCGATAATCGCCGGCAGCAGCAAGCCGGCCAGCAGCACCGGATGCAAAGCCGCCTGCGCCAGCAAAGCCGGGATTGCCTGCAAATGCAGCGCGTGGCCGAGCAGCGTGCCGAGCAGAGCGCCAGAGGCGATCATGCAAATCTCGGTGCGAAAGCCAGGGAAAATCTGAAACAGGCGCTGCCGCATGCGCCGCGCCGTCAGCGCCAGCGCTGACGACACGCCGGCGCGTGCGTACTGGCGCACCAGCCACAGCAGGGCCACCGGCGGCACCACCAGCATCACGCCGTCGCTGACGCTGGCATGCAGCGCGAACGCCGCCGCTAATGCTGCGGCGATCACGGCCAGGATCAATGCGACGAAGTCGTGGACCGCACGCCAGTCGGCGCGCGGCGATGACGTGTTGATCGCCGCAGCAGTCTTCCAGTGCACCCCGTCCAGCAGCCAGCCGAGCAGCAGATAGCTCAGCGACAGGGCCATCGCGTACGGCAGCAATTCCTGCCAGTGCAAGGCCGGCACCGAGGCCAGCGCCACCGCAAAGCCGATCGACAGCGGCGACCACATCGCCATCGTGCCGAAGCCGCGGATGATCGCCACCGACGATTCGCGCAGACGCTGCGCCTGCAATTGCGCGTCGCCGCCGGCGGCTGCCAGCGTGTTGCTGCGCCGGACCATGTTGCCCAGCAGGTTGATCGCGCCGACGTTGAGCACGATCGCCAACAGATGCGCACCGGTGGTCAGCACCACGTAGCGGCGCGACTTCGGTTGGCCGATCACGGTGTAGCCGACGCGGCGGATCAGCGACGAAGTGCGCGCCGCTTCCACCATGAAGCCCATCGCCGCCAGAATCGCCGCCACCGTGGTCGAGCGGTCCAGTCCCTGCGCCACCACCTGCCAGCCGGATGGCCACGACAGCAGCGCCGCCAGCGCCAGCAGCAAGGTCAGCCACACGGTGGTCTTGACCATGCGCGCCAGCACATGCACCTCGCACAGCAGGTAGACCGTCAGGCCGAGATCGGCGGCATAGCCGAACCAGATTGCCGTTGCATGTCCCGCCAGCAAGTCGCGCAACAACACACCCACACCCACCGTGCTCAAAGCCAGCGTCGACCACACCGCGCGACTGCCGAACGACAGTCGTGGGAAGAATGCGGTCAGCGGCAATTTGTCGGCGAGTCGGTTCACGGCAAGATGACTAGCGTTGCAAGGTCGAGTCGAACTGCTCGCCCAGCTCGGCCTGGCCGAGGATCTGCGCGGTGCGGTCGTGACCGGCGTGCAGTACGTGGGTTTCCAGGTCGCGGATATAGCGGCCCAGCGGATGTTCGTCGAACTGCGCGGTCGCGCCGGAGGCGTGCACCACGGTCTGCGTCAGCTTGAAGGCAGCATGCGCTGCGGCCGACTTGGCGCTCATGGAAATCAGTTCGGACGCCACCACGTCGGACTTCTGCCAGCTCTCGATGGCGACGTTGAACAAGGCGGCGGCGCTGTCGAGCGTGATGCGCATCTCACCGGTACGCAGCTGCGTGATCGCGTTGGTGGCGCGACCGCGTCCCTTGATGTAGTCGAGATACCAGCCATACAGACCTTCCGACGCGCCCAGGTAATTTGCCGCGAAGCCGAGGTGATACCGACCTTGCCAACGACCTTTGGGATAGGAACCCGGCTCGCCCAGCACGTGGCTGTCCGGTACGAACACGTCCTGCAGCGTGATCACCGAGCTGCGCGCGGCGCGCATGCCATGCGGCTGGTACCAGTCGTCGCTGAGCGTGATGCCGGGCATGTCCGGCTCGAGGATCACCATCATGTGGTTCTTGAAATAATCGTCGACGCCATCGATCGCCACGAAGGCGATGATGTAGTCGGCCAGCGGGCCGTTGGTGGCGAAGTTCTTGACGCCGTTGAGCTGCCAGCCGCCGTCGACGCGTTTGGCCTTGGTCTGCATCACGTACATGTTGGTGCGGCCCGGCTCGCTGCCGACCGAGGCCAGCAGGCTGAACTTGGAAGTCAGCGGTTGCAGGAAGCGCTCGCGCTGCTGCGGCGTGCCGAGTTCTTCCAGCAGCCACAGCGTGTGGTTGTGCACCTGATAACAGTGCGCGGTCGAACTGTCGCCGCGCGCGATGGTGCGCACCGCCTGCAGGAAGACGCCGGGATCGCGGCCCAGCAGGCTGCCGTCGCGACCGCCGTTGTTGCTGGTCGCTGCGGCGTGCAGCAGGCCGAGCGCATGGATGCGCGTGAGGTTCTCGACCGGCAGCTTGCCGTCGCGTTCGTGGGCGATGCTCCAGGCGCGGAAATCGGTGCGCGCGAGCTGGTCGAGCGTGCGGAATTCGTCGCGCTCGAGGATGGTGTGGGGGCTTGCCATGTTGTCTCCTGATATGAATATGGGATGAGCGGCCGCTGCGCTTATGCGGCGATGGCGCTCACGATGTCGGTGCTCTCATCTGTCTGTGCAATTGCCTCGGCGTAGTGGCAGGCGGCCCAGTGCCCCGGTCCGAGCTGACGCAGCAAAGGCTTGCTCTCGGCGCAGCGGCTGTCGGCGCGCGGGCAGCGTGGATGGAATGGGCAGCCCGATGGCGAATTCAGCGGCGACGGGATTTCTCCCGTCACGACGTCGTCATCGAGTCCGCTGTCGGGATCCGATACGGCGATCAAGGCTTGCGTATAGGGATGGACCGGACGATTGACGACCTGCTCCTTGCTGCCGATCTCCATGAACTGGCCGAGGTAGAGCACGCCGATCTGCGTGCTCATGTAGGCGACCACGGCGAGGTCGTGCGAGATCAGCAGATAGGTCAGATTGAGTTCGGCCTGCACGTCCTTGAGCAGGTTCAGCACCTGCGCCTGGATCGAGACGTCGAGCGCCGACACAGGTTCGTCCAGCACCAGGATGCGCGGCTCCAGCGCTAGTGCGCGGGCGATCGCCACGCGCTGGCGCTGGCCGCCGCTGAGTTCGTTGGGCAGGCGCTCGGCATAGTCGGCGCGCAGGCCGACCAGTTCCAGCAGCTCGGCCACGCGTCGGGCGTAGGCATCGCTGTTGGCAAGCGCGGGGACAGCTCCGTCCGCGCCAGGATTGCCGGCGTGGCGGCTCCATTGTTTCCAGCGCTGGATGCGCAGCGGTTCGGCGATGATGTTGCCGATCTTCATGCGCGGATTGAGCGCGCCGTAAGGGTCTTGCAACACCGGCTGCAGGGCGCGGTAACGCCAGGCATCCTCGCTCGCCGATGCCTGCGGGCCGAAACGATGGCCGTCGATGACGACCTGCCCCGAGGTCGGGCGCTCGGCGCCCATGATCAGTTTGGCGATGGTCGATTTGCCCGAGCCCGATTCGCCGACCAGGCCGAAGGTACCGCCCTGCTCGATCGTGAACGACACCCCCGCCACCGCCGCCAGCGTGGCCGGACGGGCGAGGAAATGACGGCGCACCTGATAATCCTTCTTCAGGTCGCTGACCTCGATATAAGCGCTTTCAGATGTTTTATTCATGCTGCGGTCTCGAGCGGATACCAGCACGCCACCTGATGCTGCCCATCGCCATCAGTGGCCGCCAGCGGCGGATACGATTCCCTGCACAACGCAGCCGCGCGGGTGCAGCGCGAAGCGAAACGGCAACCGCTGCAGTGCTGGCCGGCGGCCGGCGGCTGGCCCGGAATTTCCTGCAGGCGCGCCATGTCGGTGCTGATCTTCGGTGTGGCGTCGAGCAGGCCGCGTGTATAGGGATGCGCCGGCCTGGCGAAGATGCGCGCCACCGGACCTTGCTCGACGATGCGGCCGGCATACATGATCGCCACCTCGTCACAGAACTTGGATACCGTGTGCAGGTCATGCGTGACGAGGATGATGGCGGTGCCGCGCTCGCGCTGGATTTCCTTGAGCAGGCGCAGGATCTGCTGGCGGATGGTGACGTCGAGCGCAGTGGTCGGCTCGTCGGCGATCAGCAGGTCGGGCTGGCAGGCGACGTTGATGGCGATCGAAATGCGCTGGCGCATGCCGCCGCTGAACTGGTGCGGATAAGCCGCCGCGCGTTGCGCCGGGGCGGGAATGTGCACGCGCTTCATGACGTCGATGGCGCGCTGCCAGCGGCTGCGCTTGCTGCGCTCGCCGTGATGGTATTTGAAGACTTCGCCGATCTGGTCGCCGATGCGGTAGAGCGGATTGAGCGAGGTCATCGGATCCTGCAGGATCATGCCGATCTGGCCGCCGCGGATCTTGCGCATCTCGTCGGCGGACTTGGTCGCCAGGTCTTCGCCCTTGAACAGCACCGAGCCGCCGGTGACTCGGCCGAATGCCGGCAACAGGTTGAGGATGGACAGACAGGTCATGCTCTTGCCCGAACCGGACTCGCCCACCAGCCCCAATGTCGCGCCTGCGCGCAGGCCGAAGCTGATGCCGTCGACCACCTTGACGCGACCGCCCGGTGTGGCGATGTCGGAGGTCAGGCCGCTGACCCTCAACACTTCCTTGCGCAAGACTTCGTGATTAGGGATATCCGCCGCGCCCATCAGTCGACCTCGCCGATCAGGCGCGTGCCTTCGCGCAAATGGTCACCCGCAAGGTTGGCGGCCAGCACAGTCAGCATCATCACGATGCCGGGCATGACCGAAGTCCACCACGCGTGTTCGAGCTGGCCGCGACCGTCGGAAATCATGGTGCCCCACGACGGATCGGGTGGCTGCACGCCGAGGCCGAGGAAACTCAGCGCCGCTTCCAGGATGATGATCAGGCCGATATCCAGCGTCAACAGCACCAGGAAGGTATTGCGTACGTTCGGCAGGATATGGCGCAAGGCCACGCGCAACGGCGAAGCCCCGGCCAGGCGCGCCAGCAAGACATAGTCGCGGTGCTTGATGCTGAGCGCTTCGGCGCGGATCACGCGGGCGAAGCGCGCCCAGTTGGCGATAGTGACAACGATGATGACGTTGGCGGTGTTGGGACCGATCACGCCGATCACCACCATCGCCAGGATCACCGGCGGCAAGGAATATTGAATGTCGGCCAGGCGCATCGTGACGCTGTCGATCCAGCCGCCGAAATACGCCGACAGAATGCCAATCAGCGTGCCGCCGCAACCCGCCAGGAAGACAGCGCAGAACGCGATGAACAGCGACAGCCGGGCGCCGAACATGGTGCGGCTGAGCACGTCGCGGCCGAGCTGGTCGGTGCCGAACCAATGCGCCAGCGACGGCGCCTGCAAGGCGCTGCCGAGGTCGATGCCGTTGGGATCGTAGGCGGTCAGCCATGGCGCCAGCGCGGCCGAAACGATGACCACCGCCAGCACCGCGACCGACAGATGGAACTGCCAGTGCCGCGTCCAGCGCAACCAGGCGGGACGGGACGAGCGTACTGCCGGCACGGACGACTGCGGCAACGATGGAGCGTGCTGGATGATGGCGTCAGACATGGCTAATCCTCGGATCGATCAGGGCGTACAACAGGTCCACCGTGAAATTGATCACGATGAACAGCAGGGTGGAAACGATCACGGCGGCTTGCACCACGGTGAAGTCGAGCTGATTGATGGATTCCACCATCAGGCTGCCGAAGCCGGGCCAGGAGAACACCGCTTCGATCGACACCGCGCCGCCGATCAGGATGCCGAACTGCGACGCCGCAAAAGTGATCACCGGCAGCGCCGCATTCTTGAGCGCGTGCTTGAGCACCACCACGTGTTCCGGCACGCCCTTGATGCGCGCCATCTTGACGTACTCCGACTGCAGCACCGCGGTGAGGTTGGCCTGCGTCAGCCGGCACAAACCGGCGGCCGAATACCAGCCCAATGCGATCACCGGCAGCACCAGATGCTGCCAGCTGCCGTAGCCGCCGGTGGGCAGCCAACCGAAGCCGACCGAGAACAGGCGGATGAACAACAGCGCAAAGAAGAACGGCGGCGCGGCCTGGCCGAGCGCCGCAAATATTTTTGAGAACTGATCGGCGAAACCATCCTTCTTCACCGCCGCCGCAATGCCCAGCGGCACGCCCGTAAAAATTGCAAACGCCAGCGCGCTCAAGGTCAGCAGCAGGCTCGGACCGAGCCGGTCTTCGACGATGCTCAGCGCCGGCACGCCGAAGTGGAAGGAATTGCCGAAGTCGCCGCGCACGATGGTGGAGAGAAAGCGCGCATATTGCACCGGCACCGGATCGTTGAGGCCGAGCTGTTCGCGGAACAGCGCGCGGTCGGCTTCCGTTGCTTCCGGCGGCATCATCAGGTGAGCCGGGTCGCCGACCATTCTCACCATGACGAAGATCAGCACCGACATCAGCAGCAAGGTGACGAGGGCGGAGCCGATGCGGCGCAGCAGGAAAGCCGGCATGTTATTTCCAGCCTGCCGTGCGGAAGTTCAGGAAGCCGGAGCCCTTTTGCACATCCCACTGTACGCTCTTCTTCTTGGCGTAGATGTAGAAATACTCGGACAGGAAGAAGCCGGCGGCGTCGTCATGCAGGATCTGACCGACCTGCTCGAAGATCTCGCCGCGCTGCTGTGCGCCGGAGACGCTGTTGACCTTTTGCAGCAAGGCCTCGACTTCCGGATTGTTATAGTTGGACCAGGAGCCGTCCTTGGAGAACGCGCCGCCGACCGGATGGATCGGGTCATACAAGGCGTTGGTGAATTGCGACAGGGCCAGCGGACCGGAGGCATGGGTATTGTTCAGGCGCTGGAAGGCGGCGTAGGTCAGGCGATTGAGTTTGACCTTGACGCCGATCTGGCCCCAGTAGGCGGCGACGGCTTCCGACAATTCTTTCGGCAGGTCGCCCTGGATGTTCAGCGTGGTCTCGAAGCCGCTCGGATAGCCTGCCTTGGCCAGCAATTCCCTGGCCTTCTTCGGATCGTAGGGATAGGCCTTGATCGATTTTTTCGCGCCGTACGGATAGTAGTTGGAGATGAAGGTGCCGAGCGGTTCGCCGACGCCGTGCAGCACGCTCTTGAT
This sequence comes from Herbaspirillum sp. NPDC101397, assembly GCF_044767325.1. Classification (NCBI taxonomy): domain Bacteria; kingdom Pseudomonadati; phylum Pseudomonadota; class Betaproteobacteria; order Burkholderiales; family Oxalobacteraceae; genus Herbaspirillum; species Herbaspirillum sp. NPDC101397. Next base: position 459,155 of record NZ_JBIWNS010000004.1, read on the forward strand.
GATGGCGTTGGTGTCGATCGCATAGCTCAGCGCCTGGCGCACTTCACGCTTGGAGAACGGCGAGGCCGGATCGTCGGTGTAGACACGGATGTACAGCGGCGAGGCTACCGGCGACGAAATCACGTCGAGGCCGGCTTCCTTCTTCAGGCGGTCGTAGTCGGGGAATGGCAACACCACGGCGACGTCGATCTCGCCGCGCAGGATGGCGTTGACGCGGCTGACCGGTTCGGTGATGGCCTTGAAGATCAGGGTCTTGATCTTCGGTTTTTCACCCCAGAAATCGTCGAAGCGCTCCAGCACCAGTTCGCTGCCGCCCGGTGCATAACGCTTGACCTTGTAGGGGCCGAGCGAGACCGGCGCCTGGGCGAAGGCATCCGGATTGGCCAGGCTGGCGAGGTAGTCGCCGGGCAAGATGTACAGGTAGCCGGCGACCTTGTTCTGGAAGGCGCCGTCCGGCACTTTCAGCTTGAAGGTGACAGTGTAAGGGTCCGGCGTCTCGATGCTGTCGACGATCGGTGCGAAGTAAGGGCGACGCGTGCTCTTGCTCTTGGGATCGAGGATGTGCTCGACCGAGGCCTTGACGTCCTTGGAAGTGAATTGCGTGCCGTTATGGAACTTCACGCCCTTGCGCAGCTTGTAGGTGAACACCTTGGAGTCGGGTGAAATCGTCACGCTGGTCGCCAGGCGCGGCACGATCTTGCCCTCCAGGTCGAAGCCGTACAGCGTGTCGTAGATCTGCCAGCCGTAGCGCAGCGAATCGCCGCTGATGGTGACCAGGCCGTCAAGGTTCTGGAACTCCTTTTCCACGCCGACCACCAGCGTGTCGCGATCGACCGCCGGCTTGTCGGTGGTGGCATGAACGACGCCGGACGCCAGCACCGATGCGGCGAGTACGCCGCCGGCCAGCAACGCCCTGATGACTTTGGAAAACACCATGCAAAAACTCCCTCGTGACGCGGTCGCGCCCTGTTTGTTGTAGACAAATAAATGAAAAGTGAACGACAGCCCGCACTGACGCAGGCGTCGCCGATGATCCGGAATTACTCGACGCTGTGCGCCGCCACCGGCTCGCCTTCGATGCTGACCGAGGGCTTGCCGTCAGGGCCGACCGGCACGTCGCCGACCAGCGTGATGCGGTACAGCTGGCGCTCGAACTCGGTCTCGTAGATGTCGACCGGCGCCAGGTGGGCGGTGGAACGGTTGTCCCAGAACGCCAGCGAACCTTCTTCCCATTTGAAGCGCACCGTGTATTCCGGACGCACCACGTGTTCGAACAGCAGCGCCAGCAACTGCTCACTCTCGCGCGGATGCAGGCCGACGATGTTCTTGAGGAAGGACGGGCTGACGTACAAGGCCTTCTCGCCGGTCTCGGGATGCACGCGCACCAGCGGATGGTGACTGACCAGCGGCGTGGCCGCGACCTTGCTGACGAATTCCTGCTTGGCCTTGTTGCCTTCCGGCGGCGTGAACTTGTGCTCGCCCTGCAAGGTGTCGACGAAGGCGCGCAAGGCCGGCGACAGGCCGTGGTAAGCGGCCACCAGGTTGGTCCACTGGGTGTCGCCGCCATAGGGCGGAATCACCACGCCGCGCAGGATGGAGGCGGCCGGCGGATTGATCGCGGCGGTGACATCGGTATGCCAGCCGGTCCACGGCCGCACCAGGCGTGCGCCGTCGAAGCGGCTCTTGAAACGATCGCGGCCGACCGAATAGACCTCCGGATAGCCGGGCTCGTAGCCGAACACCGGATGCCCCAGCGTGAGGTCGCCGAACTGCTTGCCGAAGGCGACGTGCTGGGCGTGGCTCAGGTGCTGGTCGCGGAAGAAGATCACTTTCCATTGCAGCAGCGCCGCGCGGATCTCGGCGATTTCTTCAGACGCCAGTGGACGAGCCAGGTCGACGCCGGAAATCTCTGCGCCGATGTGCACGGCCGATGGCTTGACGCTGATGCGTTGATAAGTCGGGATGGCGTTACGGGTGATCGTGTTCATCATTTCTCCATGCGTAGTTGCGCGCAGCAACGAAATATCGGAAGTCGTGGTCCATACTTTCAACGCAACGGATAACGCTCGCGATCTTCAGGTATGGAGAAGTGCATCCCTACAGTCCGGGTAGGATGCGATGGGGTGAAGGCGATTATAGGAAGCGAAAATCGTCCGAGTCCAAGAACGATTTCGTATAACTTTAGAAGGGATTGTTGCGTTTCCTCCGGTCAAGCAGAGGCGGCGCCAAAGCGAATATGGGTATGCGGTTTACGGCCTTCGTTTTGTTGTGGAATACGACGTTGCAGCAAGTTTTCTGCACATGAAAAAAGCGCGCCGGCGGAGAGCCGGAGCGCTTTCTTTACTGCGCGTTTTATCGCAGTTTTTACTGCGATGGCAGAGAGCTCATTCCTTCTCGCGCAAGCTGGCCGGCATCGCAAAGGTCAGCAGCAAGGCGCACAGCAGGGTCATGCCGCCGATCGCATACAACGCCGGCGTGGTGCTGCCGGTCAGGTCCTTGATGCGGCCGACCATGACCGGGCTGACGATGCCGCCGAGCTGGCCCAGCGTATTAATTAATGCTATGCCTGCTGCTGCGCCGGCGCCGGTGACCAGTTTGGGCGGCAGCGCCCAGAAGGCCGGGATGGCGGCCACCACGCCGGCGCCCATGACGCCCAGCGCGACGATCAGCAACACGGTCTGTTTTTCAAACACCCCGGCGGCGAAGAAGCCGATGGTCGCCAGCACCAGCAAGCCGATCACGAAGCGACGGCGTTCACCGCGTGCATCCGACAAGCGGCCGACGATGATCATCGCCGCTGCGCCGCAGATATAAGGCACTGCAGTGAGCAGGCCGATGATGGTCGGATTCTGCGTGCCGGCGGTGCGGATCAGATGCGGCGCCCAGAAGTTGAGGCCGTAGGAACCGACCTGGATCAGGAAGTACACCAGGCCCAGCATCAGGAAACCCGGCGTCCTGATGGCGCTGAGCAGCGAGTGGCCGCGCTCGTGCGCACTCGGACGCGTGACGTTGGCGGCGAGGATCTGCTGCTCGCGCTTGGTCAGCCAGCCGGCGTCTTCGATCTTGTCCTTGAGCTGCCACAACACCACCAGGCCAAGACCGATACATGGCAAGCCGCCCAGCATGAACAGCCAGTGCCAGCCGCGGATGCCGAAGGCGCCTTCCATGTGACCGAGGATCATGCCCGACACCGGCGCGCCGATCAGGCCGGCGAACGCCGACGCCAGGAACAGCATCGAAGTGATGCGGCCGCGATACGAGGCCGGGAACCACAGCGTCAGGTAGTACAGCACGCCGGGTGCGAAGCCCGCTTCCATCGCGCCGATCACAAAGCGCAGCGCGTAGAACTGCCATTCGCTGGAGACGAACACCATCGCCGCCGTCGCCAGTCCCCATGAAATCATGATGCGGGCGATCCAACGGCGCGCACCGACCTTGTAGAGGAACATGTTGCTCGGCACTTCGAACAAGACGTAGCCGACCACGAACAGACTGGCGCCGAGACCGTAGGCGGTGTCGCTCAGGCCGAGGTCGCCCTGCAGCTGGAATTTGGCGAAGCTGATGTTGATGCGATCGAAGAACGCGAACAAATAGCAGATCATGATCAGCGGCATGATGCGCCAGGCGGCCTTGCGCACGATGGCGACCAGGCTGTCGTCATGATTGAGCTCGTGCGGCGTGACTAGTTCTTGCGGGGCCGATGCCGACCCTGCTGCGGTGTTGGTATGCATGTTGTCTCCTGTGGGCGCGGCATGGAGAATGCCGCGCCGGTGGTTGATGGCGATGTGCTCTTGTGGTTGTTCTTCAGGCGGCCGCTTGCAGCGCGGCCGGTATCGGATGCAGGTCGCAGTTGCGTCCCGCCTTGGCGAGCTGGCCCGGCACTTCATGGCCCAGCAGCGCCGGCAATTTGCGCGACAGGGCCAGCAGTTGCGGCAGGTCGATGCCGGTCGCGATGCCGGTTTCGTCGCACAGGTTGACCAGGTCCTCGGTGCAGATGTTGCCCGAGGCGCCCGGCGCGAACGGACAGCCGCCGAGTCCGCCGAGCGCTGCATCGAAACGGCGCGCGCCGACTTCGTAGGCGGCCACGACGTTGACCAGTCCGAGCCCGCGCGTATTGTGGAAATGCAGCGTCAGCGCCGCCGCCGGCAACACCGCCAGCACGCGCCGCACGATGCGCGCGACCTGGCGCGGGTTGGCCATGCCGGTGGTGTCGGCCAGCGTGATGCCGTCGACGCCGAGCCGCAGATAGGCGTCGACGATGGCCAGCACGCGGTCTTCGTCGATGCTGCCTTCGAACGGACAGCCGAAGGCGGTGGCGATGGTCGCGTTCAGTGTGACATCCATGCCCGGCCGGCGCGCCAGCGCGACGATGTCGCCGAAGCCGGCCAGCGATGCTTCGCAACTCATGCGCATGTTGGCGCGGTTGTGGGTCTGGCTGGCCGACATGACCATGTTGAGTTCATCGGCGCCGGCCAGCAGCGCGCGCTCGGCGCCCTTGAGATTGGGAATCAGCGCGACATAGGTGACGCCGTCCTGGCGGGCGATGCGGCGGAACACTTCATCGCCGTCGCGCAGCGCCGGGATCGCCTTCGGCGATACGAAGGAGCCCGCTTCGATGCGCGTGAAGCCGGCTTGCGACAGTCCGTCGATGAGCGCAATCTTGTCTTCGGTGGACACCCAGCTCGGCTCGATCTGCAAGCCGTCGCGCGGCGCCACTTCCTGCACGATCAGGCGGTTGGCGTCGTTGTTTTTGACGGCGCTCATTGCACCACTCCTTCCTGTTGCAGGCGACGGATTTCCGCTGCATCCAGTCCGAGGCCGGACAGCACCTCGACGGTGTGTTCACCGAGCGCAGGACCTTGCCAATGAATCTCGCCGGGCGTGTCGGACAATTTGGGCACGATGCCCGGCATCTTGACCTTGACGCCGCCGGGCAGCTGCGCCGACAGGATCATGTCGCGCGCCTGGTAATGCGGATCGGCGACGATGTCGGCGATGGAATAGATGCGGCCCGACGGCACGCCGGCCTGTTCCAACACCGCCAGCACGTGTTCCATGCTGTGCAGGGAGGTCCAGCCGGCAATGGCGGCATCGAGTAGCGCGACTTGCCGCACGCGGCCGTCGTTGTGTTCGAAGGCCGGATCGTCGGCCAGGTCGGTGCGGCCAATGGCGTGCATCAGGCGCTTGAAGATCGGGTTGCTGTTGCCGGCGATGACGACGTAGCCGGCGTCGCGGGTCGGATACGTGTTCGACGGCGCAATACCGGGCAAGGCGCCGCCGCTGCGTTCGCGCACGTGGCCGAGCAGGTCGTATTCGGGCACCAGGCTTTCCATCAGGTTGAACACGCTCTCGACCAGCGAGACGTCGACCACCTGGCCGAGGCCTTGTCCAGTCTTCACGCGCAGCAGCGACATCAGTGCGCCGATCACCGCATGCAGCGAGGCCAGCGAATCGCCCAGGCTGATGCCGGCGCGCGCCGGTACGCCGTCGGGTTCGCCGGTGGTGTAGCGGATGCCGCCCATGGCTTCGCCGATGGCGCCGAAACCGGGACGGTCTTTGTACGGGCCGGTCTGGCCGTAGCCGGAGATGCGCACCAGGGTCAGCTTGGGATTGATTTCCTGCAGCACGTCCCAGCCGAGGCCGAGGCTTTCCAGCGCGCCGGGCTTCATGTTTTCAATCAGCACGTCGGCATCGGCCGCGAGCTGTTTGATCAGCGCGATGCCTTGCGTCGACTTCAGGTTGACCGACAGCGATTTCTTGTTGCGCGATTGCAGGTACCACCACAGCGAGGTGCCCTCGTGCAGCTTGCGCCATTTGCGGATGGGATCCCCGTTGACGGGGGCTTCGATCTTGATCACGTCGGCGCCGAACTCGGCCATCACGCGCGCGGCGAACGGTGCGGCGATCAGGGTGCCGATCTCGATGACGCGTATTCCTTTGAGTGGTCCACTCATTACAGTCTCCTTCTTCCTTTTTTACAGGATAGGAATGACTGTCTCCGACGTCCAACCGCAAATCGGCAAGCAGCGTTCGCCAAACGCGAACGCTCGCTATTTTTTCTTTTTCTTTTCTTGTCCAGGCTTGCTCGCTGCACCGGCTCCGGCCCGGTCTTCCGCCGTGACCAGGTAATCGTACAGCGCACGCGACACCGGCGACAAACCCTTGAGGTCGCGCACCACGATCTTCAGCTCACGGCTGGCCCAGTCGTCGCTCAGCGGAATCGCGGTCAGGCCGAGCGAGCGTCCGATCGCTTCGTACACGCCGGAAGGAATCACACCCAGTCCCATGCCGGCCTGCGCCATCCGGCACACGGCGTCGAAGCCGGGCACATGGATGCGCATCTTGAGCGACTTGCCGCTACTGCGTGCGGCGAGGTGAGTGCGCGCGTTGATGGAACTGTCGGCATGCAGGCCGACGTGGTCGAAGTCGAGCGTGTCGGCGAAGGCGACCGTCTTGCCGCCGGCCAGCGCATGGTTGTCGCGCATCACCAGCACCAGCCGGTCGCGGCGATACAGGCCGGTTTGCAGGTCGTGGGTCTCGGTGTCGCCGGAACAGATGCCAAGATCGGCCCAGCCGTCCTGCACGCCCTTGACTACGCTGCCGCTGGGACGTTCTTCGAGGTCGAGCTTGACCTGCTCATGCAAGCGTGAAAACGCCATCAGGTCTTCCGGCAGGAACTCGACGATGGCCGACAGATTCGCGACCATGCGCACGTAGCCGCGCACACCCTGTGCATGTTCGGATAATTCGAGGCCGATGGTCTCGACGCTGAGCAGCACGCGGCGCGCATGCGTGAACAGCGTCTCGCCGGCCGGCGTCAGTTCCATGCCGCGCGCGTGGCGCACGAACAGGGCGACGCCGATGGCTTGTTCCAGTTCGACCAGGCGCTTGCTGGCGGCGGAGACCGCGATCGCCTCACGTGCGGCGGCCCGCGTGAGGGTGCCCTCTTCCTGCACCGAGACGAACAGGCGCAAGGTGGTGAGATCGAGGCGGCGTAGCAGGTTGCTGGTGAGCGTCATGGAGTTGCCGAGGGTCGCGGTGGATCGATATTTTCAGCGTGCAGTGTGCCACTACTCCGGCGCCTCTGCTCGAGTTGCATCATCCCTGCATCAGCGACGCGGCTCTTCGCCGTCCTTGCGGCCGGCCGCCTTGTCTTCATACATGCCCTGGTCGGCCAGCTTGATCAGTGTCTCGGCATCTTTCGCATCCTGCGGATAGAAGGACACGCCGACGGAAGCGCCCACGGTCATGCCGTCGGCGCCCTCGACATCCTGCAGGCACAGCAGCGGCGGCGCCAGCACGCCTTCGATTTTCTTGCGTACTTTGTCGGCGAAGGCAGCGTCGGCGACGCCCCAGAACACCAGCACGAATTCGTCGCCGCCGAAACGCGCCACCACGTCGTCGTCGCGCATGATGGAGCGCAGGCGCTGGCCGACTTCGATCAGCGTGAGGTCGCCATACTCATGGCCGAGCTTGTCGTTGATTGCCTTGAAGCGGTTCAGGTCGATGAACATCACCGTGAACTTGTCGAACAGCTCGGCGGCGCGACGGCCGCGCTTGTGGACAGCCGCGTCGAGGTAGCGCAGCACTGCCGCACGGCTGGTGACGCCGGTCAGCTTGTCGGTGCTGAGCTCGTTCTGCATTTCCATGAAGTTCTGCGCCAGCTGGCCGATCTCGTCGCGCCGCTCGATCTTCAGCGCGACGTTCATCTGGCCCTTGCCGATGCGCGCCGCCGCACGCGACAGCCGGCGCACGTCGCGCACCACCCACTGGACGATACTGAGGCCGAGCGCCAGTGCGATGGCCACCGCCAGCACCGCGATCACCACGGTCCAGCGCGCGTTCTGGTCGAGCGTGTCGAGGAAGTCGCTGCGCGGCACCGCCACCACGGTCACCCAGGACAGGCCGGCGCCGTCGCGCACCCACGAATAGGCGGCGTAGGTCAGTTCGCCGTCCTGGCCGCTGAAGGTGAAGGTAGTGTCGGCGCCGCCCATGTTTTCGATCTCGGCGAGGTGCTTCTGCAGCGTGCCGTAGGCGTTGCGGATGATCAGGCTGCGGCTGTTCTCGGCGCGCAGGCGGCCGACCTTGCCTTGCTGTTCGGTATAGACGTTCTCGCCGTTGGAGGAGGCGATCAGATGGCCGTTGGATTCCATGATGAAGACTTCACCGTGGCGGCTGACATGCAAACCCCTGACGAAGTCATTGAGCGCCTTGAGCGAAACGTCGGTGGCTACCACGCCTTCAAACTGGCCGCTCTTCGACAGCACGCGGCGCGCGCGCGTGGCGACCAGGTCCTTGTCCCAGTAGTTGATGTAGATGTCGCTCCAGACGTCACGGTCGCTGTGCTGGGCGGCGACGTACCACGGCCGCGCGCGCGGATCGAAGTCGGTGGCGTCGTTCTTCGGCATGCTGAGCTGGCCGTCCACGCTGGTGAAACGGTAGGCGCTGCGATAGCCGACGGTGGCCCGTTTGACGCGCAGTTCTGCGTCGTCGAGCGCGTAGCGGAACAGGCCGACGAAGTCACCGCTGCGGTTGCCGTAGAACACATAGTTATTGAGTTCCGGATGCAGGGAGGTCGAAATCCAGAAGCGCGAACGCAGGTTGTCGAGGTCGGTGTTGAGGTCGGTTGCCGCCGGCAAGCCGCGTGGAAAGGCCGATTCCAGCACCGAGGCGGCGCCGTCGATGTGGCGCTCGACGGTCAGCGCCACGCGATCGGCGGTCTGGTCGAGCAATTGCTCAGCCACCGACACCACCGCATGCCTCCCGGCAAGATAAGACAGGACGCCGACCAGCAGCGACACCAGCAGGATCAGTCCGATGAACGGCAACACCAACACCTTCGCCAGCGACGATGATGAGCGGAGTAGGTGGATCATGTGCCGTTCCTTGCTTTTTTGCCTGCTTGTTTTAATGTTTTCCGTCGCCGCGCAAGATGCGATGCGATGCGATCCGCTGCGGACGGTGTTCCCCTTGTTGCTTATCGGCTGCCGGGAGAGAAAATTGAAGCGACTGAGCGTGCTTTTTTTCAGCGCGCGGCATCAAGGACGTCTCGGGACATCATTCATGACTTGGCGCTATTGCGCAAGGTCCGTGCGCAGGATGTCGAGGAAGCAAGACCGAAGTGAGATGAAAGTGACACGGAAGCGCGACACATTGGCTGGGCGCAAGGCTGCGGCGACAGTTCGTTCCGGACCGAAGCATTCACGGTGCAGACGGCTCTACACTTATCGCATCGCTTCTTTCCTGACTGGAGTACTCCGTGGCCATTCTCGCACCGACCGAAATCGGCATGTCCTGCATCAACATCGACGAACTGATCACGTTCTATGTGTCTGCGTTTTCGTTCTCGCTGGTCAACAAGATCGTGGCGCCCCCCGTGCCTGCCGGCGGCTCCCTCTTTTGTGACGCCGGCTATGCCGTTGCCAGGCTGCAGGCGCCGTTCGGCGAGCGGCTGAAATTGCTTGCGCCGAGCAATCCGACGGTCCATGCGCCCCGATCCAGGGCCGCCACGAATATATTGCGGGAGCCCTGCGCGGCATTCCTGACATTCATCGTCGATGACATCGATGAAGCGTCGCAGCTCGCGCTGGAATGCGGCGCCGCATCCCTCGCTGCGCCTGTCAGGATCAGGCCCGATTTGCGCATTGCACTGCTCCAGGACCCGGAAGGAAATTACATCGAACTGGCGCAGTACGACGACATTTCACTGTACCGGCCGGATCTCGCGTCCGGCCCGGGACGTGTATCGTAGTATCCGACGTCATCTTCCGGGAATCCGACATGAATCCACTTGCCCAACCCCGCTTTGCCCGTGTCGCCGCCGCCATCGGCGACCCGACGCGGGCGCTCATGCTGTCGCGCTTGCTGGACGGCCGCTTCTACACGGCGAAAGAACTGGCCGACCACGCCGGCGTGACGGCGCCCACGGCGTCGCAACATCTGAAGCTGCTGGTGGACGAGCGGCTGGCAAGCGTCCGCGCGCAAGGCCGGCATCGTTATTTCATGCTGGCCGACGGCAACGTGGCGCATGCGCTCGAAGCCCTGCTGCGCGTGGCCGATGGCAGTTTGCCGGAAAACACGCGCTGGCAAGCGCCGGCGATGCGCGGGCTGCGCCATGCGCGCAGTTGCTACGGCCATCTCGCCGGCGAGCTGGGTGTGCAGTTGTGCCGGAGCTTCGTCGAACGGGGCTGGGTCGCAAGCGCTGAAGGCGACGGGCATGACTATCCGTTGACGCAGGCGGGCGTCGTTGGTCTGAAGGAACTCGGCCTGCCGGCGGAGCTGGTGGATGGTTTGCAAAGCAAACACGCGCTGTACGGCTGCGTCGACTGGTCGGAGCGACGCGACCACTTTGCCGGCCCGCTGGCGGTGGCCTTGCTGGATGCGTTCATTGACCGCGGCTGGCTTCGGCGCGATGAAGCCAGCCGTGCCCTGACCGTCACCGCCAGCGGCAAGGCCGTGTTGATTCCTTCCCTGGCGGCTCGTTAAGTATTGCAAGAAAAAAATCGCGCTCTTGCGCGTCCGCCATCCGGCGGCTATATTACGCAGGTCGAAAAAGGCAGACTTGGTGTGGTCCAGCCCAGGTCCTTCTCTAAAAGAAGCTCTGTCCATGCCCGTGCATGAGTCCCACGACGAACATCGGCGCCATCCGGCGCTTTCTGTTCGTCTGTGCGGTTCTCAAGACAACGAACCGCTCCGGTCGAACGATCATCAGGGAGTCATTCATGCACGCGTCATCCGTTCCACCTGCTCCATCCGTTTCATCAGTTCCCCCCCTTCTCCCCATCCATGATGTCATCGTCGCCGGCGCCGGTCCGGTCGGCCTGTTCCTCGCCTGCGAATTGCGCCTTGCCGGCGTATCGGTGCTGGTGCTGGAGCAGGCCGGCAATCCGCAATCGCCGCTGAAGCAATTGCCCTTCGGTATGCGCGGCCTGTCCATTCCGACCGTCGAAGCTCTTCATCGGCGCGGCCTGCTGGAGGCCGTCAACGCGCCCTCGCCTGCGGCCAATGCGACAGCCTCGACGCCGCATTGGCTGCAACAGCAGCGTCGCGCCGGCGGCCACTTCGCCGGCATGCAGTTTTATCTCGATCAGGTCGATCACGCGAAGTGGCCCTATCACTTATCTGGTCCGGCCGATGCCGGCATCGCCACCGACATGCAACACATCGAAGCGGTTCTCGGCGCACGCGCTGACGCGGTGGGCGCGGAGATCATGCGCGGCGCCGGCGTGGATGGCGTCGAACAGTCGGATGAGCACGTGGACATTCACGCCGGCGCTCAGACTTTCCGTGCGCGCTGGCTGGTCGGATGCGACGGCGGACGCAGTACGGTGCGCAAGATCGGCGGCTTTGGATTTGCGGGCACCGAACCGGAGTTCACCGGCTACTCGGTCGAAGCCGAGATGGCCGATCCGCAATTGCTGCCGCCGGGTCGCCACTACACGCCCGCCGGCATGTTCACCTTCCAGCCGCCCGGTACCATCGCCATGGTCGACTTCGACGGCGGCGCTTTTCATCGCACGCAACCGGTCACGCGGGAACATGTGGAGTCGGTGTTGCGCCGCATCTCCGGCGTTGACGTCACGGTGACGGCATTGAGGCTCGCCGCGACCTGGACCGACCGCGCCTTCCAGGCTGCGACTTATCGCAAAGGCCGCGTGCTGCTGGCCGGTGACGCCGCACATGTCCACTCACCGCTGGGCGGTCAGGGACTGAACCTCGGACTCGGCGATGCGATGAACCTCGGCTGGAAACTCGCGGCGACCATTCGCGGCGATGCGCCGGATGGCTTGCTCGACAGTTATGAGACAGAGCGTCATCCGGTGGGTGCGCAAATACTCGATTGGTCGCGCGCTCAGGTCGGCCTCATGCGTCCGGGTGAAAGTCCGCGCGCGCTCGCCGCCGTGATCCGCGATCTGATCGCCACACGCGACGGCGCGACCTATTTCGCCGAACGGGTCTGGGGCTTGTCGTTGCGTTATGAACTCGGTGACAAGCATCCGCTGGTTGGTCGTAGCGCTCCGGATTTCATACTGGCCGACGGCAGCCGGCTCGGCGAGCATCTTCGCAACGGCAAAGGTTTGTTGCTGGATTTTGGCGCCGATGCGCCGCTGCAAACAATGATGCAGCGCTGGCATGGACGCATCACGTATTTCGCAAGCGATGCCAGCAACAAACTCGGCCTGAGCGCGTTGCTGGTGCGGCCGGACGGCATCGTCGCCTGGGCCGGCGACGGCGCTGCTGATCCTGAGGAAGTTGCTCAGGCCGCTGCGCGATGGTTTTGAAAGCGCCTGTGAACGCTCATCAACGCAAGGGCATATTGATCCCGAACAGGATCGACGAATAGCGCCCTTGCCCGACGTTCAGATTGCTGCTGTAGTCGACGATGAAGGACGTACCGCCGGCCAGCAGCAGGCGCATGCCGATACCGGCGGTCCAGTTGCCGGTGAAGCTGTCGTCGGAGCGGATCACGTAGGCCGGCCCTGACGACGCCAGGTCGGCATACGAAATCCCCGCTTCGCCCGCGCCGGAAAACTGCCGGCGGTATTCGATGCGGCCGCGCGGCGTCCACATGCCGACACGACTCAGGTATTGGCCTTCGGTGCGCAGGCCGAGCGTGCCGCTGCTGGTGCGCACGCTTTGCTTGAAGTAGGTCAGCGCGCTATTGCCGGCGGCAGTTTCGGTGTATTGCCCCAGCGTGGTCGAGGCCAGGTCGAGCTTGCCGTAAGGTGACCACATCCAGCTATTGCCGCGGAATTCATAGCCGCTCGATAGCGCGACGAACAGTTGATTGCCACCGCGCTGACCGGTGGCGAAGCTGCCGTCATCCGTCACATAACGGGTCGAGTCAAAGTTGAGCGCGCCGTAGCCGAGCATGCCGTCAACGAAGATGTTCGGCGTTGGCCGGAAGCTGCCGTACACCGTAGCCACCACGCTTTGTCCGACGCTCTTGCTGCCGTTCTCTCCAATGTCGCTGCGGTCGCGGCTATAGCCGGTACCCACGCCGATGGTCAGCTGATCGCTCAGGCGATAGTCGGCGCCCATGCTGATGCCGTTGGTGGTGAAGCGGAAACCTTCCTGCTGGCCATTGGCGTTGCGCTGGCCGAAGTCGACCGTGCCGGCGATCCACAGCGACAACTCCTGCTTGGCATTGCTGGAGGTCTTGTTCGGAAGTTCAGGCAAGGCGTCGAGATCCTTGCCGGCGCCGGCGAGCGGCGTCGTGCCGACCGGACTCGCCTGACTCAGCAGCGGCCAGCCCACTTTACGCATGCCCGCCTGCAACGGTGCTCCGACCACGCGATCGACTTCGCCCTCGTTCCATTGCGCCAGCAGCGGCTTGGCCGGTGCGACCGGCTGTGCAAACCCGAGACCGAAACTGGAGCGCGCCCAACCGTCGCCGTGCAGGCTTTCCAGACGACGACTGAAGTTGCCCAGCTGCGCCGTGGCGAAACGGCTGGCGGTCTGTCCATGCGCTGCGACCAGTCCTTTGACCTGCACATCGTTGGCGGCATTGGAGCGTGCGGCGACGGTGATGTTCACGATGATCGCTGCGGATGTGCCGAAGGCATTTGTCAGCGTATAGCTGAACTGCACGCTGCCGCTGAATCCTGCCGCTGCCGTATAGATGATGTCGGTGCCGCTCACTACCGCGCTGCCTGATCCCGGTGCTGCGGCAATCGCGACAGCCGTGACCGGGCCGTTGGCGGCAGCCGCGCCGACATGTAGCGTGACGGCTTGCCCGGCTTGCATGGTAGCGGTTTGCGCCGCCGAAGTCGGCGCGCCCGGCGATGTCACGGTCACGCTCACCGTAGCCGGCGCAGACGTGCCGCCCGGTCCGATGATGGTATAGGTGAAGCTGTCGGCGCCGACATAGTTGGCGGCAGGCGTATAAAGCACGTTCAGGCCATTGACGACAGCTGTGCCGTGCGCAGGTGCGCCTGCCGAAACCGAGGTGATGGACCCGCTATCGTTGACCGTCACCGGAATCGTCACCGCCTGATTCGCCTGCGTGTTGGCGCTGTCAGCCACCGCAACCGGAACGCCGGCGCTGACGGTCAGCGTGAAAGTCTGCATCTTGGGGATCGGTGTCGGCGTGCTGCTGTCGGTTGCCGATGCCGTCACGGAAAAGCTTCCCACCTGCGTCGGCGTGCCCGATATCGTCGCACTCGAAGGTGTTGTGGAGAAGGTCAATCCCGTCGGCAAGCCGGTTACGGTGATGGTGCTGTAGGGTGCAGCGCCACCGCTCCAGGTCAGCGTCTGGGTATAGCTCGCACCTTGCGTGGCAAACCATGCCGTAGATGGCGCAATCACGATCGTCGGCGCGCCGACAGTGACGGTGACGGTCGCCACGCCCGAGGTGCCGACTGCATTGGTCGCCGTATAGCTGAAGGCATCCGTGCCGCTATAGCCGGCGGTCGGGGTATAGGTAAATGTGTTGACGCCGCTGGGTGTTGCCGTGCCGTGCGCCGCCCCCGTGGTGATGTTCAGGGAAGTTGGGGTGCCACCGTTAATCGACGCTGGGATGCTGTTGTTGCTGCTGCCGTAGCCCACCGTTGCTCCGCTATTGGCGGTCACCGGTGCGCCCGCACCGACGGTGCCGATGAACGCTTGCGCGCCGGTGAAACTGTTGCTGTCGGTGGCGGTAAGCGTGAACGAATATGCGCCGGCGGTGGAAAGTATCCCGGTGATGGTGCCGGTAGCTGCGGCAAGGTTCAGTCCTGCCGGCAACGCACCGCCGGTAACGGCGTATGTATACGGGGCAGTGCCGCCACTGGCGGTTGCCTGCAAAGTGGCGGCGAGGCCGCGCTGCAGATTGGCGGCTCCGATCGACACGGTAATCGTCGGCCCGACCGCATAGGCCGGATTAAACCAGCTCGCCGGCATCAGCAGCAGGAGAGCCGTCGTCAACGCGATGACACTTGGCCATGCAGCTTTTGCCACGATGCGTACACGCCGCCAAAGTGAGTTCGATGCCGAGGTCAATAGCGACGACGAAAGAAAGCGACGTGCGACGCGGTCGTTGCCGAGTCGAAACATGCATCCCCCCGGATGATCATTTTGGTTGCGGTTCATATTTTTATCTTGTGGGCAACAACGCAAATTACGCGCTGCATAGCCTCCACAGGCTATAGAGAAACCCCCATCCGGTATGTAGCCCAAACGCGCTACAACGCCGGTGTTTTTTGCCGGATAAGACGACGAAAAAACGATCAAAAGTCACGCCGTGGAGGGGCGTTTGAAACCGACCAGATTTGCATTGCCCCTTTTTTTGCGGGCAATACTACAAGGGCGCCCGCCGCCGCTTGATCGCCTGTCTCGCTATTTTGAAATTTTTAATTATCAAATGGACAAGCAGTAGATTTGCTTTGTTTGCGACGGCGGCCCTGCCAAACGACTTGCGCGAATGGAGCGCCGCAGTTACGTTATGGCCTGCTGCAAAAAACACTCAACAATGCCGACAAACATGCTCTGCCATCAACCCAGGAACGCATGCACCACGATGCCGGCAGCACTCACGCACATACTGTGCGTAGTCTTGTACGTCGGGCTATGCATGCTGATTACCGGATGTGCCGAGGCGCCACGCAGGCAGGCGGACGCGATCGCGCAGTCGGCTGGTTTGCAGCATGAACAAGTAACCGCGGGATCTTTTGTGTTGACGGCGTATGTGCGCCTGTTGCGTACCGACTTGCCCGTCACCGTGTATATCGAAGGCGACGGCCTGGCCTGGCGTACGCGCACCCAGCCGTCGGACGACCCGACGCCGCACCGTGCACTGGGCCTGCGGCTGGCGGCGGCGGACCGCAGCGCCAACGTGGTGTATCTGGCGCGGCCGTGCCAGTTCACACCGATGAGCGACAACCCACAATGCGATGCCGCTTACTGGACCAGAAAACGTTTCGCGCCCGAAGTGGTGGCTGCGATGAATGACGCCGTCAGCCGCTACATGGCGCGCTTGCCAGGGCAGCGCGTCAACCTGGTCGGCTATTCGGGCGGCGGTGCAATTGCCGTGCTGCTTGCCGCCAGACGGCAGGATGTCGCGTCCTTGCGCACGGTGGCGGGCAACCTCGACCATGACGCGGTCAATCGCCTGCACCGCGTTTCGCTGATGCCGGACTCGCTCAATCCGATGGATGTTGCCGCCAAGGTCGCCGGCCTGCCGCAACGCCATTTCAGCGGCGCCGACGACAGCATCGTTCCGCCGGCCATCGTGCACAGCTTCGTCACCCACGTCGGCGCTTGCGCGCAAGAGCAAGTGGTCAGCGGCATGGCGCACGACGGAGACTGGGATGTGCGCTGGCCTCAATTGCTGGCGATCCAACCGCGCTGCAAATGAGAAAAACGCGGCGGCGGAACAACTGAGCGCGTCCGGCAACTTACTTGCCCCCGGTGACGTCCAGGAAGGTGCAGGTGATGAAGGACGCCTCGGCGCTTGCCAGCCACAGGATCGCGCGCGCGACTTCTTCCGGCTGGCCGCCTCTTCCCATCGGGATCGAATCCTTGACGCGATCCACCCGTCCCGGCTCGCCGCCGCTGGCATGCATCTCCGTATAGATGTGCCCGGGGCGAATGCAGTTGACGCGTATCCCCTCGCGCGCCACTTCCTTGGCGAAGCCCGTGGTGAAGGTCTCGAGGGCGCCCTTCGATGCAGCGTAGTCTACATATTCGTTGGGACTGCCGAGCCGGGCGGAGGCCGAGGAGATGTTGACGACGACGCCGCCGCTCCCGCCGTGACGCGTCGACATTCGCTTCACCGCCTGCTGCGCACAGAGGATGGGACCGATCGCGTTGACGGCGAAGATGCGCTGCATGCGCACGAATCCAAGATCTTCCAGCCGCGACTGCGGCGCCAGCATCGCGGCGTTGTTGACGAGTACGTCGATGCTGCCGAAGGTTCGGTCGATGGCGGCGAACAACTGTACGACCTGTTCAGGATCGGCACTGTCTGCACGCACCGCCAGTGCGCGACGTCCGAGCGCCTCGACATCGGCCACGACCGCGAGCGCGGCGGGCTCATTGGCGACGAAGCTGATGGCGACGTCATAACCTTGCGCGGCGGCGAGCCGAGCGGTCGCTGCGCCTACGCCGCGGCTTCCGCCCGTGATCAGAATCAGCGGCGCCTGTGAGTCGGCATGTGAGACCGTATCCATGTTAAGGACCTTTGTGTGGTGGTGAAAAAAACAGGCAGGCGTGCGCAGCAATGCGCCGTCAACCGATGATGATGGTGCCGGCGGCAATCACCGCACACGCCAGCATCTTGCGCACGGTGAGGGTCTCGCCGAGGAAGAAATAGCCGATCAGCGCGGCAAACAGCACGCTGGTTTCACGCAGCGCCGACACGGCGCCCATGGGTGCGCCGGACATGGCGTAGATGACGATGCCATATGCCAGCAGCGAGACCAGGCCGCCGACGAAGGCGGTGAGGAATCCCGGCCGCATGGTGAATAAACTGCCGGCATCGCGCAGGCCGATGTAGACCGCCGGCATCAGCACACCCCACAAGGCGCACATCCATGCCGTGTACGCCATCGGCGCGCCCGACAGGCGTACGCCGATGCCGTCCACCACGCTGTAGGCGGCAATGAAACAGCCGGTACCCAGCGCATACGGCAGGCTCGGCACGGCCAGCTTGCGGCCGTTGAAGGCCAGCGAAATGATGCCGCCGGCCACCAGTGCGATGCCAAGCAGGGCGCTCAGCGCCACCCGCTCGCCGGCAAAAGCCGATGCCGCGATGGTGATCAGCAGCGGGGAAGAGCCGCGTGAAATGGGATAGGTTTGTCCAAGGTCGCCGGCGCGATAGCTGCGCACGAGAAACAGGTTGTAGCCGACATGCAGCACCGCAGACAGCACCGCGTACATCCAGCTGGCCCTGGCCGGTGGTGCGAGGAACAAGGCGACAGCGCCGCTGGCAAGCGCCACCGCCAGACACATGATGGTCATCGACCACAGCCTG
This sequence comes from Herbaspirillum sp. NPDC101397, assembly GCF_044767325.1. Lineage (NCBI taxonomy): Bacteria > Pseudomonadati > Pseudomonadota > Betaproteobacteria > Burkholderiales > Oxalobacteraceae > Herbaspirillum > Herbaspirillum sp. NPDC101397. The sequence continues at coordinate 477,105 of NZ_JBIWNS010000004.1, forward strand.
TCGGCGCCGCCTCGCAAGAGGGCGTTCCAGCTTGCGTGCAGGAGCGCCGCAAAAAGTATCAGTGCAATGATGTGAAAGGGCATGCGCCATACTAAGCAAACCGGCGCCCCGACTAAAGCGAAGTCTCTTCATTCAGGGATGAGCAATTCTTCATACCCCTCTGCACTCTTATCTGTAGCCCTGCTCGGCCCTGCCCGACTCCTCCAGCAGCCAGTTGCGGAAGCTGACGACGTGCGGCTGCGATTCGACGCCTTTGGGGCAGACGAAATAGTAGGCGACCGGAGAAGGAAACGGCAGGTCGAACAACCGCACCAGGCTGCCTTCCCCGAGCTCGGTCTCGACATGGCCGCTGCGCGCCAGCGCAACTCCCTGGCCTAGCAATGCCGCCTCGATGGTCATGTTGGTGTCGGCGAAGCGGACGTTTTCCTTGAGCGCAGAAATGCCCACGCCGATTTGCTGGAACCAGAACTCCCACTTCGGCACCAGGTCTGCGCCGTCTCGCGTCAACAGTGGATAGCGCAACAATTCGGCGGGCTCCTGCGGCATGCCGAAGCGTTTGAGCAGGTCGGGACTGGCGACCGGGAAGATCTGTTCCCTGAACATGAATTCCGAGTGCAGCGCCGGATAGTTGCCGGTGCCGAACCGAATCGCCACGTCCGGCTCCGCGCTGGAAAAGTTGATGGCCTTGTCGGTGGTTTCCAGCGTGACCAGGATTTCTGGATGTTGCTCGGCCAGGGCGGGCAATCGGGGCAGCAGCCATTTCAGCGCGAAGGAATAGGTGGTGCTGACCTTGAGCCGGACCCGGCCCTTCTGCTCGCGCAGGTCAGTGAGCGTCGCCTCCAGATTCATGAAGAACGCGCGCACGATCGGCGCCAGCGCTGCGCCGGCCGGTGTCAGCGTCAACGACTTCCCGCGCTGGAACAACTGCAGTCCCCAGATTTCCTCAAGATGCCTGAGCTGATGACTGACCGCACTCTGGGTGACATGCAGTTCCTCCGAGGCGGAGGTGAAGGTAGCGTGGCGTGTCGCCACTTCAAAGGCGCGCAGGGTGGCGGTAGGCGGCAAGTCTCTCATCGTATCGTTCCCGGCGGACAAGTCGCAAGCCGCTCTTCATGAATGGAAGCTCATGATAGAACATTCTGTACGTTCGCCGCAAAGGATCAGCCAGCGAGTCGCCCTGCCGGTAAATTCTTCATGGATTTCCGGCGCTTGTCGGCTACCATTCCCTCTTCGACGAACTGAAAGAAGAACCATGGGAATACTGGCTGAGGCGCTGCGCGAGATAGCGTCCGAGAAGCAAGCGGCGGAAGATGAATTGCGGCAGGCGCTGGAGGACTTTGACATGATCACCGCCAGGGCCGCGGACACGGTGAAGAACACGGTCGCAGCATTGAGAACTGAATTGCAGGCGGCGGGTTGGTGGGCCGGTGAAGTGTGCGAGGATGCCCAGAAGCCGGAATACCTGAGCCTGAGTTTCCACGTGCGGCGTCATGCGCACAATCCCGATTCCGTAGCGAATCCCGACTACTCCTATGCCGTCAGATTCGACGCGCTGGGTGGCGCCGTGCGGACGACCGATGACATCGATCCTTTGCTGGAGCCGGCGACATTTCGGGGCATCGCCAGACAGGATTTTGGCGTCGACCTGGAGCGGGATCTCAAGCTGTTCCTGAAAGCGATTCTTTACCGGCATCAGGAGAATCCGGCAGTGTGATGCCGGCGCTTATTGCTTGTCGAGCAATTTCTGGAAGAGATGCACGAGACTGGACTGTTGCTCGCCCAAGGGTGCAAAGAACTTGCGGTCGACCGCCTCGACGACAACCACCGCCTTGCGCGCAAGATCACGTCCTGCCTTGGACACCGAGATGACCTTGGCCCTGGTATCGGTAGGATGGGCCTCCCTCTCGAACAACCCATCTGCAAGCAAGGCCCTGATTACCTGAGAAGTCGTCATCGGATCGCTGCCTGTCAGCTGTGACAAGCGCATCTGCGTGAGCGGCTCGTCCGAACCAAACCATGTGGCGACTGCCAGCATCACAAATTGCGTATGCGTCAAACCCAGCGGCTGCAAGGCGGCGCGCTGTTCACGCTGCCACGTATTGGATATGCGCCAGAGCAAAAAACCCGGACTGTCTGAAGGTCCGTGATGGCTGGTCGGAAGCGGCTTGGTCTTTGACATTCATACCTCGGTGCTGTGAAATCAACGTGGATTGCCTGGCTCACTGGCTGCGCTGCGTTTCTGCCTGGGCCGCGAGTGCGCGCAAGACATCCGGAAAGTCTGCGGAAACACCGGCGCAAATATCTTCGGCGCCCTCCCCCTCGACATCGATCGTATACACAATCCGATGGGTCCCGTTCGGGAGCGGACGGATTTCATGCTTTACGCGCACCGCAACGTCGCCAAGCATGGTCTCGTCCGTGAACGAATTGGGCGCGCTGACTTCGATCAGTTGCGACCGGATGACTTCCTGATCAGGCAGCACCATCCTCATCCAGACGCCCTCGGCGAAGGGGCCGTCAAGCTCGCAAGAGTATACGCCCGCATTCCAGCTCTTCCAATCGGAAACGGCCTTGAAGAATTCCCAGATGGCGGCGGCCGATGCAATGGTGTCGTGATGATAGGAAGCAGTGGCGTGCGTGGTGACTGGCATGTTGAACTCCATTTAATAAGTAAACTTATTATAAGCGTACATATTTAAATGATCAACCCTTTATTGCCGTCACTCGGGTCACCTGGAGATGTCGGCACGCGGCCGGCGCCGCACATCTCCGGGACGCCCCGGACGGCACTCGCGCATCCGCCTTACAATGTCTTCATCCATCAACGCCGCCCGACGACGGGCGCCATGCCATAAGGTATCGCCATGAATAATGCTTTGAAAATCGATTTCGTTTCCGACGTGGTATGCCCCTGGTGTGCGATCGGACTGGCTGGCCTCAATATCGCGCTCGAACGCCTCGGTCCGGAGACGCGCATCGACTTCGCCGTCCACCCCTTCGAGCTCAACCCCGGCATGCCCGCAGCCGGGCAGCCGCAACTGGAACACATCACCGAGAAATACGGCATCACCGCCGACCAGGCGCGCATCAACCGCGAACAGATCCGCGCCCGGGCGGCCACCGTCGGTTTCACCATGAACCGCGATGACGCCAGCCTCGTCTACAACACCTTCGACGCGCACCGCCTGCTCGCCTGGGCGAAAGAGAAGAATGCACAAGCGGCGCTCAAACTGGTCCTGCTCAAGGCCTATTTCACTGACGGCAAAAACATCGCAGACAGACACGTGCTGGCGGAACTCGCCACACAAGCCGGCCTGGATGGCGCCGAGGCAAGCGAAGTATTGGCGTCCGATCGATTCGCTCAGGAAGTGAGGCAAGAAGAAACGCTGTGGACCCAGCGCGGCATCCGCAGCGTGCCGGCCGTCATCGTGAATGACCGCTACCTGATTTCGGGAGGCCAGCCGCCGGAAGTATTTGAAGAGCAGCTTCGGGCTATTCTGGCAGGCGACAACGGAGAGTGATGGCGGCAAGGACTGTGCGCGCTTTGGCGCTGACCGGAGAGGTCGGGCGCCGGAAGCGACCGCCAGCGAGGAAGGAATCAAATCGACATGGTAGTTGTCGCAGCAATACCAGTCGGCAGCTGGCGCTTCTTTTGCATCAAGACCTGAAGTCAAGTTGTCCGCTTCCGGCAAGTTGCCTCCCCCTCCTTTTTTCCGCTTTTGCGCTGAGGAACCCCAGTGGCGTCTTCCCATATGGCATAACACTGAGAAGGGATCCATGTTCGAGAGTCTTGAAATAGCTGAAGGGCATCTCCGTTCTACGATCGTGTCTTCTTTTGGGCAAAAATTGGAGTAGATGTTCCGCTATCGGCCAGAAGCCGGCATCCAAGTCCAAAGAAAAAGCCCGCTCAGCGGGCTTTTTCTTTGATGCCCGAGATGGGCTGCTACGGTTAAATATTGTTTAACTATCTGTCATGGGTGTTGGTGCCGGTGCATTGGAACTCATATGTCACGCGCCAGGTGCCGCAGGTTCTCCCCGAATTTTCAACGCATTGCTTCGTCGAACCGCCGAATGGTTCTGCTCCCGAATAGCCCCACGCTTCGCAACGTCGTTTGGCTGCAGCGGTACCTTGAGTCATGTTTATTCTTGGCGTTTCGAAAGGCCCATGCTCAAAAGATAATTTCACCGTGCCGTCGGCTTTACTGCCACCTGTCGGTACGAGTTGCTTCTGTGTTGCACATCCTGCGAGTGCCAATATAATCAACAAAGTAATGCCCCAAACGTTCTTCATGCTGCCCCCCGTTTATTTGTAATGACTTTATTTGAGCGCGCATTCTAGCCGATTTTATATTTTGATTGCGATCAAGCACCGAAGCGCCGAACCGCATGATGCCGATCGAATTACGAGGGTACCAACGGATTATGAGTCAAAAGAGCATGTGGACGGCGAGCCGCAAAGTCAGGCCGGGCAAGGATCACTGGTCGCGCATACAGTGCGCGGATTCGCCGATTTGCGCCGGTTTGGACAAAATATTCCCCAGCAAGAAATTCTGATACAGTTTCGAGTAGATTGGGCGTCAACGTTTGCAATCGACCAGGAGCGGAAATAAGCTGTGGCGACTTTCTGCATTTTTCCGTGCAAATTCGTTATTTCAGTTGAATAGTAGTTCTTAGATAAAAAGATTAAAAACAACGGGGAATTAAATTGATAAAAAAAATAGTATCTTTCGGTCTATTGGCTTTTATTACGGTATCGCTCTCCGCATTTGCTCAGACAGATGTATCAAAAGAAAAATTGGATGAAATTCTCAGGAACGCCAAGTCATATACCAACGTCAGTCCGGTCTACGGACAAATAGTGGCATTTTCTATGCCATCCAATTTCAAGTCAGCGTTTGAAAAGACAAATGGACCTAACTACATAAGAGAAGCTGTTCCGAGCGGAGAGTCCGTTAAGAGCTGGACGCAGATGATTACCCTCACCGCAGTAAAGGGACTCTCCTCCAATATGAATGTCACGCCTCAGAAATTTGTTGAGACGTTTGCCGGCGCGTATAAACGGGCATGCCCGGAATCCTTTAGTGTCAAAGCAATATCGCAAGCCAAGATTGATGGCAACGATGCATTTACTGCTGTTGTGAGTTGCGGAACGTCGCCTACATCGTCCGGACATACTAGCGAGGCGATGATCATCGCAGCGGTGAAGGGGATGGAGGATTACTACAGTCTTCAGTGGGCAATACAAGGAACAGCTTCTTCAACCGCATTAGAAATCGATAGCACCGAGTGGATAGATCGGTTTAAATTATTAATGCCGTTTAAGCTTTGTAAAATTGTTACTGGGGAGACGATGCCTTATCCGAGTTGCGTGGAAAGGAAATAGCTTGTTAGTTCTTAAAATAGAACTACTGACGACCGAAGCGAAGTGGCCCGCTTTGGGCCAAGAACAGACGTTCATGCTTCATGAGTTCTTAATATGACAATAGAAAATTCCTCGGTCATTGATGCTGCCGGTATTGACAAAGAAACCGGGAGTGTTGTCCTCAGCATCTTTGCTCATATGCCATGGGATAGGGAGAGCCTGCTATTGCTCGAGGAGAAAATAAATCGCTATCTTGGATTTATTGAGTCTGGGGAAATTTTCGAAGCCTATCCCGCAGCTCAGGGCCGACCGCGCGTTATTGAAATATATTGCCACTTTCGACCTACTGATGAAACCCTGCGCTTTCTTGATGCGGCTTTTTTGGTGGCGAAAGAGTACGGCTCGGCGCTGCAATATACGCATGCGGGACAAGGATACCTTGACGACGCCGCTTAATATCTTGGGGTCCGCAATCCGCCAGAAAGAGAAAGTAATGAAAGTGAAGCTATGTAGAGATGATTTTGTCGGGTTGCCAAGATATGCATTATTGGACCCAATATTAAACTTGTTACTTGCACACGGTAATCAGCTCGCGACAACCTACCGATCGGGAAGCAATCCGACAGGCTATTTTGCAATCTTGAGGAAACCAATTGACTTCGATTTGATTGAACGAAGTTTCGAGTTTCCGGCCTCTACGGTGCTTAACAAGCAATACGGAGAAGTTGATTATGGAGAGGGCACCGTAATCATCCGGGTTGAATAGTCCCAAACATTGATGGCCCCTACATGGAGGGGCGTTTGCTTCCCTCACACCCGCGCGAACTTACGGAGCGCTGCTGCATCAACCTTCGCTTGCCATGAATTTTATTTCCGAAGGTCCGCAATCGGCCAGCAGCGGACGCCAATTCTGAATAGACAAGTTGCCAATCTTCGTCTTGCTTATGAGAAAAAATATTCTGTTAGCAGTGT